>DASZAE010000065.1:0-8548 GCA_035945515.1 Terriglobia bacterium
AGAATTGAAGCGCAGCGTCCACTGGTAGATCGTGCCGCCGCGCCCGTTATGGCCAAGCGGTGGAAACTCGGGCGGTTTGCCGATCCGGTGCGCCAGGCAGCCCCGATCCTCTGCTACCAATCTCTCTGCCAGCGCCAGATCACCTAGCGCAGCCGCCAAAAAAATATCCGCTTTCGCGCCGCGTTCTAATAGAAATCTCGCCACATCCGGCGAATCGCCGATCAGCCATTGTACCGACGTTGAATCGTGATCCTCGTCCCTCGCATCAATTCGAGCCCCATGATCCAAGAGCATCGCTGCCACTGCCACTGTTCCCGCGCAATGCAGTGGAGTTCGCGCGTCCATACCCTTCGCGTCGATCAGAGAAGGGTCCCTAGCCAACATCACCGCCAGTTTATCGGTCAGACCTGACCGCGCCGCCTTGTGTACCGCTTGGTCCGTATTTTGTTGCGCCATTCCCCCAGTGTAGGCCGACTCCCCTGCGGTAGGAAAACGGAAGCTCTCCCAAACATTGCGTTATCATCTTTGGCTCCCGCGTCGCTGGGTTCACGCTCGTATCCGGCCGCGTTCGCCGGAAAAGAGGATGGGATTCTGAACGAATCACTTGTCACTCTTCCGTTATCGGATAAAGGAAGGGTTGGCGACGATCCGCTCGGAGCGGGGCGTGTCACATCAGCTGGCAGCCCGTTTACCGGCAACCTGAACGGTCGGCTGTCAAGGATCTGATGCGACCGCTTTTTCTGGGTAGTGTCTGATGAGTAATACTGGCTCTCCTTGCGCGTCTAGGAAGGATGTTCTATGCTGTCCTAGACGCACAAGGAGAGAGATTCATGGGCAGGCAGATCGATCGGCTGCAGGGCACTCTAGACATGCTGATTCTCAAGGCGGTATCGCTCGGCCCTTTGCACGGCTACGGGGTACTGCTCCGCATTCAACAGATCTCCGGGAGACGGCTCGAGATCCTGCAAGGATCTTTGTATCCGGCTCTTTATCGATTGGAGCACCGCGGCTGGATTGCAAGTGAGTGGGGAGAATCGGAAAACAAGCGCCGGGCGAGGTTCTACAGTCTCACTCCGGCTGGCCGGCGTCGCCTCAAGTCCAAAACCCGGAGCTGGAACCGCATGACCTCGCTGATCGCGAGCATTCTCGCAGCGACTTCGGAGCAGATATGACGTTTTACGCGCAGTTACGCTCATGGTTGAAGTGGCTTGTGAATCGGCAAAGACTCGAAGCCGCCATGGATTCGGAGTTGGAGTTCCACATCGAGAGCTATGCGCGAGACCTCGTTCGGGCGGGGATTCCGCACAGCGAAGCCATGCGGCGAGCACGGATTGAGTTTGGCGCGATCGAGTCTCATAAGGATGAGATGCGCGCCTCCGTGGGCCTGCGAGTGTGGGATGAAGTGTGGGCAGACCTTCGTTATGCCGCGCGCAGGCTTCAGAAGTCGCCAGCGTTCACGCTCTCGGCGGTGATGATCCTGGCGGTCGGAATCGGCGTGAATGTTGCGGCTTTCAACGAGTTCAACACAATGGTATGGAAATCACTGCCCGTGCGCGATCCGAATTCGCTGGTGAACTTACAGCGGCGCTCCCCTGCCGGCGGCACAAACATCATGCCTTATCCATCCCTGATCTTCTATCGCGAGCACACGAAGACCCTTTCGGCGGTCATGGCGACAATGAGCGCACGCCTGGACTTTGAAAGCGATCCGCAGCCGGTGAGCGCCAGTTTTGCGACCGCAAATTATTTCGCGGAGCTGGGAACGGCGGCAGCGTGTGGCCGCCTGATGTTTCCAGGCCGCGACGACGCACGCAGTGCCACTCCGGTGGCGGTGCTCAGCTTCGAATTCTGGCAACGTCGTTTCGGCGCCGATCGCTCGATCGTCGGCAGGATTATCCATTTGAACAAGAAGCCTGCAATCGTGATCGGCGTAACGTCCTATGCGTCGGCCAGTCTCGGCAACCAGACTCCGTCCGTTTGGCTCCCCATCAACGAGGAACCCTATTTCGTGGAAGGCAGCAAGGCGCTGACCGATATGAGCCCGGGGGGCTCCGTGGTCATGTGGGGCCGGCTCGCGCCCGGTGTCACGGCCAAGATGGCCGAGCAGGAATTAGGCGTGCTGACGGGTGAGCTTCGCAAGCGATATCCGCGTGATATCTGGGACAACGAGTTCATCAAGGCTGAGCCGGCCGGGCGTCTCCACGGAACAGACCCGGAGGTCTTCGGGGCACTGGCAGCAGCCGGAATGCTCACACTCGCGATCCTGGCCGTGGCGTGCGCGAATCTAGGCGGCCTACTCCTGGCACGAGGGATGACACGCGAGCATGAAATCCGTATCCGTCTTGCCATCGGCGCGAGCCGCGGGCGCATAGCCCGCCAGCTTTTTGCGGAGAGCCTGCTGCTGGCTAGCTTGGGGGCCACTGGGGGACTATGCGTGGGTTATCTCGTCTTCCGCGTGATGCTGTCCGCATCGGATGCGCCGAAATGGGCCAGTGCGACGCCGGATTGGCGAGTCTACGTGTTCGTCGTGGCGCTCTCGATCGTGAGCGCAGTCTTGTTCGGACTTGCGCCGGCGTTGAAAATCGCTCGACAGGAGCAGAGAAGGACGACCGCGCGGCAGGTGCTGGTGGCCGCGCAGGTTGCGATAAGCTGTGCGCTCCTGATTGTGGCCGGACTGCTGGTCCGGGCTGTGCACCATGAGCTTTACAGCTACCCTGGATTTGGATACAAGCAGGTGCTTGCCATTGATCTGAACCTTGATGCCCATGGGTACACCCCGGCCGCCGCACGAGCCTACATGGGGCAGCTTGACAGCCGTCTGCGCGCCACCCCGGGCGTGACGTCGGTCGCCTTCTCCTCAATCCCTCCGCTTGGCCACCACCGAATTTCGACCATTACTGCCGACCTTGAGAAGCGTCCGGCGGAGATTCATCCCTATAACGTCGACCCGGATTTCCTGGGCACGATGGGTATCCCGCTGCTTCGGGGACGGAATGTGTTGCCGGGTGAAACCCACGCCGTCGTGGTGAGCGAATCATTGTCGCGGAGAGAGTGGCCGGGAGAGGAACCGCTCGGTAAGCTCTGGAACGAGGATGTAGTGGTCGGCGTGGCGGGAAACGCGCCGATGAACGCTCTGAACTATGCCAATGCGATGGAGGTGTACCACGCGGCCCGACTCGCCGATATGCCAGGAATGGTCGTGCTGGTGAAGGCGGCCGGTTCGCGCGAAGGATTGGCGACGGCGGTGAAATCAATCGCGGGAAACCTTGACCCGAAAGTGTTCCCGGAGGTGCATTGGCTGAAGTCTGACTTTCGTCGAAACATGCAACCGGTCGAGATAGCTGCGACCGTCGTGAGCCTGCTGGGCGCGGTGGCGGTGCTGCTGGCCGCCCTGGGTTTGGGCGGGCTCGTAGCCTACGCAGTATCAGAGCGGAAAAAGGAGATCGCCATCCGGATTGCGCTCGGCGCGAAACCAGCGCAGGTGTTGTCGGTAATTCTACGGCAGTTTATGTGGCCTGTCACGATCGGGCTGCTGGCCGGGTTCGCGGGGACGGTGGCAGTGTCCCGCTTTCTTCGCGCCATACTCTTCGGTATCAGCAACCTCGACGCACTCAGTTATGTGCTCGCACTGGGGATCGTGGCGACTACTGTCACAATTGCAGCACTGCTGCCGGCGAGGCGATCATTAAGCGTCGAGCCGATTCGTTACCTTCGCTATGAATAGACCTTTCGGCGCATTTCCCTCGGGTGGGACTGCAAGCTCTAACAGATGCAGATCGGCACTCGCAGAATTCACTCTGGCGGCGGGCCCACACCCTAGAGATCACAGCAGAGGTGCCACGTGCCGAGCGCGAATGCACTGAGCTTATCTATCGCCGGCGGCTGACCCGCGATTAACGGCCCGGCGCTAACCTAGCCCAGTTCACCTTAACGTGTAGTCGGCAAACCGTAGAACTGGCCTCGGCGGGCGGGTGCTTCGCTGCGCTCAGCATGACAGCCACCGTTAATTTTTCACAGCTTCTTGCGCCCGGGGACATTCATGTTTCGGCCCTTCGGGCCTGCAATCGGAACCCAACAGCGAGACCTGTAGATTCGAAAAGGAGTGCGAATGAGTAATAACAAAGTTCGGTGGGGTGTGTTGGGCGCGGCCCGAATAGCGGTTAATAAGGTAATTCCCGCCATGCAGAAGGGACAGTGGTCGGAAGTAGTGGCGATTGCCTCAAGAGACAGCCAGAAAGCGGAAGGCGCGGCGCAAATGCTTGGCATCAGCAAAGCGTACGGCTCGTACGACGAGATCTTGCGAGATTCGGAAATCGAAGCCGTATACATTCCGCTGCCCAATCACCTTCATGTTCCCTGGACCGTCAAGTCGGCGGAGGCGGGCAAACACGTACTGTGCGAAAAACCGCTCAGTCTTACCGTGGCGGAAGCTCGGACATTGCTCTCGGTACGGAATCGAACAGAAGTGAAGATCGGCGAGGCCTTTATGATCCGCAATCACCCGCAGTGGTTTCGCGCGCGTAAACTGGTGACTTCCGGCCGTATCGGCGAACTGCGGTCCATTCTGGGCTTCTTCAGCTACTTCAACCGAGACGCTTCGAACATCAGGAATGTCGAAGCGTACGGCGGCGGCGCGCTGATGGATATCGGATGTTACCCGATTCACGTTTCACGTTTCATGTTTGGCGAAGAGCCTTCCCGCGTAATGGGCCTGATCGATCTTGATCCGTCGTGGAAAATAGACAGGCTCACGTCGGCCATTTTGGACTTTCCACGAGGTCAATCCGTCTTCACTTGTGGTACTCCGGTGGTGCCGTATCAGAGGGTGCAACTTATGGGAACCGACGGACGAATTGAAATTCAGATTCCATTCAACACGCCCAACGACCAACCAGCCCGAATTTTCATTGACACTGGCACCGATCTTAGCGGGAAGGGTATCACGGAGGAGACTTTTCCGGCCTGCGACCAGTACACTCTGCAAGGGGACGCTTTTTCCAAAGCGATACGCGGGCAGGGCGATGTTCCTGTCGGCCTGGAAAATGCGATCGCTAATATGTCCGTGATCGAAGCGATTTTCCGGTCCGCTCAGTCGGGTGTTTGGGAAAAACCACAACAAGATAAAGGGCAGGGTTGAGTATATTAATCAAGCAGACGGAATTTCATCCACACGACTTACATAGCCTGAACTGCGTGGCCCTTCATCTTCGGCCCAACGGTAAGAGGATGAAATAAGCAACCCGCCTGCGGGCTCCACATAGTGAGTGCCTGTACTCGCGAAGCTCGTGTCGCCTGACCTGAAAAAAATGTGCTGCGAAGATGATTGATCAGCAATTTTGAATGCAGGGAAGAATTTTACCGGGCGTACCACGAAATCATCCCCAGTTTCGCTGTCGTTGGGCTCGCAGCGGTGTGCCAACAACCACCATTGATCTTTGAGATTCCTGACCAATTTTGCCTGGCACGGCCCGCCTTCGGGCGGAAAGGGATATGTAATATCTCGGATGGGTCTTATGAATGCCCCACTCTCGGAACTGCCTGCCGGAACTGGCGGCCGACCAGTTCGGTGAGCCTGCGGGTTGTAGTCAGAATTTGTAATTCAAACCGGGATCCTCGTTTCCCTGGGCAACCAGCAGTTCGTCGATGGCGGAATAGCCCGTCGGCAAGTCGATGCCATCAATGCGTGCTCCGGCACTGAGCAGTGCGGCCACAGAATCCGGTTTGCGGCGGTACTTCCAGTACGAATCTATGCAGGCTTTCACGGCCAGTCGCAATGCAGTGCGGCCACGTGCGTCGCCCGCGTTCACGGGCGCGCCCGCGGCAATGAGCGTCTTAACCACCTCGTGATTTGCGCGCCACGCAGCCACGTGCAGAGCAGTCGAGCCAGGCACCAGCTCCCAATAACCGTCACCCTCTGGCCATGGGGCTTGGGGGGAAACGCCCAAGGCAAGCAGGCAACGTACTCCTGGGTCATTGTTCGCGCCAGCGAAATGCGCTAGCAGCGTGCCTCCCATCGCAAGGAGGTGCGTGAGCTGTTCAGGATTCCTGCTCGCCAGGGATCGTGCTCCCTCCAAATCGCCGCGCGCGCATGTTGCTACCAAAGCGTCGAGAGCCTGGAGTCGAGTCTCGAACCCTCGGCCTTGCAAGATTTCGAGAATATCGTCACGACCATACCAGGCAGACATCTGGAAGGCGTTGCGTCCATCTAGCTCATTCGGCAACCTGGGGTCGGCCCCATGGTCGAGTAATGCTTCGATCATCACAACGCTGTTATCACGGCGGATCGATTGCTGGAAAGGGCTGAATTTCCAATTACTGCGATAGTTTGGATTGGCGCCATGATCAAGAACAAGGTTCAGTCCCTTGTCATCGTGCCAATCGCATTTGCGGGCGGCAACAGTTGCGAGACTAACTTCGTTAAATCGTCCGGAGTCGAGCAAAACTTGTAACACAGTGTTGTCGTATGTTTCGGCCACATGGTACGGTGTCTCTTCGTCATTGGGATCAGCCCCATACGCTAGCAAGAGACCGGTTAGTCCGACATGTTGTGCGACCCCTGCGACTCCGTAGAGGGCGGCTTCATGCACCGGCCGCGCTGGAGTGTCGATATACTCGGTCCATCCCGTATTCGCGTTAGCTCCGGCTTCGAGTAGGGCGCGCGCCGCCAGTACAAAAGATTCCGAGCGTGCCTTATCGATGCGGAGATACCGTGAAAAACAGAGATAGGTCAATGCGTCCCACCCGTGCGGACCGCCTTTCGCCGTCGCAAGCGATGAATCGTGCGACAGAAAGGCGCGGACCGTGGTCGCATCGCCAAGGAGGGCGGCGCTATAAATGCTCGCAGTGCTTACCTCGGGATAGCGGGCGCGAATCATCTCGGCGTGTTCGAGTGTTCCCGAGCCGTGCCAGCCATGGCGATCAACACTCGCGACTTGGATGAACGTATGAACCGGATCACGCAGATCCTCGAGCTCTCGAATGACACGCAGGGTCTCAATATATTTGGCGAATTCAGGCCAGCTTCCGTACCCGTGTTCGCGAGCAAGAACGAGTTGCGCATCGGCCAGGCTGAGGGAGCGTAATGAATCTGATCCTGCGTGGCGAAAGCGTGGATGGTGACGACGAATGCGTTCGAGCGCAGCAGGCGTACCGGCAACAACACTGCGCCGAAGTTCTTTGGCCTGCTTCTTATATTGCTCGAGGTTTGGGTGGCCGGGAAGAGTCCGGTCAGGCATACGAAGCTCCTTTCACGTCGCGCCTGGAACGTCCGCATCAATCAGGCTGAAAGAAGATTCGTCAGATTATACGAACCAAGGTGGGCACGGCCCTTTCCGCGGACTGGATGCGCCCTTTGCGCTCAGAAGAGCGTACAGGACCGGAAAGCCGGCTGTCAACCCGCATAATTACAGGCTGCGGGTCGAGGAAACTTGGTTCATGCAGCGCCGAGCGCGTCTTGCATCTTCGACATTTCCACCAGACGGATTCTCAGCGCCGGCGAAGGGCCGAGTCACAGGTCAACTCAGCGTTTGGTGATGAATAACGCGCGATCCGGAAGTTAGGAGGCGACGGTTTCCTGAGCGCGCCCAGTGTCCGTGTCGCCGACAAACCGGAAGTTAAGCCTCTGCACCGGGGGTGATGTGGCATTGGTTAAAGCGTGGGCTGATACCGCCCCGAGAAAACCAACCGGCTTCGAAACAGAAGAGAGGGATACATGTGAGTAGGCTCTACCACATCTGACAATTCGATTGACAGGAAGGAACGGCCCCAGGTAGACTCGCTACTCTTGATTTTCTCTCCAAGTAATTCAATCTCCTAAGGGGAACGCACAATGTCACTACGCATCAATGGCACGGCTCCGGACTTCACTGCCGAAACCACCCAGGGAACCATCAGATTCCACGAATGGATTGGCAACGGCTGGGCCATCCTGTTTTCCCACCCGAAAGACTTCACACCAGTGTGTACCACCGAACTGGGCTATATGGCGGGTCTTGAACCGGAATTCCAGAAACGCAACTGCAAGATCATCGGCCTGAGCGTGGATCCCGTGACGAATCACAGTAAGTGGTCAATGGACATCGAAGAGACACAGGGCCACAAAGTAAATTATCCGATGATCGGCGATCCGCAGCTCAAAATCGCTAAGCTTTACGATATGCTGCCCGCCGAAGCCGGTGAGACCTCCGAGGGCCGCACCCCGGCGGATAACGCTACCGTGCGCACGGTGTTCGTGATTGGCCCCGACAAAAAGATCAAGTTGATGCTCATTTATCCGATGAGCAGCGGCCGCAACTTCGACGAAGTGTTGCGCGCCCTCGATTCCATACAGCTCACGACCAAGCACAAAGTCTCTACCCCCGTGAACTGGAAGCCGGGCGGGGATGTCATCCTCTCGGGGGCGGTATCCGACGAAGAGGCGAAAAAGCTCTATCCCGGCGGGTGGAAGGCGCCTCGGCCTTATTTGCGAATCGTTCCGCAACCCAAGTAAGGCGGCCAAACTTAGCAAGGGGCTGATATGCCTGTGCAATTGCGCGTCGTAGTGCTCGGC
>DASZAE010000066.1:0-4795 GCA_035945515.1 Terriglobia bacterium
AACATCGATCTGGCCTTTGTATTGTTTCATGAGCTGTTCCCAGCGGACGCGGCGGGCGTTTGGAGAAGTGGAGAGGTCGTTAGCGTCAAACGTCGTGTCTTCGGCCAGCACCTTGGGATCGCTGACGAAGTTTGACCCCACGTAGTAGCCGTCTTTCGAGCGCCACAACTTGTGCGCCTTAAGCCCAAGCTCAAACTGCGCAACCTCATTGGTCTTGCGGTCGCCCAGCAGCCAGTCGTTCGCATAGCCTCCGTTGTTTTCGTCCAGCATAATCTTGACGAAATCATCGATCGACGACGCGTATTGCATGGCCTTTCTGGCCCGCGCGAATTCAGGTCTGCCGTCCGGGTTCCAGCCGTGAAACGCGGTGATGGTGGTTTCGGTCACCATAAAGCCGGCGGAATTGATGCCGAAATCGTCATCGCTGATGATGATGCCGGGGAACCCGTCCATCAGAATGCGGTAGCCACTTTTGGGCGCGATGTCAAAAATGACGTTCCATCGCTCGCCGTGCATATAGCTGGTCCAGCAGTTGTGCGCCATCACAATATGGCGGTCCTTCGTCATGCTGCCCGTGGCCACAAAGGCGCTGCAATGTCCTTTGCCGGCGGGCGCGGGGGGAGCCTTGTGCTGCTTGTCATACCAGGGCACATAGTAATCGGACAATTCCTCCATCGCGTTCAGCCAGATAACGTCGGCCAGATTCATGTCGCGCACGCCGCGCGCCTGAAGTCCCCGGTGAATCCCTTCGATCTCCTCCTGATATTCCGGGTAGACTTTGGGCCAAAGCATTTCGGTTGCTGCTTTCTCGAAGAAGGCGTGATCCTTTCCCGTGCCGCGGCAGTTGGTGAAAGAAACCGCCTTGAACGCATCCGCGATCTCCGGCGCCAGGAGGTAACCGTGCTGGAACCCGATTTCGGCGGGCGTTCCTTCCATGTGCACGTAATTCCAGAGTCCGCGCGAAAAGCGGTAGGATCCCTTAAGGCGCGGATCGCTCGATGCTGGAACCGACTCGCCAACTCCACCCATAGCGCCTAGAGATGGAATTGTCATCGCGGGCGCGGCCTTGGCAATCGCCTCCCCGGCAATACCAATCAGGCTTCCGGCGCCTGCCATGCGCAGCAGATTCAGGTTGAAATCACGGCGTTTCATAATTCACCTCAGATTCAAACTGCACTTGTATGCTGCGAACTCAAAAGTTCACGAGCCGCAGTGTAACCGCTTTTCACGGCGCTTTCAATGGTTGCGGGCAAACCCGTATTCGTCCAGTCTCCAGCCAGATACAGGCCCGCAACCGGAGTTCGTGAACCCGGCCGCAGCCCGGCCACCTCGACACTGGCCGAAAACGTGGCGAACCGCTCCTTGATGACGAGCGAATGCAGCACGGTCGCTTCGCGCGCGCGCGGAAACAATTCCTTTAACTCTTGTAGCGCAAGACTGAGCAACTCCTCCTTCTCGCGGTGAACGTGCTCGTGCGCGCCGCTGATCACCAAGCTGATATAGTGTTCACCCGAACCCAAAATCTTCCCTTTGTTAAAGAACCACTGCACCGTTGTGCCGCGCAAACCGGCAAACTCGATGGGGGTAATGTCGCGGTCGAGCCAGAGATTCAAAGAGATGATCGGGACAGGCCGCATGACGGCAAGCCCCGCGAAAAAGGGTTCGCCGATCAATAGATCGTGGGGTAGCAGCCGAGCCAGTTGAAAGCAGGGAACGGCGCTCAACACTATGTCGGATGCGAGTGTGGAACCATCGGAGAATCGGACACCGCGGCAGACCAACTCAGGCTTATCATTCGCGTCATTTTTCACTGAGTCGAGGATAAGCCCGCTAACATCGCGGTTAAGCTCCACTTCGCCGCCCCTTGCGCGGATAAAGGTGGTGGCCGCTTCTGTATAGCACTCGCTCAGCCCACAGTTGGCAAGGCCAATGCGCGAGTCGCGGGCAGACTTGAAAAGCGCCAGTCGCAGGACCGGCTCAAACACTGAGGCAGCGGCAATGCGCGGATCTTCGTTGAGCGCGGCGATGCAGAGCAAATCCCAGAAATTGCGTCGCAGCTTTTCCGATTGACCCATCCGGGCCATCCACTCATCCACCGTCAGACAGCGGAGTTCTTCATAGAGTTTAGTTGCGTTTGCCGCCTTCAGGGCGCGGCCAAGCCGGACAACTTGCAGCTTTTCGGCTAGGTTGAAACTGTTCGACTTCAGCACGCCGCCAAGCAAGTGCCACGGCGCAGGAAGTGACGGGCATTTGAGCGAGGTCAGGCCCTGTTGCCGATCCACAAAATGGACCGCGAGCCGGGGTTGAAAGCGCAAGCGGTCAAGGGTTCCGATAGTTTTTAAGAATGCCAGCGTCTCGTGATAACAACCCATGAAAATATGCTGCCCATTGTCAACAGTGGCGCCGGTGGCGGCGTGTGCGAAGGAGCGGGCGCGGCCGCCGAGATAGGGTTTTTGCTCAAGGATGCGCACCCTTTTGCCGGCGCTTGAGAGCGCAACGCCCGCCGCAAGGCCGGCAAAACCGGCGCCGATAATGAGGGTTTCAGACATGGAGATAATTCAGCGATAAGCTATAAGCTCTCGGTGAGCGCAGGGAGTGAGTTAGTGTTTTTGCTGAAAGTTGACGGCCAGCCGCTGATGCTATTTGCGCCACTCCGCTCCGAGGTACACCTTGATCGCGGTCGCAAGTTTGACGGGGCGCGACAGCCGCATCCTTGACCCAAACACGTTGAACGACTGACGCTCGATTTTGCGCAATAATTGCCAGTAAATTGCCCCCATGATCTCGGCTGGCTGCATAGACCATGCGTCTTCGGGCGGTAGCAGCCGGCGCGCCTGTTCAAAGAATTCGCGCGCCCTGCGGCTCTCGAAAAGCGCAAGATCCCTGAAGGAATGGTTATAACAGCCCTGCCGTAGAGCGGCCGGGTCGACCCCGAAGCGCGCCATATCTTCTTCGGGCAAATAAACCCGGCCGCGCTTCGCGTCAGACTCGATGTCCCGCAGGATATTCACCATCTGCAGCGCCTTGCCAAGGCTGAGCGCGTATTGACGCGTTTGAGGATTGCTATAGCCGAAGATTTCTATTGCAATCAGGCCAATGGTACTGGCCACGCGGTAACAGTAGAGTTCGAGTTCCGAAAACGTTTTGTAAAGGCCGCCGGTTTGGTCCATGTGCAAGTCCATTTCAAGGCCCAGCAGCAGGTCATCAAACGGCTGCCGCGGGATCTGGAACCGGCGTATAGCCTCCCGGAGAGCGTCGAGATTGGGGGGCAACGCTCCATTCTGCTCGAAGCATTGATCGAGGATGGCGCGATACCGGGCGATTTCTCGCGCCGCCGCCTCCGGATTGCGCTGATCATCCGCGGCATCGTCGCTGTGGCGTGCAAAAAGGTAGACGGCCTCAATGGCCCGGCGCTTCTCTTGCGGGAGAAATAGAAAGGAATAGTAAAAATTCGTTGTCCGAGAGTCGGTGAAATGTTTCGGTGCTGATGGCATATTCTCATTATCCGCAGGGTGCGCAAGCTTGCTCCTGCTGTGCAAGAGAAACTGCGCTGCTCCGGCTCTTTCCAAAATCATAAATCCAAAAAACTGATATTGAAAAGACGGCGCCTAGACCGCAGATACAGTCCCGCGAAATCCCACTTGCGGAGCGACGGCCGAAAGTGAAATACGTCGTACCGGACGGCCTTGATCTTCCTCAGAATCGCCATCCCGCCGAGCCAAGTCAGCCGTAATTGACTGCGTAGGTTACTCCCAACTTTTTCGGGCAAAAGCCTGCCTTGCTCAAAAAGGCCGGCGGTGCGCTCCACCTGGAACTCCATAAGGCGGCGCCAGCGGTCATCTGTAACTAGTCCTTTGGATGCGCTGAATTCACGAACCGTCTCAAGGTCAAGTCCGAACGCCGTCAGATCATCGAGCGGCAGATAGACGCGATCGCGCGCGAGGTCAATGGCAACGTCTTGCCAGAAGTTTGTAAGCTGCAAGGCGGTGCAGATGAAATCGGAGAGCGCAAACATCTCCGCATTGCGGTAATCGAACAATTCGAGCGTGAGCCGTCCTACGGGGTTCGCTGAACACTTGCAGTAGGACAAAATCGAATCAAAATCTTGATGGCGATTCGTGACCGCGTCATGCTCAAAAGCGCGCAGCAGATTGTTCAGATTGTCATAACTGAGATTATATCTGTGGATGCTGTCGCCGAGCGCGAGAAAGACGGGGTGTTCGATTTCAGTAAGTGGTTTCGAGTAGCAGTCGTTGAGCCGGTCGCGCCATGCGCCAATTGAGTGGAGGCGTTCTTCGGACGTGCCTTGGCCGAGTTCGTCCGCATAATCATCCGCCGCCCGCGCGAAAGCATAGATCGCGGCGAGCGCGTCGCGTTTATCGCGCCGGACCAGGCGCGAAGCAGTGGGGAAGTTTTCGTAATGCCGCCGGCTGATCGCGCGGCATTCCGCATAGGCCGACTTGATCCTTTCATCGAGCGCGGTCATAAGCGGTCAAATTACTGTAGCGGCGGGCAAAGCCTGTAAGGGGCCGCCGGTCTTTACTAGTAAAATCGGCGGCCCCTTACAGGCTTTGCCTGCCGCCACAAACCTGGTGATCGTCCAAACGACGGTTTTTTAGAAGCCAGCTACACGCTGGCTTTCTGCTGCTGCTCCCGGAGCACGGCCTTGCGGCTGAGCCGGATTTTATTGCCTTCGATCGAGATAACTTTAACCAGAAGCTGATCGCCTTCTTTGAGTTCCTTGCGGATATCCTGGATGCGATGGTCGGCAACCTCACTGATGTGCAGCAGGCCG
>DASZAE010000067.1:0-6591 GCA_035945515.1 Terriglobia bacterium
CTGACCCGCGCGCCCTGGTACGTGGCGCCCGGCTCGCCCAAAAATGCGAACCTGAGTGAAGCCTACGCCGACATCCGTTACGTTCTTCCCTAACCCCAACACTCCACCTGCGGGAGGGCCTCTCACCTCCCGCAGGCTCCCTTCCGGTAACAGCACCCGTTTATGGTCCTTTCCCTTCTGCTCTACTCAAATCTCTCGAAGCTTACCGCGTCATCACCGTAACCCATCGTTTGCAGAAGCGCGCGCACTTGCTCGACCATAGCTGGCGATCCGCAGACATAGGCCTGCAATCCTTCTTTTTCGCGCAAATACTTCTTGATTTGTTCCTGCACGTGGCCGCGGCGTCCCGTCCAACCCGGATCAGGGCGGCTGAGCGTGGGCACGAAACGGAATTCGGGATGCGCGCTCGCAAGCTTCTCAAACTCCTCGCGGTAAAGGATGTCCGCCTCGCGCCGCACGCCGAAAATGAGCCACGCCTCTTCAGGCTTATATTTGCGGTAGAGTTCTTGAATCATAGCGCGAATGGGAGCAATACCCGTGCCCGTTGCGATGAAGGCCGCCACGAGGCCAGGAGGATGCCGCAGCTCAAATGAGCCAAAGGGACCGGAGAACTCCACTTCTTCACCCCTCTTCAGTCCCAGGAGCCACGCGTCTTCGCCGGACGAGACATTCACGCAAAGCTCAAGCCGGTCGTCCGCCTGCCGCGCGGCAATTGAATAAGCGCGCGCCATGCTCTCTCCATTTAAATCGGTGTGAAGAGAAATGTATTGGCCGGCGTGGAACTCGAAACGCTGCCCGTTCGCCATCTGGAATTCAAAGTGCCGGGCGCGGGAGCTCGATCCCCAAACGCGCCGCAGAACGGCATGATGGACGGGTGGCGTCACCGGAGCGGGCCGCCTGTCTCAGAAACCGCGCGAATCCGGTCTGTCACAAGCGAAGGCATTGCAGGATGGCCCTCCAGCGACTCACTGACGATAATCTGCACCCCCGGATGCGCCTCATTCTCTCGCGCTAATAACTCCGGCAGGTCCCGTTGCAAATGCACGCCCAAAGTTAAAAAATAAGGCACCACGATAATGCGCTGAAAGCCAGCCTCAACAGCTTCGGCAATCGCGCCCTTGAGGTCCGGCTGGCCCAATTCTAAGAACGCAGCACGGGCGCGGGCGAAGCCGCCTGAATCCTGCACCTGCTTTGCCAGCGCGCGCACGCCTTCGTTTGCCGCTTCAACCCGGCTGCCGTGCGCAAAAAGAACGATCGCCGTTTTTGAGGTCTCGCTTTCCATAGTTCATTCTTATTTTGACCTGTTTTTCGAGTGTGTTGGAAACTTCTTGTTCCGTTCCTATGCAATTTGCGCGATGCCGGCATTTGTAGCGGCGGCCTCTGGCCGCCGGTTTTCACTATTAAAATCCGGCGGCCAGAGGCCGCCGCTACAGCAGTCTGAAGGCCTCCTTTGAAAGCCAGAGTGATGATCGGACCTGAAGGTCCGACCCCGTAGCAACGAGGAGAAACAGCAGCGCCTACAACCGCCGCTACGAACCGGAAAAACACCATTTTTTTGGCCTCAAAAAGCCGCTACGAACCGGAAACGAACCGGACCGCTCTTGCATCTCCTTTGTTTTGTTGCAAATGCTCCGGTTCGTAGTGGGAATCTCTCTAATTCCTTTACATTCAACCTATTGCATCGATTTTGCCCGTTTTTCCGTCCGGTTCGCGCCGGTTCGTGTTACTAATGTTTCTTTAATTTCAATAAGTTGCAAAAAGTAAAACAATCCTTTTTTTGTGTTTTCGCTCTCTTTTCGCTTTTAACCGGCTTTGGCTCAATGGCTTACTGCAATAACTCGTGTGCACTAACGGCCCATTGTCATACTGAGACCTTCGCTCGTCATCCTGAGCCCTTCGGCTTCGCTCAGGGTGACAGGTGACGGCTTTGTCAGGGTTTTTAGGGGACGGCACACGAGCATGGTTCGTGAGACCTCCTGCTGGCGCGGCCAGCGAGTTTTGTAGCGGCCGTTTTGTAGCGGCGGGCAAAGCCTATAAGGGGCCGCTACAGCGCAAGCCGCGTAGCGCAGACCGCCGCCTTTGCGGTCTGCGGCCTTTGAATGGACAAAAAAACCGCAGACCTCAAATACGGAGGTCTGCCCTACAAAAAGCCTAGCACGCCACTCTGAGATTTTTGAGACAAATGGGATAAATGGGACGGTTTTTCCGCACCGACAGGCTCTGCGCGCTGCTTCCATGCGGTGCGGGATGGCGGCGTTAACTGCTATACTGGATCGTCTGTCCGATCAAATCCGCCAGACCGTAGAGCGCGGAGAGGTGTCCGAGTGGCTTAAGGAGCACGCTTGGAAAGCGTGTGTTGGGGAAACTCAACCGTGGGTTCGAATCCCACCCTCTCCGCCAGAATCAGCGCGTATTTATTTCTTGATACCTTCAGCCTATGCCAGAGCTGCCTGAGGTCGAAACCGTCCGGCAAGGACTTGAGCGCCGGGTGCTGGGGAGGACCATCTCCAATGTGCGGATTGTAAGCCCGCACGTGGTTCGCGGCGATCCCGGCCGCTTCCAGCGGGGCATCGAGGGCGCGCGGGTATCCAGTTTGCGGCGCAAAGGAAAAACGCTGGCTCTTGAGCTCGCGTTTGCAGATTCGAGGGCGCCGGAATATCTCTTGATTCGGCTGGGCATGACCGGCCAGCTCGTGGTGGCCCGGCATGATGCAACCGTCCTGCCGCACACTCACGTCCGCATGACGCTCGACGCGGGCGATGAGGAACTCCGCTACCGCGACCCGCGCCGCTTTGGAATGCTGCGCTATTGCACGGCGCGCGAAGCGGAAAAGGTGTTTGGCTCGCTTGGTCCTGACGCCCTGGAGATGACCGAATCCGAATTCGAAGGCGCAATCGGCGGCCGTCGCGGGGCCGTCAAAAGCTGGCTGTTGAACCAGCGTGTGCTTGCGGGCCTTGGCAACATCTACGCGGACGAGGCCCTTTTCGAGGCTCAAATCCACCCCGAGACCCCGGCAGGGAGGATTCCGAAACCGGCCAGGCTGCGGCTCTATAACGCGATTCAGGCCGTGCTCCGGCACGCTGTCAGCCTGCAAGGAACCAGCTTCCGCGACTACATCGATATCGAAGGCAGGCAGGGGGCGTTTGAGCCGTTGCTTCGCGCCTACCGCCGCACGGGGGAGCCTTGTCCCCGGTGCGGCGCAACCATCCGAAAAGTGACCGTTTCCGGCCGCAGCAGTCATTTTTGCCCACGTTGCCAGCGCAGGCGAGGAAGATAGCTTCCAGCCAAGCCGAACATCCCCACGGAATAATCCATTTATTTTCAACTGTATGCGCGCTTTTTCCGAGTTGCGCCCACGAACTAAAAATCTCTAACAAAAATATAGTGTCTCATTTATCTCATCTGTCGCCACGGCCATTTTTCGCCGGCATAGAATTGAAGATACATCGGAAATCGGCCCTGAATCGAGGACTGTCCGGCGGGGAGACATTCATGCTTGTCATCATCAGCGATTTACATCTCACAGACGGCAGCTCGGAAACAATCCATCAAGGCACATTGCGCGTCTTCCGGGAGCGCCTGCGGAGCCTGGCCTATGCCGCCTCATGGCGCTCCGGTGGAATCTACAAACCCATTACCGACCTGACGGTGCTCCTGCTAGGCGATATCGTCGATGTTCTTCGCTCTTCCCAGTGGCTGGAAAGCAGCGACGGAACTGCGCTAAGACCGTGGAGCGATAGCCGTCATCCTGATTTTGTCCACAAGATTGATGCCATCACGGACGCTACCATTGCCAAAAATGCGGTTTTCTTTGCCATGATGCGCGAACTGCACGGCACTTCAATCGCAACCGTGCCTCCTGCGGCAAGCGGCGGCAGGCCCGCGTTAAATGGCGATGACGGGCGGGGCGTCGAGCGCGTCCCGGTCAAGGTGCACACGCACTATATGACGGGGAATCACGACTGGTATTATCATCTGCCGCAGAGTCCCTATCATCCAATCCGCGCGAAGCTCGTCACCGCGATGGGGCTTGAAAATGATCCGGCTCAACCTTTCCCATACGACCTCGAAGAACCTGCCGCGGCGGCCATCCGGCGAGTTCTCGAGGAACATCGCGTCTTTGCGCGACACGGGGACATCTACGACTCATTTAATTACGAAGGCAACCGTGACGTTGCTTCTCTGGGCGATGCGATCGTCGTCGATCTGGTCACGCGATTCGCCATCGAGGTGAAATCGGCCCTGGGGGACTCATTGCCGCTGGAATGTCTGGTGGGGCTCAACGAGATTGACAACGTCCGTCCATTGATGATGGTGCCCGTGTGGGTAGGGGGCTTATTGCGCCGGACATGCCCCGATTCACGCCAACACCGCCAAGTCGAGGAAGTGTGGAACGGTCTGGTGGATCAATTTATCCGCATCCCGTTTGTCAGCGACCACGTTGGGGCGAGGCGGCCTTTCCTCAACTCGGAAAAATTGAAACTTGGCTTGCGGCTCTCGAAGCGCCTTCTGCGGCCCGAAGCGAGCAGGCTTCTCCTCTTTTTACAGGAAAAAATCACTTCACCAGCTCAGTCGTATTCCCCTTACGCCCTTGAGGAATCAGCGTTCACGAGCCGTCGGGCGCATTTTTTTGTCTACGGCCATACTCACCGCTACGAAATGGTGCCGCTTGACTCGGGATATTCGCCGGGCGGCGTGGTGAATTCCATCTACCTGAATTCAGGGACTTGGAGACCCGTGCACGAACTGACCCGCTTCCGGCCGGGGCGCGAGATGTTTGTGGGTTATAACACGATGACCTATCTCGCCTTTTTCAAGGATGATGAAAGGTCCGGACGGACATTTGAATCGTGGTCAGGCAGCTTAGCGCAGTCCAATCCTTCGGCCTGAAGCGCAGGAGTTTCAGTGCCGGTTCTCAACCGCGGAAATCAGCACATCGGCTTTCTGCTCAAGGTTAAGCGCCTGTTGCAAATCGTTTTCCCGCATAGATTGATCGGCTTCGGTCAAGAACAACCGCGCATCCTGAATAGCCTTACGGTCCTCCGTCGAGAGCGTCATGCGGCTCAAGCGCGCAATCCGCTGGCGAACGGCGCCCCGCAGGTCCCCGATTTGTTTTTCAAGCTCAATCTGCTGCTGGAGACTGCGTTCAGGCAGCAGCGCAGGCGCGCTCGAAGCGGCAGGCTCGACTGGTGTGTCAGGCGCCGCGCCGGCTTCAGTCGCTCCGGCTTGAACCGTCTTGTGCTTACGCAGCGGCTCAGGCGCAGGCGGCGTCACTTCCGCCCCCTCAGACTTGGGCACGGATTCGGCGGCGGGAGGAGGCGTAGGCTCTTGGATGACCAGCACGCTGCCCTGCTGCGCCAGGTCAGGCTTCGGCGCCGCCGGTGGAGCCGGCACATAGACAAGACGCGGGGCGGTTTGCCGCTTGAAGCAACCCGTCAGAAACACCGTTGCGCTTAGAATGGAAACGACAATCGCAGTCTTCAATTCACTGATTATTTTAGCACCAACCCACGCGTTTGCTTATCCTGTCCGGTAAGCTGTGGTCATTACCCCCAAGCACTCTACTTTTAAATTGCGCCGTCGCCATCACCCTGCTTTACTCCGCAAGGCGATCTGTGGACGACTTAGAGCCCAGAACGAGGAATCAACAACTTGCAGGCACCGATATCCCTATAACTTATTGGTCCTCGTGAGTGAAGCCAATTGCTCCACAAACTCCAGAGGAAGGGCTAAAAAGAGTAAGGTGCCGTGAAGTAAAATGACAATTCGTTAGTGTATGATGATCCCGCGCAGTTTCGGGGCGCGGCTTAGAGTCAATTTCTGAAGAAGGTAGGCAAGATGAACCGCAGAGACTTCGTTCGGTTTTCATCGCTTACAGCAGCGGCTGCCGCTGGCAGCGGAACGCAATCGTTCGGCAGCACAGCGCGCACTGCGGCGATGGAAAAAGGGCGCATGAAGCTGGGAACGCAGTTTGGCGCTGCGCAGCCTTCTGACGATACGCTGCGCGCGCTGGCGGAGTTCGGCGTCAGTCACATCTGCAGCGGCCTTCCCTCGCCTCGTTTCGATGAAAACTGGAGTGTTGAAGGGCTTACTCGTCTGCGCGAGAGGGTTGAATCCTTTGGCATCGAGCTCGAGATGGTCCCGCTGCCCATGAGCAGCTCGACCATCGACAAAGCCGAATTCCCCGGCATTATGCTGGGCAGAAGTCCCGAACGCGACCGGGAAATCGACGCGGTGTGCCAGATAATTCGCAACGCGGGCCGCGCCGGAATTCCCGCCCTGAAATATAACTTCAGCATCCTCGGCGTGGTCAGGACCAAGCCCACGCTTGACCGTGGGGGCGCGCTTTACAGCACGTTTAACTATGCTGAAGCGATGCGTGAAAATCCGCCGCTCACCGAAGCGGGCGAGGTGGGCGCCAGCGAGATGTGGGCGCGGATCACTTATTTTCTCAAGCGCGTGGTGCCCGTGGCGGAAGAGAATAAAGTTAAAATGGCCTGCCACCCGGAAGACCCGGGAATGCCGCGTGACAAGGGATTCCGCGGCGTTCATCGCGTGCTCGGTCATGTGGACGGCCTCAAGCGGTTGATT
>DASZAE010000068.1:0-2807 GCA_035945515.1 Terriglobia bacterium
TACCTCGAAGATGGCCGTCCGCTTGAGGTGGGGTTGGCTATTTCCCGCGGAGACCGGTACCGGTACCGGGTGGAGCTTCGCGGGCGGGCAAGAATCGATCCGGCCGCTAAGCCAGCTTCTGACTAGGAGGTTGATCAGCAACCTGCCGGAGAAAACTCTAACTGCTTCCCTTCCGATATGTGCCTTTATCAAAAAAAGATCCCGCTAATTGCAAACCCTCAGATTCTAGTTGTAGGCGCGGGATCGGCGGGATCAACCGCAGCCATAACGGCTGCCCGCGAAGCGCGCAGGGTTTCACCGGAATCGGAGGTGATGCTGGTTGAAAGATATGGGTTTTTGGGAGGAATCAGCACCGGCGTGCTGGACACCTTCTACGGGTTCTATACCCCCGGAAAGGCGGCGAAAAAGGTCGTGAGCGGCGTGCCGGACGACGTCATCGCCGAGCTGGCGAGACTTGATCGCGTCATTGAACGGCCAAATACATTCGGAGCCGGAACGGGGATTACCTATAATCCTGAAGTCCTGAAAGTAGTCTGGGAGCGATTGGCCGAAGGCTCGGGCGTCCGCCTGCTTTATCATACGTTTGTGACGGACGTTTTGGTTGAACACGGACGCATCACCGGGGTGATTGTGAGCAGCAAGGCAGGGCTGGGGTTGATTCGCGCCCAAATCGTCATCGATGCGTCTGGTGAAGCGGATGTGGCCGCATGGTCAGGCGTTCCTTTTGAAATGGCAGGCGAACAGGCTCCGGCCCAGACCCTTACCACGACTTTCCGCATCGCTAATGTTGATGTTGAGCGCGCCCGCTCGCTTCCGCGGGCTGAGTTCGCCGCCCGCATGGCGGAGGCGGCCAAATCCGGGGGGTATGACCTTTCGCGCCGGGACGGAAGCGTCCACGCAACTCCAATCGAAGGGGTCATGGCTACGATCATGACTCGCATTCAGTTTGTCGACCCCACGCAGCCCGAGGAGTTGACTCGCGCCGAGCTTGAAGGCAGGGCGCAGGCGCTTGAATATGAGCGGTTCCTTCGCGAGCAAATTCCCGGTTACGAGGCGGCCCGCATTGTGGCCTTTGGCACTCAAATTGGGGTGCGCGAATCCCGCCGGATTCATGGGGAATACCGGCTGACCCGCGAGGACGTGCTGGGAGCAAAGCAATTTGAAGACGCCATCGGCCTTTGCGGAGCCCCGGTCGAAGACCATCATTCCGGCGCGGATACGCGATGGGCATACTTGCCGGAGGGGGAAACGGTAGGGATCCCTTTCCGCACGCTCATTCCGCAAAAAGTGGAGAACTTACTCGTCGCCGGGCGGTGTTTCTCCGCCACTCACGACGCTCATGCCGCCGTGCGCAGCATGGCCCAATGTATGGCGATGGGACAGGCCGCAGGATGCGCCAGCGCGCTTTGCGTGGCCCGCAGGCAACCCCCCCGAGAGTTGCCGATTGCGGTCCTTCAAGATGCGCTGCGGAACCTTGGCGCAACCCTGGAAACGCCCGTTTCGCAAGAATTGTTTTCCGGTCACAACTCAAGCAGGCAATAGCGCAAACATTATTCAAGCTGGAGAAGAGGCTGCATGAGCGATTTAAGGTTTTTCGACGTTGCCCGCGAAATCCTCGACAAGATTGAAAAGACGCAGGCCGAAAATCTGAAGCGCGTGGCCAACCTTTATGCGCGCACGATTGCCGCAGACGGGCTGGTGCACTTATGGGGAGGCGGTCACTCCGCGATGGGTGTGCAAGAGGTCTTCCCCCGCATCGGCAGCATTGTGGGATTTCATCCGATCCTTGAGCTGCCCATTACCTATTACACCAATGTGGTGGGCGCATCAGGGCTTCGGCAGGCGCTTTTTCTTGAGCGGGTAAGCGGGTACGCCGAAACCGTGCTCGAAAATTACGAATTTGGTCCCCACGATTGCTTTGCGATCATCTCCAGCACCGGAATCAACAACGTGGCCATTGAAATGGCTTTGGGCGCGCGGAAGCGGGGGATGCCGGTGGTCGCCATTACCTCGCTCGAGCATCAATCGAAAACCGTTTCGCGCCATCCTTCAGGGAAAAAACTGGGTGACGTCGCCGATTTTGTGATCGATAATTGCACGCCGGCCGGGGATGCCAGTATTCAGGTGGAGGGATGCGACTATCCGACATCCTCAACGTCTTCAGTGGCCGTAATCACTATCGTTCAGACTTTGAACGCGCTACTGGCTGAACGGCTGGTTGAGCTGGGGCATAAGCCGCTCATCCTTGCCAGCCCGCACTTTGTGGGGAATGAAGAAGAATCCAAACGTAACATTGAAGAGTATTACCGCGAATTCCGCCGCCGGACGCGGAGATTGTGACCGACGGCGTATGGTTACACCGGTAAAGTATCAGGCCGGCTTTAACGCAGCAATAATAAAATAACAGGTGCTCCATGCGCCTTAACGGAAAAGTGGCTATTATCACCGGCGCGGGTCAAGGCTTAGGCCTGAGCATTGCAGAGCTGTTTGCGCAAGAAGGCGCTCGGCTGGTTTTGAACGATCTTAAGAAGCCCAGAAGCCGCGCTTCGCGCCAGACGCATGACCTTGTGCCGGGGGATGTTTCGACTCCGCGTGTTGCCCGGCGGCTGATAACTGCCGCGATAAACCGCTACGGCCGGATCGATATTCTGGTGAACAATGCCGGAATCGGCGGAAGCTCGCGCGGCGACGGACCGGTAACAGAGTCGCGTGAAGACTCCTGGGACCGCATTTTGCGGGTGAACTTAAAAAGCGTGTTTTTGTGCTGCCGTTACGCCATCCCGGAAATGATTCGCGGCGGCGGCGGG
>DASZAE010000069.1:0-9125 GCA_035945515.1 Terriglobia bacterium
CGCCGCAAGCCATTAGAATTCATGGGGTCTCTCCTGAGTGAACTGAACAACAACGGGATAATATGAGGGAGATTGCGGCGGAAGTCCAGCGCCATTATCTTTTGCCCGAGAAATCTTAATGGTTCGCCAGGTGGCGCATAGAAGCCCGAGCGCGGTACGTCGTGTAACCTTGTCACGTGCTAAAACATCACATTTCCATCCCCGTGCTGATTACTTTTTATATCAGCGTCAGGCGAAGCAAAACAAATGATTAGAATCGGCCTTGCGCCGCGCTATACGCAGCATCGGATGAGACGATCATTGAGCAAATTTGATTCAGATTCAGACATTGAAGGAGGAAGCATGTTGCGAACGGCAATGGGCCGTGCGCCATACCCCCGTCTACCTCAGGCGCCTGCTTTGCTGGCGGCAATGATTGGTCTTCTCGGCCTAATTGCGATGCCCGGTTGCTCTACGCGCGCCAGCGGCAAAGACCAGAAACCGGCGATGGGGTTTCCTCCGCCCGCAGTCGTTGTTGCCCCTGTCATCCGCAAGACGGTGCCCATTTATGGGGAATACGTGGGTCAGACGGCGGCCGTTAATATGGTGGAGATACGTTCCCAGGTTGAGGGCTTTCTGGAAAAGATCTCTTTTGTTGAGGGATCAACTGTTCAAAAGGGGCAATTACTCTTCGAGATTGATCCACGGGAATATGAAGCGGCGGTGATGAAAGCCAAAGCAAGCTTGGCGCAAAGCGAGGCCGCGCTCGTCAAATCGAAGCAGGACGTAGCGCGCTACCGTCCGCTGGTGGGCCAGCACGCTATCAGCCAGGAACAGCTTGATACGGCAGTGGCTCAGGCGGCGGAAGACGAGGCCAACGTAGAGGCAGCCAAGGCGCAGCTTGCCCAAGCCGAACTCAATCTCGGATACACCAAGATAACCGCCCCGCTCACGGGCCGCATCGGCCAGGCACAGATGAAAGTGGGCGCTTTGGTGCAGGCTGGGACGTCGCTGCTCGACACGCTCTACAGCATTAACCCTATCTACGTCAATTTTAGCGTCAGTGAGGCAATGTATCTTGAGAAAAAGCTGCATGGTAAATCCGCCGCAGCTTTTCCTCCGATTGAACTGGTCCTCGGAGATGGCTCCGCCTACAGATATAAGGGCCGTGTTGACATGCTGGCCCCGGAGGTTGATCCGGCAACGGGAACCTTGAGCATCAGGGCCGAATTTCCCAACCCCGAAGGCGTTCTCCGGCCCGGACTTTTCGTAAGAGCGCGGATGGTGACGAGCGAGAAAGCCAATGCCTTGCTCGTGCCAGTTGAGGCGATACAGGAAGTGCAAGGGGCGCAATCGGTGCTGGTGGTGGGCAATGATAACAAGGTCGAGTTCCGCACGATCACTGCGGCGGAGACGGTGGGCAACTTGCGCATCGTCGAAAGCGGCGTCCAGGCAGGCGACCGGGTTATCGTGCAGGGCTTGCAGAAGGTACGTCCGGGAATGCCAGTAACGCCGCAGGAACAGCAGGAATAGATCCGGCGAGAACTTGTAGCGCCGGCATCTTGCCGGCAATTTGAAGACGATAAAACCGCCAGGATGGCGGCGCTACGACTTTTATATTTATGGTTAATTTTTTCATCAACCGTCCCATTTTCGCTGCCGTTATTTCCATCGTCATTTTCGTGGCGGGCTTGCTTGCCATGCTCAGTCTTCCGATTGCGGAATATCCGAAGATTGCGCTGCCCGTCGTGCAGGTGACGGCAAACTATCCCGGCGCGAACGCGCAGGTGGTGGAGCAGACTGTCGCCACGCCTATCGAGGAGCAGGTGAATGGCGCGGAGGGCATGGTTTACATGCAATCCACCAGCTCCAACACCGGCCAGATGGTGCTTAACGTCACGTTCGACCTTAATCGAGACCCCGACCTGGCTGCGGTGGACGTGCAAAACCGGATTTCGCTCGCCGAGCCTTCGCTGCCGCAGGACGTCACCCGCGAAGGCATCTCCGTCAGAAAGCAGTCGGTTGACTTCGTCGATCTCGTCACGCTGACTTCGCCCAACAACGCCTACGACCAGATTTTCCTGAGCAACTACGCCACCATCAACATTGTGGACGCGCTCGCGCGATTGAAGGGCGTGGGCAGCGTCATCGTTTTTGGCGCGCGCAACTACGGAATGCGCGTTTGGCTCAGCCCGGACAAAATGGCGCAGCTTGGAATCACAGCCACGGATGTGGCTGACGCCATCCGGCAGCAGAACGTTCAAGCGCCCGCCGGACAGGTGGGCGCGCCGCCCGCGTCGGAGGGGCAGGAATTCCAATATACGGTCCAAGTGAAGGGCCGGCTCACGTCTCCAGCAGAGTTTGGGAACATCGTCGTGCGCGCGAATCCGGATGGCTCGATCGTTCACATCCATGATATCGGGCGCGTGCAGCTCGCGGCGGAAGATTACTCATCTTTCTCGCGCCTCAGCGGCACGCCGACGGTGGTGCTTGCCGTCATGCAACTGCCCGGCGCTAACGCCCTGAATGTGGCCAATGAAGTGAGCACGGAAATGAAGACGCTCGCTAAGCGGTTCCCGGCGGGCGTGCAATACGAGATTCCGCTCGACACCACCAATTTCGTCAAAGCTTCGATCCGCGAAGTGGTCTTCACGCTCGGCCTGACGTTTGGCTTGGTGTTTTTGGTGGTCTACATCTTTTTGCAGAGCTTCCGCGCTACGCTGATCCCGGCGCTGACGGTGCCGGTTTCGCTGGTGGGGGCGTTTGCCATCTTTACCCTGCTCGGATTCTCCATTAATACGCTGACGCTTTTCGGGCTAGTGCTCGCCATTGGGCTAGTGGTAGACGACGCCATTGTGGTGGTCGAAGCGTGCCAAGTGCACATTGATGAAGACGGGATGTCGCCACGTGACGCCGCCAAGAAGGCGATGAGCGAAGTCTCCGGCCCCGTGGTAGCGGTGGCGCTGGTTTTGACAGCGGTCTTCGTGCCCGTGGCTTTCGTCGGCGGCATCACCGGGCAGCTTTATAAGCAATTTGCGCTGACTTTGGCCGCTTCGGTCCTGCTCTCAGCCTTGCAGGCCTTGACGCTAAGCCCTGCGCTCTGCGCCCTTTTGCTCAAGCCGGGCCGCATTCCGCGTGGTCCGCTGGGCTGGTTCTTCAGAGGATTTAACTGGACCTTCCGCCGCGTCACGCGCGATTACGTGGGCTCGGTGAAGTTTCTCGCCCGGCGGAAGGCCATCGTGGTAGTCAGTCTGCTTCTAATTTTTGGCGCGATTTACGCCCTCTTCCGCGTGCTGCCCAGCGGATTCGTTCCGCCGGAGGATCAGGGCTACTTTTTCACCAACGTTCAACTCCCGGACGGCGCCGCGCTCGACCGCACGTCCGCCGTGGTAAAGCAAGTGGAGGATATCCTCAAGAGGACGCCCGGCGTCGAGGCGGTGGTAGCCGTTGGCGGCTTCAGTTTCGTTTCCAGCACCTATAACTCGAACGACGCCACCCTGTTCGTCATGATGAAGCCCTGGAGCGCGCGCAATTCTCCTAATCTTACGATCAATGCGATTATCGCCCGCACCCAGGCGGAATTTTTCGGCATCCCGCAAGCGATGATCCTCAACTTCGCGCCGCCCGCCATTCAAGGGCTAGGAACCACCGGCGGATTCCAATTTGAATTGCAAGACCGGAGCGGTGGAAGCATTGAGAACCTGGCGGCTATCGCAAACCGGTTGATTGGAGCAACGCACCAGGAGCCAGCCATCGCGCAGGTATTCACCGGTTTCCGCCCCGATGTGCCGCAGATTAATCTGGACGTTGACCGCGATAAGGTGAAAACGCTGGGCGTGCCGCTTACAGACGTCTTCAACACGCTTCAAACCGACCTGGGCGGCCTTTACATCAATGATTTCAACCTGTTTGGCCGCACCTACCACGTGATTCTTCAGGCGGCGACACCTTACCGTTCGAATCCGCAGGACATCGGCAACTATTACGTGCGCAGCGGCACGGGCCAGATGATTCCTCTGAGCACGCTGGCCTCGCTCAAGCCCATTAATGGGCCGGATACCATTACGCGGTACAACCTCTACCGTTCGGTGGAAATTGACGGAGCCTCGGCCCCGGGCTATAGCTCCGGCCAGACCATTGCCGCCATGGAGGACGCGGCGAAGAAGGTGCTCCCGTCGGGCTTCGGCTACGAATGGACGGGCATGTCGTATCAGGAGGTCGAGACGCACGGCCAGGTGGTGCCTATCCTCCTGCTGGCAGTCCTGTTTGTGTTTCTCTTTTTGGCCGCCCTTTATGAAAGCTGGATGGTCCCGATCGCAGTGTTGCTTGCGGTCCCGCTGGGCATTCTCGGGGCGCTGGCGGGCACTTGGTTGCGCGGCCTGGACAATAACGTCTATGCGCAGATCGGCTTAGTGGTGCTGGTCGGGCTGGCGGCCAAAAACGCCATCCTGATTGTGGAATTCGCCAAGACGCGCCACGAGCACGGGCTTTCGCTCTTCGACGCCGCGGTGGAGGGATCACGCGTCCGCTTCCGGCCCATTCTGATGACGTCGTTCGCCTTTATTTTCGGCGTTCTGCCCTTAGCGATTGCCGTCGGAGCGGGGTCGAACAGCCGCCACTCGCTCGGCACATCCGTGGTCGGCGGCATGATCGCGGCTACTTTGTTGGCCGTGCTCTTTGTGCCTGTGTTTTACGTGATCGTGCAGGGGCTGGCGGAGTGGAGAAAGCACAAGCTGGTCCCCGAACCCAGTTTCGAGCTTAATGGGCAATACACCGCCGCTGGCCTTTCAGAGGACCGTCACTCATCATCGAGAGGCGACCGGGAATGAAGCGGAAATTGCCCATCATCCTACTGGCCCTTTCGTTCGCCCTGGTTGGCGGGTGCGCGGTGGGGCCGAAGTATCAAAAACCTGCCGTGCTATTGCCTCAAGCTTGGCGCGCGCCGACGAGCACCGCAAGCTCGCTCGGCGAACTCAAGTGGTGGGCTTTGTTCAAAGACCCGGTGCTGCAAAATCTTATCCGCGCCGCGTTAGAGCAGAACAAAGACCTGCTGGTTGCCGCCGCCCGTGTTGATCAGGCGCGCGCGGCGGCGGGCGTAGCGCGGTCGAACCAGTTCCCGCAAGTGAGCTTGAGCGCAAGCGCGCTCCGGGAGCGCCTTTCGAGGGTGGGCGCGTTCCCGTTTCCTCCTCAGTTCAGCGTGAACTTGCCGCTTTACACCATCCAGCCGCAGGTTTCATATGAGGCTGACTTCTGGGGACGTTACAAACAGGCCACCGCCGCGGCGCGCGACCAATTGCTGGCTACCGAAGAGGCGCGCAAGAACGTCGAGATTGCAGTCGTCAGCGGCGTAGCCCAGTCGTATTTCACGCTACGCGAGCTTGACCGCGAGCTTGCGATCACACAGCAAACCGTAGCCTCTTTCAAGGATTCGGTAAGGCTCACCCAAATTCGATTCAACGGAGGCGTGGCCTCTGAGCTTGACGTCCGCCAGGCCGAAACCGAGCTTGATAGCGCGGCTGCGATGATCCCCGCGCTCGAACAGCAGATCGCGCTCGAAGAGGATGCCATTAGCATTCTGCTGGGGCACAACCCGCAGGCCATCCCGCGCGGGCTTCAGTTAACCGCGCAGCCATTGCCTCCGGCCGTTCCTGCCGGTCTCGCCTCCACTTTGCTCGAGCGCCGCCCCGATGTGACGGGGGCCGAAGACCAACTCAAGGCCGCGTATGCGGAGATCGGAGTCGCCAAGGCGCAGTTCTATCCTGACATCGCGCTCACGGGGTCGGGAGGCTTTGAGAGCAGCATCCTCTCGAAATTTATCAGCGGCCCGGCAGGGATCTGGGAGACGGTTGCAAGCTTATCTGCGCCGATCTTCACCGCCGGGCAGCTTCGCAGCAACCTTCGCCTATCTCAGGCGCAGGAACGGGAGGCGCTCATCACCTATCAGCAAACGATTCAGGAAGCGTTCCGCGAAGTAGATGATTCGCTGATTTCTTACCATAAAACCATCGAGCAGCGCGCCGCGGAAGAGTCGCTCGTGACCGCGTCGCAAAAAGCCCTTGACTTGGCGAACGTTCGCTATAGCAATGGCGTGGCCACTTATCTCGACGTGCTCGATTCTGAGCGCACATTCCTTAGCTCTGAATTATCCCTTGCGCAAACACAGGGCAACACTCTGGTGGCTGTGGTCGAGCTTTACAAAGCCCTCGGCGGCGGCTGGCAGTAGCTTTAGCAGCGAGGTCTAGCTCAAGGCAGCGCGTGCGCGATGGGCAGCGTTGTCCTATAGCCGCCCGCCGGATGATAGCAGTAGACTATCAGCACAGCGCGGCCGCCGGCGGCGTCGATACTCACTTCTTCAGAAGCCCATCCTTTCTCTGCCAAAAGCTCATCGAGGCGCCGGAATTGTCCCAGCCTGCGCCCAAGAATCCATCGCTGGGTTTGCAGATATGCGTCCTCGCCCATCACCACAATCGCGCGCAGATTGGGGAAGAGGCGCAATTCCCCTGGCAGATGGCGCGCGCAGTTCGAGAGCGCGCGTTCGGGCAATGGCGTTACGATGGAGTGGCAGCGCAGAGCGTCGGTCATGGCAAAGCGCGCCTTGAATTCCGCATAGTCTCTGGCCCCCACTAATTCAAAGAGGCGTTCAATAAAATGGTCCCTCATGCCAGGATTGCGGTAAAGATAATGCTCCCCGTTCCAGGGCGCGTCGCGGCCAATCACCAGCACGCGCACGGCGGCAAGGTCGGGATATTCACTCTTCAAATACTTGGCCAGGAATTCGCGCGGCGGCAGCACCACCGACGAAATCGCCGCGCAATCGCGGCAGCTCTCAATTTGCCTCCGCAAGTTGTCCGCCTCGAGGCCGGGCGCGTGGATGGGGCCTGTGGTGACGGGCGTCCCGCTTTGCGCGGCCTGAAGCAACTGTTCCTCGGTTGCTTCGGGAGGTCCGAGGATGGCATTGTCGATAAGGCGGGTTGAACCGACGCGCGCCGCAATGAGGACCACGCATCCCGAGACCACGCGCCCGGCGGGCCGCAATGAGGCGGGGTCTACAAGCGCAATATAATCCATCTTGATTCGCGGATCAGATTCCAAAAGGCTCTCAATTTCGCCCGCGATGCGGGCGGAATTTGTTTCGCCGTTCCAGACCAGCTCGCGCGCGCGATCGAGGCCGCGCCGAAGAAGCTTGGCCGTCTTGCGCTCGTCCGGGCTGAGGTAAACATTCCGCGAGCTGATGGCCACCCCGTCCACGTCGCGCACGATAGGGCACAGCACCAGACGCGCGCGCAAGTTCAGGTCCTTGACCATCTGCCGGATGACCACCGTCTGCTGCAAGTCTTTCTGGCCGAAGAAAGCAAGATCGGGGTCGGCAATATTAAAGAGCTTCAGCACCACCGTAGCCACGCCGCGGAAGTGCCCGGGCCGCGATTCGCCCTCAAGCAGGCTACTTAACTGGCCTATTTCAACCGTGGTGTCAAAACCTTCCGGATACATTTCCGCCTCTTCGGGAGCGAAAACGGCGTCGATGTTGTGGGGTTCGAGCAGGTCAACATCCTTCTTGAGATCGCGCGGGTAGCGGGTGAAATCTTCACTGGCGCCAAACTGGGCAGGGTTAACAAAAATAGAGACCACGGTCGCATCGCATTGGCTCTTTGACCGCCGGACGAGACTGAGATGGCCCAGGTGGAGCGCGCCCATCGTGGGCACAAGGCCCACGGTTTTCCCGTCCATATGCGCCTGGCGGGAGAAGGCCTTCATGCCGTTAATGGTGGTAATCAGTTGCATAACCCGTGGCCCAATAGCCCAATAAGGCCAGTTCTTGCAGCGGCGTCTCGCCGCCGGTTTTTAATAGTAACGATCAGCGGGTGAAGTTTTTAAGAGGCCGCCGCTACAGAACAGCGGGAATCTTCCTTCATTCCGCGACCGCAGCTGGCTCCGCAACGCTTTCCTTCACTACCAGCTCCGGAATTTCAAAGCTGATACGCGTGCCTTTGGCCGGTTGACCCTCCACCTTGAGCGAAAATTGTTCGCCGAAGAGCACGCGCAGGCGCTCGGTGACGTTGCGGATGCCGATGCCCGATCCGTGGCTTTCTTGGCGGCGTCCCTGAGAAATGCCCACCCCGTCGTCTTCCACTTCGATCAACAATCGATGATTGTGCCTGCGGGCGCGCAGAGTGACCGAGCCGCCTCCAATCTTGGGCGCGATGCCGTGGCGGATGGCGTTTTCGACCAGCGGCTGAAGGATCATGCTGGGCACGACCACATCTTCCGCAGCGGGATCAATTTCTTTCACAATGCGCAGCTTTTCAGCGCCAAACCGGACCACCTCAATATCAAGATAGTCGTCAATAAACTCTAGCTCTTCTTTGAGTGGCAAGAAATGGGCTTGCACTTTTAAGCGCCGCCGCAAAATGCGCGAAAGCTTCAGCAGCACGCTACGCGCAGTATCTGGATCGACCCGGATCAACGACGAGATGGTATTGAGGGTGTTGAACAGAAAATGCGGATTGATCTGGCTCACCAGCGCGTCCATGCGCGCCTGCAAAAGCATCCGCTGCTGGTCTTCGAGTTTGCGCTCGATGCGGGTGCTGTTCCAGATCTTCACCGGCAGGCCAACGCCCACGAGCGTGGTAAGCACAATGAGAATGTCAGTCCACCAGTGCGTCGATTCAAGATAAAAGAGATTGGTTCCAACCAGCGGCCCGACATCCAGCCGCAACACTTCGAGCACGACCACCATCAGCGCAAAAAGCACCTGCCAGTCGAGCGCCGGCTGCTTGAAGCGAAGTTTGATTGAGCGGTATAGGCTTAGATCGATGAACGGGCTGAATTCCCAGATGCCTTCCTTATTCGGGCATAGCCAGCGCGCCGAGCCAGCCACGAGCGCGTAGAGTGCGGCCATCGGCATAGCGAGAAATTCGTGGCCGATCAGCGCCGCAGGCAGGCTCGTCATGAAGCCCGTCATCAGGCCAACCACGGTGCCCCCAAGCAGCCCGCCGAGCACCGTAATTTCAAGGCTAAGGTCCGCGCCCTGATATTTGGCCAGAACACGCGTGAGCACGCCCAGCGTGAACGGCACGCCAAGAAAAAGGGCGAATTGCACCTTTTGCCGCGAGGTGCGCTGCTCCACAAAGAGCAGACGCTTGAAC
>DASZAE010000070.1:0-5283 GCA_035945515.1 Terriglobia bacterium
GAGGACCGGGATGAACAGACCTCTTGTGTACCAGCTGTCACGCCAGTGGCATGGCTGGGTAGCGAAGTCTGGAAGTGATAAACGCTGAATGCATCTAAGTGTGAAGCACGCCCCAAGATTGGATCTCCCAAGGGTGAACGGCGGGCGCTATCCGCTGTAATCCCTCTGAAGGGCCGTCGAAGACTACGACGTCTATAGGCCAGAGGTGTAAGCGCAGTAATGCGTTGAGCTGACTGGTCCTAATCGCCCGTTCGGCTTGGCCATAAAACTCTGCTGAACACACAAAAGCAGTGACGAGTGAAAAGTGATAAGCGACGAGTGGTAAATATGCTCTCACTAATCTCACTCGTAAGATTTGCGCCTTTGATTATCTGGAATCTCAAATCTCGAATTTGAGGTTCCGAAGAGCACCTGACGCCGCACTATTCAAAACTGCAGGGATCAGGTGTTAGGTGTCAGGTTACAGTTTTTTCTGAGACCTGACACCCAGCACCTGAAACCTGTGCTAACACTTTTCCGGCGATCATACCGGAGGGGCCACACCCGTTCCCATCCCGAACACGGAAGTTAAGCCCTCTAGGGCCTATGGTACTGCGCGGGTAACCGCGTGGGAGAGTCGGTCGTTGCCGGGAATTAACTATAAAACCCCGCCCTAGTGGTGGGGTTTTTATTTTCAGTTCAGGAACTCTCAAAAAGGAGAACCAACATGGCGAAAAAACCTAAGCTCGAAGAACAGCCCTTTCTACGAACGATCCAGTAAACGCCGCAGAGGATTCGCCTCCGAAAGCCGAGTAAAGCGGGGTTTCCAAACGGTGCACGACGATAAAGACCTCCTTGAGAAACTCGGTCGTAATGATCCCTGCCCTTGCGGTTCCGGGCGACGGTTTCAAACGATGTTGTCTCAAAGCGGGGCGCTATGACGGCGCCCTCCGTGACCACTACTTTTAGGGTTTAACTAGAGCAAAAGCAAAACGGGCTTGCGATACCGCGAGCCCGTTTTATTTTCTAACCAAATTGACAAGGATTTTATCCTTGCTATAGTAAGGATATGACAAAGGTAACGAGCAAACTTCAACTGACTGTTCCTAAGGTCATTGCTGACCAATACGGTATCCGCCCAGGTGATGAGCTTGACTGGATTCCAGCAGGTGATACGATTCGCGTCGTGGTAAAGACAGGTAGGGCAGAATTCTCCGCGCACACTCGCAGCGTCGCTGAACGACAGAGGCTGTTTCACGAAATGCTGGAACGCCAGAAGAGGCGTGAGGCGCACCCCGAGGAGATTCCGGCAGTGCCGGAGCGTCCCTGGAAGTCCCACGAAATCGAGCGTGGCTGGCGAAGAGAGGACCTCTACGACCGTGGCCACTCTCGTTGACACCAACGTGCTCGTGTACGTATTTGACCCAGGCGATCCGCGAAAGCAGCGCGTCGCGGCAGAATCGCTGGATTGCGGATTGCGACTGGATTCCGTGAGACTCGCCCACCAGACAGTTGTGGAATTTGTTTCGGCTGTCACGCGGCCCCGGCAGGACGGAAAACCGCTGATGTCCAAGGCCGTGGCGCTGCGTGAGGCCGAGGAGTTGCTTGCCCAATTCGTCGTGCTCTATCCAAATGAGGCGATCGTGCGGACCGCGCTCCGTGGCGCCGCAGCGTACCAGCTTTCGTGGTACGACGCGCACCTATGGGCCTACGCCGAGCATTACGGCCTTTCTGAGTTGTATTCCGAGGATTTCGAGCATAATCGCCTCTACGGCTCGGTTCGCGCGTTGAACCCGTTCCTTGCGTGAACGGCCAAGCAGCTTCGGTTGCTGGGCTGTTTTGCTTTTAAGGACAACCGCTCGATAAGCAAATATGATGATCGCGCTCCATCCGCACGCAAGGCAGCGCATGGCGGAAAGAGGAGCAACCGAACAAGAAATTATCAGCGCGGTGGAGTCCGGTGAGCGTTTCCTGGCTAAATTCGGGCGAACGGGTTTTCGACGCAACTTTTCCTTTGGCGCGGAATGGCTTGGACGCCGCTATTCTACGAAGCAGGTTGAAGCGTATGCGGTTGGAGAGGATGATCAGTGGTTGGTGGTAACCGTTCTGGTAAAATATTTCTAAAGCGCCAGGAGCCTTGGTTATGAAACTTACTTATGATCCTAGACATAATGTGGCCTATCTTCGCTTTCACGAAAAGACCGGGCAAGTGGAGACGCTGCGGCTGAGCGATGAGGTCAGCGTGGACATTGCTCCCGACGGCTCCGTGTATGGGATCGAACTCCTCAATGCCAACGAGCAAATGGGTTCTGAGGACCAGGGAAATTTGGTGATCGTCAACGAAGCTCTCGATAATAGACTTGAAATACCATTGGGCAAATAGGCCTCTGGAATGGATGCTGCTGAGTAGCATTGGCTCTATGGCTGCCAAATCGGCCCGGTGATTCCTCAGCCCAATGGCCGCCCGGTGTTTGCGTAATAAGCCCATTGTGCTTCGCATAGTTTTTTGCATTTTCTGAAATCTTGAATTTGTGATCTCGGATTCAGTTTGCCCCGCACACATGGCAAACCGCGCCATGTATACGCCACCCGCGGGCCGCTGGCTCAATGGCAATCGCGATTTTTTGTCTTTTTGGGTTGGGCAAAAATAGCCGTGTTGAAATGAACCAGGTTGTCGGCATGGGAGTCGTCGGGCTGTTGAAGGATAGGCTGGGTCGGTTTTGGCGGCGGTCGTCTCCGAAGAGTATGAGCGTGAGCGCAGTAACGCTTGCCGTCGTATTTGGGGCGGGTGGTTTGATACCGAACTGGCCCGCGATCGCACAAACGAGGTTGTCAAACGCGTTTTACGCGAGCCTACCGAAGGCTTTTGAGGTAGCATCTATAAAACCCTCCAAGCCCGGCGGACGAGCGGGCGGCGCTCTGTGGGGACGGGACGGCAGGTTCTCGGCCAGCAATTCAACGTTGGAAAGACTGATCCTCCTGGCTTACGGGATAAGACGCGATCAACTCGAAGGACTACCCTCGCGGGTGGGGTCGCGCAGCTACACAATCCAAGCAGAAGCGCCTCCGGGCTTTGCGAAGGACATAGCCATCGCTGGGAAGTTAGCGCCAAATGAGAGAAGGCAGGCGATGCTAGCCATCGGGCAGACTTGGCGCCGGATGATGCAATCTCTTCTCGCTGATCGCTTCGGCATGAGGGCTCATTGGATCACCAAGGGCTTGCCCGTTTACGAACTGGTCGTCGCCAAGGGCGGTCCGAAATTGACCCCGGCGAATGCGGCAGACGCAATTGCGGCCCACCATAAGCCTGGGATCGGCTGGTTCAGCCTGACGAACGGAAAGGCAATCGCTTTCGATCTTTCGACTTCTATGCTGGCAATGTACCTTTCGGAACTGTTAGATCGAAACGTAATTGACAGGACCGGTATCACCGGCCGTTATGATTTCAAGATGAAATGGGATACGCTGGGAGAGAGCTTAGGCCCAACAGGCGTGCCTTCGGCGTCAGGAATGGCACCAAGGCCCACGGTTGCGGGGGTCTCGATTTTTACAGCTATCAAACGACAATTAGGGCTGAGGTTGAAGCCTGCCAAACAGCCCGAGGACGTATTGGCGATCGATCATATTGAGCCGCTGACGCCTAATTAAGCCCCCTGGCAGCGACATTATTCTGATATCGAAATAACGAACCGATGTGGAATCCGCGGGTTGACGCGCGGGCGGCGCACACATCGCGCTTGTTGCGATGTGTGCGGAACGAACATCTCTGCGCTGAAGCAGCTTGGAGCCAGCGATCTGCCGTCCTCCGGGAAATCAGACGAGTATAATATGGGTGTGAAGAAGAATACTCACTCAAGGTCGCACAAGTTAGCCGCCGAAGTGGATGAGACCACGATACGATTGCACATCGAGCCGCTGGCCGAGGGCGGCTATCTCGCCACAAGCGCGGACGTCCCCGGCCTAGTTGCCGAAGGCCGCACCATAACGGAAGCGGTGGAGATCGCCCAGGGATTAGCGCGTAAAATTGTTGAGTCTTGCATCGAGCACGGCGACCCTTTGCCGCCAGCCCTCGGTGAGCTGCGGTTTCCGCCCCTTGATTTGTTGGTTCCTGTGGGCGTTCGCTGATGGGGCGGCTCTCAGGCTTCAGATACCGCGAGGTTACCCGCAAGCTCCGGACCTTCGGCTATGTCTTCGACCGACCGGGGCCTGGCAGCCACGAAGTGTGGCGGCATGGGGTGAGTGGGCGCAAAGTGACGTTGCCGCATCATCCGGGTGACCTGGCAGAGGGCACGCTACGCGCGATTCTCAGAGAGGCGGGGATTGACGTGGATGATTTTCTGGGGGCATAGAAAACTGGTTCATCTTGACCCCTGGAAGTTAGGCCCTCCAGGGCTTATGGGACTACTGCGCGGGAGGAGTCGGTCGTTGCCGGGATTAATTTTGGGACGGACTCGGGGCAACCTGTCTATGCCAGTCGGTGGCTTCGTGCCGCCGACAAAACAACCCAGCGATTTCGCGGGGACGTTTTGCTTTTTGACCACGGGTGGTAGTGGTAGCCACGGCATGATCTTTATGCCGTGGGTTGTAACGTCCTCAGAAAGACTCAGGAGGCGCGTTGAAACCATTCTCCAAGAGGTTGAGTGAGAGGCAAGCGTGCATGCAATTCCCCCGTCCCTCAGAGGGTAGAGAATGGCAGGAAGAGTGTGAAAGGTACACACAAAAAATCACGGTATGATTATCAAGCTTGCTCCGACAGAGATGGGCGGGCGTGGTCTGATCAGGCAGTTCTCGCCGAGATCCCTCACCCGGCTCGCTACACTCGCCACCCTCTCCCGCCGGGAGAGGGTGCCCGACGAAGGAGGGCGGGTGAGGGGAAGCGTCCCGAGGAACTTGGCGCCGGAGCAAGCTTGATAATCAAAAATCACGGAACGAACCCTAGGACCCCTTTAGAATCAATATTTATGCTTTTTATTCGCCCATCCTAAGCCCCTTGCAATCGTCTCATCTGTCTCGAAAATCTCAATGTGAACCCGCCTGGGACCGGCCGCGCCGATGCCCAGATTAGAACAGTCTAATCTGAATGGGGGCAGTCAGGAGGGCTTCTCGACCTGGTGGAGCTTGAGCAGGTTGGTAGTGCCCGGCAGCCCGATTGGCGTGCCCGACAGGACGGCGATGAGGTCGCCGGGCTTGATCTTCCCCAGCTTCAGCAAGTGGGCGGCGGCGCCTTCGAGCAGCAGGTCGGTGGTGCGGAAGGAGGGCATGTAAGTGGCTTCGACTCCCCAATACAAGCCAATGCGATTGACG
>DASZAE010000071.1:0-3556 GCA_035945515.1 Terriglobia bacterium
TTACTCAGAAGCAGCGTTTCAAACGGCCACACCGCCCAGAAGGGGACTACAACGGCGAAGGCTTCGTTCTGGCAAACCACGCGCTCGCTGCGTTCGATTTCGATTTTGAGGTAGTCGCAAAGCAAGCAGGATTTTTTAGCGCGGAGATATTGCTGGAACGAGTTTTGTTCTTTCACCGGCTGATTGGGCAGCGTTGCGTTTGCCCAGATCTGGCAATGAGGGTGCGGGTTGCTCGCGCCCATCAGAACGCCACGGTTCTCGAAAATCTGCACATGGCGCACCCATGGAAGGCTACCCAAGGAGCGGTATTGCTCCGCCCAGACATCCACCACTTCATTAAGTTCGGCCGGTTTCATGCGAGGAATTGTGAGGCCGTGCTGCGGAGAGAAACAGACCACGCGGCAGATTCCGGCCTCGGGGCGCGCCAGGAGCAATTCGCCTTCTTCGCACTCGGTAGCCGCATCCAAGTCCGGAGAGGCAACGTTTGGGAGCAGCGCGGGGTAATCATTATCAAAAACGAAGGTGCTTGAATATTGCGGGTTGCGCGCGCCGCCGGCCCGCGCGTTGCCGGGACAGAGATAACAATTCGGATCGTAAACGGGCTGATTTTCAGGCGGCAGCCGCTCAACCTTTCCGAGCCATGGGCGCTGCGTGCGATGCGGCGAAACAAGCACCCATTCGCGCGTGAGCGGGTTGAAGCGGCGATGAGGCGCTTGCTGGAGTTCAGATAGGTTCATCGTTTTAGCCCAGCCACGGGATGCGGTGTTGAGCCTCACAGTTTGCCCGACTTTCGTGCGGCTTGGCAAGAAGATTGCAATGCCGGGAAGTTGCAGACCTCTATCCGCTTGGAACCGCGCAGTCCCTGTATAATAATACGGATGGGAAAAATTGAACCGATTTCTCCTGTGCTATTCAAGCAAGACCAGTAGCGCAGGTTTCACCCCTGAGGCGGTTAGAAGAAATGAAAACAAACAAGGATGCCAGAGTTCTGGTAGTCGATGACGAGGCCAACGAGCGCGAAGGTCTTGCCACATTGCTTCAGGGCTGGGGCTATGAAACGGATACGGCGGCGCACGGGCGCGAGGCGCTGGAAAAGATTCCCTACTTTGATCCCGTGGTAGTGATTTGCGATCTCCGGATGCCGGAGGTTGGTGGCATGGACTTGCTCCGTCAAATCCGCCACTCGCAGCCGAGCCCAAGCTTTATCATGCTTTCCGGGCAGGGCACGATTGAGGAAGCGGTCGAGGCCACCAAGCTCGGAGCGTTTAATTTCCTCGAAAAGCCTCTCGATGTAAAGAAACTACAGGTCGAGCTTCGCAACTGCCTTGAACGGCGGATGAACGAGCGGGCGCTTGAAATTGCTCAGCGGCGTTTGCGCGACGCCGGCATCCTCGGCAGCCTGGTCGGAAAGTCAAAAAAGATGCAGGAGGTTATGTCGCTGATTGGGCAGGTGGCGGCTTCGAGCGCCTCTGTTTTGATCACCGGCGAGAGTGGAACGGGCAAAGAGCTTGCGGCGCGCACTATTCATGACTTAAGCCCGCGCCGCCTGAACCCGTTTGTGGCCGTCAATTGCGCGGCCATTCCCGAAAGCCTGATGGAAAGCGAGATTTTCGGCCACGAAAAAGGAGCGTTTACAGGCGCGATGGACCGCCGCGCCGGCTGCTTTGAGCTTGCCGACGGCGGCACGCTGCTGCTTGACGAAATTGGCGAAATGCCGGTAGGCACGCAGGCCAAGCTGCTGCGGGTGCTTGAAGATTCAAAGGTGCGGCGGCTCGGAAGCAAGGCGGAGATCGTGACCGATGTGCGCGTGCTCGCCGCCACCAATAAGGTGCCCGACGAGGCCGTCACCTCAGGGCATTTGCGCAGCGACCTTTATTTCCGTCTCAACGTGGTTCACATTCTTATGCCGCCCTTGCGCGAGCACCTGGAAGACCTCGAAAGCCTCATGTCGACGCTGCTGGAGGACCTGAATCAAAAGCACAACAAGTCCGTCAAAGTAATTGACTCCGCGGTGCTGGATCAATTCCGGCGGCATACGTGGCCTGGTAATGTGAGGGAGCTGCGCAATACGCTCGAACGCGCCGTGGTCGTGTGTTCCGGCGATGCCCTGAGAGTAGCGGACCTTTCCCCTGAGTTCGGCCACACGATCCCCTCGCACGCGGATGGCGACCTGACGCTCCACGCCGGGCTTACCGTGGCGGACGCCGAACGGATTCTCATCCGCGAGACCCTCGTTTACACCAATAACAACAAAACCCGCGCGGCTGAAATTCTGGGCATCAGCCTGAAAACCTTGCACAATAAGCTCAAGGAGTACGACAGTGAGTCTCAAGGTTAAGCTCACCGTACTCATGTCCCTTTTGGTGATGGCTCTGGTGCTCGCGGCGTCGAGCGTCTACGTGGTGACGTTCGTGCGCCAGACCATCAGCAACGTGCAGCAGATTGGGAACTACGTCCGCGATGAAACCTATTCCCGCATGAGGGCCGTCGTGGGCGCGACGCGCATCCCGCCTTACATCAACGCAAATGACGCCGCCGAGGTGCGCGCTTATCTTCAGGTTCGTCTCAGCCAGGATGACGGCCTGCACGCGCTCCTGCAATCGGAAGTGAGCAACTTTCCGACGATCGACTATGTGGCTGTCACCACCACCAACGGCTTGGTGCTTGCGCACAACGCGCCTTCGCTGGTTGGCCAGACGCTGGCGCCGGCAACGCCTCTTTCCTACCTTGTCCACGCGGGCCTCGTGCGCCAGCTCGAGCTCATCTACGGTCCCCCGCAGGTTTATCAGGTGGTTCTGCCGCTTGAAATCGATCAGAAGCCTTTCTGCAGCGTGAGGATTGGCGTCTCGACGGCGCTCCTCGCGGGGCAGGCGCTTACCCCGCATTTGAAAGCCGCGCTTGAGATAGCAGCCCTGGTTATTATCCTCGGCACGCTAACAGCGGGAATCCTTTCCTTCCGGCTGCTGCGCCCGTTGCAGACGATTTCGCAAAGCGTCGACCGGCTGGCGCGCGGCGAATTCAGCGAACCCGTCAAGCTCAAGCGCGAGGACGAGTGGGGCGTGCTCTCGAGCAAGCTCAGCCTGCTCGGCGAGCAGATGCGCGGCGAGAAAGCGGCTTACCTGGAGCTGCGCGAAAATATGGATCAGTTATTCGCCAACCTTGTGGACGGCCTGATGCTCTTCGACGATGAGGACCGGCTGGCCCTCGCCACCACGTCGGTTTCGCGCTTTCTGGGCATCCAAACCGACGGGTTGATTCGCAAGCCCGCAAGCGAAGTGTTTGCCGGGTCCGGGCCCCTCAATACTCTTCTCGAAGGCGCGTTCCGCGAGCGGCGTTCCCTTGTGGGTTATCCGGTGGAATTGCCGGATAATTCCGAGACGCCCCGCGTAGCGGTTACCACTCATTTCGTCAGCGAACAGGGACGGCCCGTAGCGGCTTTGGTTACGCTGCGAGACGCCAGCACGCGCGCTCAACTTCAGGACCATATTGGCGTCACCACCAAGCTCGCCGCGCTCGGACGCCTGACCTCCGGCGTGGCGCACGAAGTGAAAAATCC
>DASZAE010000072.1:0-17953 GCA_035945515.1 Terriglobia bacterium
GCCCCTCACCCGGCTCGCTCCGCTCGCCACCCTCTCCCGCCGGGAGAGGGCAAGAGGCCGGGATTCCATCCCTCTCCCGGCGGGAGAGGGTGCCCGACGAAGGAGGGCGGGTGAGGGGAATCGTCCCGAGGAACTTGGCGCCGGAGTAAGCTTGATATTCATATTTCACAGAACCGAACAGCGAAATCTGCTGGCCGTGCGAACTCTGAGTATTCCCAAACGCTGATTTATGACTACGCTGCTCGACGAAATCACGCAGCAACCCACGATGCTGGCGGGAGTGCGCAAATACTATACCAGTCCGGGCGCGATTGGCGTCAATGCGCTTCGCAAGCTGGTGCAAAAATGGCCGCCGGTGGTGGTCTTCACTGGGATGGGCGCGTCGCTCTTTGCAGCTTATCCGGCGCAGGCGTATCTTTCCTCGCTGGGCATCCGCGCGCTGGTTTGGGAGACGGCGGAGCTGCTGCACTACCATTTGAATTTTCTCGGACGAGATACGCTGTTGGTTGTCATTTCGCAGTCAGGCGAGACCGTAGAGGTGAAGCGGCTGATCGAATCTCTTCCCAAAGGCCAGCCGATGCTCGCGGTGGTGAACGTTGAGGCGAGCACGCTGGCGCGCAAGGCTGCGATGCTGCTACCTATGATGTCGGGCCGCCAGGAATTGGTGAGCACCAAGACTTATATGTGCAGCGTGGCGGTGCTGATGTATCTTGCGTCTACAGTGGCCGGAGAAAATCCTCGCGCGATCACGCACGCTCTTCTTCAGGTGATTGAGGCGCAGGAAGCCATCCTCGACCGCGCTGAGGAATTGATCCCGCCGACGGTCGAATTTTTCAATCACCCCACCTACACCATTCTGATGTCGCGCGGCCCCGATCTTTCTTCGGCTTATCAGGGCGCCATGATGCTTAAACAGGTTGTCCGGCTGAGCGCCGAGGGCGCAAGCGCGGCACTCTTTCGCCACGGGCCGATTGAGATCATCAGTACGGCCCACCGCTACATTATTTTTGCGCGCAAGAATACCCTCCCCACCCGCGAAAGCTCAACTATGACCGGGAAATTCTTGCTCGGGCTAGCGGAAGAAATCCGCTCGCACGGGGGGCGCGTGCTCCTCTTCACCGACCTTCCGGCTGAAGAAGCTCCCAACATGCGCCTGGTGCGCGTGGAAAGCGCCAAGCTTAGCTTGGGCACGCTCATTGATTCACTCCACATTCAGTTGATGTCGCACGAACTCGCCCTGCGCGCGGGCCTCGAACCCGGCAAGCTCTGGATCGCCCAGGAAGTGACCAGCGTGGAATAGGGTTTAGGGTTATCGACCCCGGGCTGCAACTAAAATTCGCGGCCTTGCGGATCCCTACTCACATCTCAAAGCCACAATGGGGTCCACTTTCGTCGCTCGGCGTGCAGGAACGTAGCAGGCAAGCAGCGCCACGCCAGTTAGAATTACCGAGACCGCAATAAATGTCAGTGGGTCGGTGGGCTTCACGCCGTAGAGCAAGCTCGACATGTAGCGCGTTAGCGCAAGTGCGCAGGCGATTCCGATCGCGACGCCGATGAGCGTGACCCTGAGCCCCTGACCTGCCACCATCCTCAAAATATCGTTTTTCTGTGCGCCCAGCGCCATGCGGATGCCGAATTCACAGGTTCGTTGGACGACAAGATAAGCCATCACTCCGTAAATGCCGAGGGCTGCCAAGAACAGCGCGAGGCCAGCGAAAAGGCCGAGCAGAAACGTTTGCAGGGCGGTTTCGCGCATGTGGTCGTCAACGATTTGTTGCATAGTGCGCACGTCAAAGAGTGGCACGGCACTGTCAAGCGAGCCGACATCATGACGAATCGCTCCCCCCACGCTCAAGGGAGCGACGGTCGTGCGGACAGCCAGGTAGCCCAATCCTTCTTCTTCAAAAATGCCCGCAGTGAGGGGGAAATATGCTTCGGGGCGGGTTTGGGCCGTGATGTTCCATGCCTCCTTGACGTTGCCGACGACGCCGATCACCTCTTCCCGCCCGGCGCCTCCCTCAAAAACATTACCAATGGGGTTTTCATGAGGCCAGAAGGTTTGCGCCATCGTGCGATTGATGATGGCGGGAAATATGAAGTCGCGTGGGACCGCGTGCAAGTTGCCGTGCGCGGCTACGTAGAGAGCCCAAAGCTTGGCACCGATATTAGCGGCGTGCTGCATATCCTCGGCGGTGAAATCGCGGCCACGAAGAAACGGCGTGCCGTAAGTGCGGAAATAATCCTGGCTGATATAGTTCCACTCGACGAGTTGCTTCGCGAATGCTGGATTATTATTGCTCGGTACTTCGATATAACCATTGTTGCCGCCTTCGAGAGGAATCCTTGAGGATACCGCAGCGAAACTGACTCCAGGAGTGTGGCGGGCTTTGACGAGAAGGTTGTCCACGAAAGTGCGGCGCTGTTCAGCCTTGGGGTATCTCGTATCTGGCAGTGAAAACCCTATTGTGAGCAGGCCTTGGCGCTCGACGCCGATGTTGGCATCGCGCATCGCGGCAAAAGTGCGCAGCAAAAGGCCCGCGCCCGCGAGTAGCGCAAGCGAAAGCGCGATCTCGGCCACAACCAGGCCATCACGAAGCGTCCGCCGGCCGGCCGACGAACCCAGAACGGAGTGCGACGCCGACTTTAATTCATCAATCAGGCGCGCATCCGACGCTTGAAAGGCGGGAGCGAGCCCGAAGAGGATGCCGACGAAAATGCTTACGACGAAAGCAAACAACAGGACGCGGAGGTCCACCGTGATCGGGCGAATGCGGGGGATGGGCAGTGATGAAGCGCCTTGTACGTACTCGACAACCCAGCATGCTGCCGCCAATCCGGTTGCGCCGCCTGCCAGCGACAGTGTCACGCTTTCTGTCAGAAGTTGCCGGACGATACGCCAACGGCTGGCCCCCAGTGCGCTGCGCAGGGCCATTTCGTGCATCCGATTCGTCGCGCGCACCAGCATGAGCCCGGCCACGTTGGCGAGAGCGATCAGCAGAACAAAAGCTACGGCAGCAAGCAAAATTAAAAGCTCGCTTCGCGAGCGGCTCCTCAGGTCCTCCTGAAACGGAACCACGACAGCCTTCACGCCGGCGTCGTTACCGGGATAGAGTTTGCCCAGACGCTCCTCGATGGCAGACAGATCCGCAGTGGCCTGAGCGGCCGTCGCACCAGGCTTCAGCCGCGCGATGACCCGCCAATTGTGGCTGCCGCGCGGCCCAAGGTTCTTGGGAGACATATCAAGTGGCACATAGATATCCGCGCCGATGTCGAATTTGAACCAGCGCGGCATAACGCCGATGACCGTGAGGGACTGGCCGTTGAGCTCAATATTTTTGCCGACAATGTCTCGCTCGCCGCCGAATTGCTGCTGCCAAATGGAATAAGTCAGAACGGCCACGCGGGTATGGCCAAAGGCATCTTCACCCTTAGCGAACATGCGGCCAAGGAGCGGCTGAACCCCCAGCGTGGAGAAAAAGTTGCCCTGCACTTCCTGCACCGCGGCCAGAGCTGCTTGCCCGGTGTGGCCTAGGCTCTCACGGCTGGGCAACCCGTAGATGCTTGTGGCAGCGAGGGTGTGGTTTTGCGCCTGCCACATCAGATAGTCCGGGCCGGTGAGCGGATAATTTCCAGGGGCGTTTTCCGTTTCCCAGAGCTCTATAAGTTGGCTGGGATTGCGGAATGGCAACGGTTCAAGAAGCACCGCATTGACGACACTAAAGATGGCGGTGTTCGCACCAATGCAGAGAGCAAGCGTGATCACAGCTACAGATGTGAAGCCCGGATTTCGCCGCAGTTGGCGCAAGCCGAAACGCACGTCCCTGGCAAAGTCTTCCAGAATGCGCCCAGCGCGCGCTGCGCGCACTTCCTCCTTTACTTGCTCAATGCCGCCGAGTTCAATGATCGCTTCTCGCCGGGCCGCCGATTGCGAAAGCCCTTGCTTCATCTTCTCCTGCGTCAGAAGCTCTATCGATGCGCGGAGTTCGTCGTCCATTTCCCGCTCGACCGCGCGCTTGTGAAAGAGGTTCCGAAATAAGCTCAGAATTCGCTTTGGCATGATGCCTCCCATCCAGATTCAGCTATTGAGGATTACAAATTATAGTGACGACAAATGTTGTAGCGGCGGCCTCTGGCCGCCGGTTTTTCGGCGCTCAGAGAGCGCCGCTACAGAAAAAATTGTCGCTATAATTTGTAATCCTCAATAGATTGAACGGCCGCGGTCATGATCTTTACCACCCGGTTCCATTGCCGCTCTTCAGCCTTAAGCTGAGCGCGCCCAGCGGAAGTCAACCGGTAGTATTTGGCGCGACGGTTATTGTCGGACGAGCGCCATTCGGCTTCTACCCATCCCCTTTCCTCCATGCGGTGTAATGCGGGGAAAAGCGAACCAAAACTAACCTGAAAAGCCCCTTGGGTGATTTGCGTGATGCGCCGGGAGATGGCGACTCCATGCAAAGGTTCCAGGGAAATTGCTTTCAACACAAGCAAATCGAGAGTCCCGCGAAGAAGATCAGCACGTTTTTCGCCCATACATCCTCTTATCGGAATACGATAAGAATCGTATCAAAGTTCCAAAGAATTTGCAAAATGCCGTTTTGTGCCGGCGATCCCCACTCTCTCTTTTTAAGCTTTTCCTCGGCGCGGAATTTGCTCAGCCAGAGCCTCTGAAGGCTTTTGCCCTTCGCCAACCCTCGACCCTGCTTCAACATACGGCTAAACGAGCTGCCAAAAGGTGTTAACAATCATGTGAGCGAGTACAAGCAAGGGTAGGCGATGGTCAGGCGACGCTTTGCAAGGCAAGGATTTTTTTCTTTACGGCGGGAGGGAAATTCACAAATACAAAATAGCTTTTGTGGTAGAGATAGTCTTCCCCTGTTTCGTCGATGACGCGGATCTGGTCACGGCTTTGGCTCAATCAGATCGAGCCGTGCCTTCCAGGGGTCCGTTTCCGCTTTAGCGCCCTGCATGGTGAAGTTCATCAATTGATTGCCAGCGCGTGTTATCGCAGGCCAGCGCGGTAGCCCTGGACCGTTGGGGTCGCCGGTGCGCGCGAAGTTCACCCAATAGGCGTTCATCGTCCGGGCCATCGCCAAATCTTGAGGCGTAATGCCCTTGCCGAAGTCCGACCACATCGACTTACTGATAGTATCGAAAACATAGGGGATTTCGGACGAATGCGGGGCGCCCGGCAGCTTTTGGCGCAAGGCTGCCGCCACGTATGAAAAGCGGTACTCGTAGGATGGCTGGCCTGATGCGGCCACGGTTCGAGCAATGAAGCGCGCCGGCTCCAGCATCGCCCGCGCCGCCCCGACCCGCTGCCCAACGAGCCTCACATTGCTGCTGCCTTCGGGATCAAACGCCGAGCGCGCCTCCGCCTGACGCGCGCCGAAGGGCGCGAGCAGCGCGGCCAGAGTCGCGGCGGTGGAAAAGCCGAGATCGGCGCTATTGGCCCCGACGATCACCGGAACCTTGGCCTGCCCGCCTTCTTTGAACACTTCCTCCGGCGACTTCACCATCAGTTTTCCGTCCAGCAAAGGTCCGGAATAGATTTTCCGCTGCTGGCCCATGCTGGCCATGTTGATGCCGTTGACGATTTTCTCAGCCGGCAACTTTCGCAGCGCCGCCAGTGCAGTCGCGCCGTCGCCCTGGATGCCCATGCTGCGGGCAAATTCGACCGCGTCTTCTTCGGCAGACGGCTGGCCGTGAGGACCCGGATGGTCGAGCGGAGCAGGCGGCAAAATCGTATTGCGACCGCCGCCGGATTCGATCATGGCCCGCTCAAACAACCCGCGTGCCAGCGGCGAGGTGAGGAGGAAGTTCACCGACATTCCTCCCGCCGATTCGCCGAAGATGGCGACCTCATGAGGGTCACCGCCGAAAGCGGCGATGTTTTGAAGCACCCAGCGCAGCGCCGCGATTTGATCCATGAAGGCGTAATTGCCGGTTAGTTTGTCTTCGCGGGCGAGCGCCGGAAAAGCAAAGAAACCAAAACGGCCCAGGCGATAGTTGAAACTCACAAACACCAGGCCGTGGCGCGCAAAAACTGCCCCGCTGTATACCGCCGGCGAAGTGCCGCCGTTTACAAATCCGCCGCCGTAGATCCACACCAGCACGGGCAGCTTCTTTGACGGCTTTGCAGGCGCCCAAATATTCAGATAAAGGCAATCCTCGTTCGGCGTGGTGCGCAGCGGCGCGGCATCACCAGGAAATGGAAGCTGCATACAGTCGTGGCCATAGTCCGTCGCGGGCCGCGCGCCGGACCACGCTTTCACGGGTTGAGGAGGTCTCCAGCGCAGCGGCCCGACGGGCGGCGCGGCGTAAGGGATTCCTTTGAAGATCATCAGCCCGCCGCTTGTCGCGCCACGAATACGGCCCGATGCAATGCGAATCACTGGAGAAGATGCGTCTGCCGCAGCAGCGGGCAGAATAGCTGGCAAGGCGATGATCAGCGATAGTATTGATACCCAACCAACGATTTTCATGCGAGGCCTCCGCCGAAAGTAAAAGGGAACGACGGGAAATCATATCACCGCGACTTCGCAAATCATAATGTTTAGGGGAAGACCATGCACAAGAGATTCCGTCAGTAGTCTTCCAGCACCCCTCGTAACCGTGCGCCTTTGAGCCAACCGGTTTCTGCATAGATTTTCAGGGAGAACTCGGGCTCGGCCAGATGGTCGAGGAATGCCGAAATGCTCTGAACCACGCGCACGACCTCATCACTTGGGGGCGCGCCTTGCGCCGCCTGGCAGAGGCTCATGAGCGCCAGCCTGACCGTAGCCAGTCGTATGCCGATGATGGCTGCGCGCTCGGTCAGCGTATTGCCGAAGCCCGCGAAGGGAAAGAACGCCAGCGAAACCTGCATGGCGAGATATCGCTTGAGCAGACCGGCGTAGCCTACCTGCCATTCAGCCTTCCAGCGGGCGTGCAGCGCCTGGGTGGCATGGCCGCTATCTGGCAAGGAAGCGATGGCCAGCGTGTCCCAGCGAATGGTGCTGTGCAATGCCCGCTCGATATCGCGGATGGTGTGCATGAGCCGGGGACGATGGACGCATTGGGCTGCCGCGACCAGGCCGCACAGCGCCTGCAGAAGATAAACGGCATCGGTCGGGCGCGGTTCGGGCGGTGGAAGCAAGGCGTTGTCCTGCGCAAGCTGGGACATAACCGCGTTGGGCCAGCCGGCGGGATCGAGCTGCGAAAGGCATTCCGCAGCGGCGAAGATGCGCATGAAGTTGCTCTCCGGCGTTGCGCCCGCGCGAAGCGCCGCGCCCATGAAGGCACGATGAATCCCCGCGGCCTGCGCGGAAGTGAGGCCGCTAGGCAGGTAATCCCGTATCTTTTCCGGCAGGCGATCGACCTGGGTAGTTGTTTCTTCGAAGGGATTCTCGCCAAAGAGAGCCAGCCGGGCGATTTCCGGGCAGGAGAGGGTCGCCGTCATCGCCAGCGTGCCGCCCAGCGACCGCGTCGTGCGCGGGTAGAAATAGCACGCATCGCCCAAAAATTGTTCGCCGAACTCACGCTGGATAGCGCACAAACCGCCTTCGAATTTCACGCAGCAGCCGGTCTTGGGGTCGCGTTTCATGACGGCGGCTTCGCCTTCGCCCGTCACTGAGTCTATGAGACCACAGGCCTCGTAACGGCGGCGGGTGAGCGTATCCACCTGCATGTTCCATCCCGTGCAGCATGGATCTTCGCATTCCATGCCAATACATTTGAAGCGCGAAAGAAACGCCGGAAGAGAAACGGTGCAGTTCATACAAAAGTAGACCTGCCTTTCAGGTCTGCGTCTTTCGGGGATCAAGACAAACTGCAGACCCGAAGAGCGGGTCTGGCTACGCTTTCTTAAATGGCGCGCGGGTGAGGATTTTTCCGCTTTCTTGAATGGTATAGGTGGCGCCAGCTCTGAGGGATTTGATGGTGTCCTGGTGGCCGCTCGGCCAGGTAATTTCTACGCTATCTGTCTGGTCTTCTTTCCCCATCCCAAACGTCAGCGTCAGCTCGCTTTGAGAGCAGTAACTCGACCCAGAATGAACCGTCTGCTCATTGACGCCGGAGGGCGTTTTCAGGCGCACGCGCGCGCCGATGCCGTCGCGGTTCGAGCGCGTCCCAACCGTTTTGATGCGGATCGCATTATTTTGATCGCCACCCACATTACGGTAGAGATGAGCCGGGCCGCCGTTGGTGGTGAGCAAAATATCGGGCGCGCCATCGTTATTGAAATCCGCATGGGCAGCGCCGCGCGCCACCATCGGTTCGGTGAAACCAAGCACCGCCCCCACGTTTTCAAAATGGCTTTGGCCCTGGTTATGAAACACCAGCGGCAACTCGGCGTAATTGACCTGAGGCTGCACACGGTTGATATCGGGCGCGATGTGGCCATTGCCCACAAAGAGGTCTTCGAGGCCATCTAGATCGTAATCGAAAAAGAAAAGGCCGAAAGAAAGCGAGAGCTGGCTGGCCCGGCCGACCGACGAAGAGGGGGCGATATCAATAAAGAAACCGCGCCCTTCGTTGTGGTAGAGGCCAAGCATCTGATTGGAGAAGTTACCCTCAAGTAGACTCTCATGGCCTGAATCGTCGAAATCCGCGGCGTCAATGCCCATCGCGCCGCGGGCAATGCCGTCTTCGCTGAAGGCTATCCCCGCTTCAACACCTACTTCCGTAAATGTGCCGTTGTGATTATTGCGATAGAGCTTCGAGGGCTGAGTGTCGTTAGCGACAGCAATGTCCGGCCAGCCGTCGTTGTTGTAGTCGATGATGGCGACGCCCAGACTTTTCCCTGTCGGATCGTAGATGCCTGCCTTGCCGGTCACGTCCTCAAACCGGCCGTTTCCGAGGTTATGGAACAGCCGGCAGCTATCTCCGGGATAGGCTTCAGGAGTGCAGTAAGATTTATTACGCCCGTCGAGCGAGCAATAAATATCCCCTTTCTCCGACCACTTCACATAATTACAAACAAAAAGGTCGAGCAAGCCGTCGCGGTCATAATCAAACCATGCCGCGCTCGCTCCAAAGCCGGTGTTGTTAACTCCGGCGTGCTTGGTGACGTCCTTGAAAGTTCCGTTGTGCTCATTATGCAGCAGGCGCGACTCGCCGAGGCCAGTTAGATAAATATCATCGTATCCATCGTTGTCGTAGTCGCCAACGGCCACTCCCATGCCGTACATTTCAATGTCGAGGCCCGCGCGACGGGTGACATCGGTAAACGTTCCGTCGCCGTTATTGCGGTAGAGTTTTTGCGTCGTATGGCGGTGGGACTGGCCGGGAAAATCCATGCTGTTCACCAGCAGGATATCGGGATGGCCGTCGTTGTCATAGTCAATGAAAGCGCATCCCGACCCCATGGTTTCGGGAAGATAGCGTTTTCCAAAAGCGCCCGTATAGTGGGTGAAGTGGATTCCGGCGCGGCGCGTGACTTCCTGAAAGCGGATCGGCGCAGGCACAGCCGCCCATGACGGGGGAAGTCTGAGGCCTGCGCCCGCAACGGTGGCCGCAGCAGCCTTGAGCAAATTGCGGCGAGAGAGTTTCAGAATCATCCTCATTCTTATTTATTGGGCGCGAAAACTGCGTTCACCCTTCATCCCTTGGGGCGCGAGGTCATGAATATTGCCTGCAGACAATGGGGCGCTCTGCGGCACTGGCGTTACAGGATAAGGAGTATACCAAGAAGCCGGCGGGTGATCGATATCCGCCAGCGGAACCGTTATATGTTCATGGACAGGCTGCCCCTCATTGTTCGCGCCCGGATGGGTCAGCCGATAGGGGCCGGTAATAGAGGTTGCAGCCTCGTTCGCCTTAAAACGCAGATAGAGATGCCTCTCACGCGCCGCGAGATGGCTGTCTCCCAGACCCATGTAGCAAAGCATCATGTTGTAGTGCGCTTCGAGGTCCTCAGGATCAATGCTGATTGTCTGCTGATACTCTCGAACCGCTCGCTGGTATTTTCGCTGCAAGAAAAGAAGGCGGCCCATCTGATTGCGCACCACGCGATCCTTCGGGTAGCGCGCCGCGGCAAGCGCGAATTGGTTGTATGCCTGCGGATACTCTCCGTCCGCCTTGAGCGCAAGACCGTAAAAATAGTGCGCGCTGCCGAGGCGGGGATTTAGCTTCAGCGCCTTTTCGAGCAGTGGCTTGGAAGCATCCGTGTTACCCTCCTGAATCATGGCCCGCGCCACATTGACCCAGCCATCGGCATAGGAGGGGTCGATCTGGGTAACAAGCCTGAACGCCCGCTCGGCGCCCTTCAAATCACCTTGCAGGAGCAAACCAATACCGTAATCGTTCCAGCGTACCATGTCCTTCTTGTTTAGCTCGATTTCCTGCGCGAACGCAGGGACGGCGCTGCCGTTGCCCTCCACTGGAAGCGTGAGCGACTGTTCAGCAATCACGACAGTGGGCACGTCCGGAATATGCTTATACTTCGCCGAAACATCGGCGAGGCTTCCTTTAAAAACCCAGTGGCCATCGTCAAAGCTATAACTGAGGCCATAGTGCGGATCGCTGGGATCGCGGACGCCGGAGAAGGCCCATTGCGTGTACCACCAACTGAATTTGCGATAGTTGAGCTTAGCGGTGAGCGTAATCTTATCGCCGCAGTTTTTGGGAATCAGCAGCTTGTAATGCACCGTGTCGGCTGCTCCGGGAGGAATCAAGCGGGTGTAGACCACGGCCCGCGTGAGCCAGGTATCCCGCTTGTTCACGACGTTGCCGTGAGCATCGAGCTGGAGCGAATGATAGAAATGAGCCCGTGGATCGACCGGCCCGCTGCCGTGGTCGGCCGCCTCGCCGCTCCAGAAGATGATATGCCCCTTATTGTCGCGGGCCTGAAGCTCAAGCCAGCAATCGTAGGCGTCAACCGTGCCGCCGGGAAAGAAGTGGCCGAGCTTAAGGGTGCGCACTACGACCTCCACGCGCACTGTCTCCCCGCGGTGGAGCATTGCCTTTACGCGGCCAAGCGGCGCGATGAGCTTGGCCGGTTGGCTCACGGTCATGACAGTGGAAATTCCGCCGCGCGAGGATTCCTCGCCTTGTGCGAATGTGGTCGAGAGCGCCGGAGTATTCGCAAGCGGATTCACCCGCCGCACGGCGCCCGGTCCGAGCGTGCTTGCAGACGGTTCCTCAGCAAGCGCGAAGATATCCACGCTGAGCGCGCCCCTTAAGAATTTCTCCACCGCGGCAATCTGGCCAGTGTCGCCATAGGCCGTGGGCACGGCCGTGTTGGCGGCGGCGAATCGATGCGAATGGATAAAACCGTTGATGTTGCCGAAGTCGTTCGAGCGAACCAGCGGCATGTGGCAATCCACGCAGTTTTGCGGCTTGGGCGGATAGTAAAATGAGCGCGCGCCCTGCCAGTCCGTTCCGCTCGCCTGCCAGTTGTCGTATTCGTCGAACCCGCGATTCCAGCGGTAATGGTTCACGGGAACGTCCATATGAACTTTGTGGCACACGGAACAGAACTTCGCCACTTGGGCGGATTGGTGGTGAAACGGCTTAAAGAAGACGCTCTCGTGCGCTTTCGGATTGAGCAGCACCTCGTAATACGCCAGATCGTGCATCACCGGATTCGCGCTCTCAGCGTAGTCGGCGAGCTTTGGATATTTGAAGACGTAATCGCCCTGCCCCATAGTGCTGCCCACATGAACCAAGCCGTGGCAGGAAACGCAGCCGAGGCCGTTCTGGCCGGCGGGTGTATTTTCAATCTGGCGGATAGGGTATTTTTCCATGTAGCCGGTCAGGCTCAGAGCTTGGTCGTGGCACCCACCGCACCAGAGGGATGGCTTGATGCCAATCGTGTCCTGCATGTATTCAATTGTTTTCCGGTACCACTGGTTATTGAACGATGCGTAGTGGTGCATCGAGCTTTCCCACTCGTGATAGATATCGGAGTGGCACGGCTCGCACGACTTCGAGTTCATGAAGTAGTTTTCCGGCGCCGGCTTTCCACTCGATGTTTGAGCGGAACTCGGCCATACGAGCGAGTGAGGCCCACCGCCCTCTTGCGCCATGCTCAATGGCGCCACCGTGGGGTTGCGAATGATATATTCGGAGGCGGGAAAGAAGTGGTGGACGCACACACCACTGCCGCAGAGCGCGAGGGCGGCAATCATCACGCCTAAACTCCACTGCCATGCCAGGCGGGATCCAGAGCTATTTGCCTGAGCGTCGCCCGCAACGCGCCGCCGGTATCTGCGCCGCAGGAAAGCCAGCGCCACGAATAGGGCTGCGATGGCAAAGGCTACATGGATGTCAAGGGCCAGCCTGTGGCGGCTGGTCATGCCCACCGCAGCAAGATAGATTCCGAAAGCGGTCGCAATAACGGACAATACCGCGAGTGTTATACCGAGCTTGCGCCTGAACTCCTCAAGATGCTGAATTGCAAAGATCACAAGCAGAACTGCGGTGGCAACACCCAGCACCGGATGGAGGAGGCTATTGCCCACGTAAAAGAAGTCCGGCGTGGCAAATCCTGCAAGGTAGGCGCTGTTAAGCACCAGAACCAGCCCTGCGCCGAGCAGCAGTTTTCCAACCCAACCCTTCTTGTTGTTCGCCTCTCTCATTTAGTGTTCCGATTGCAACGGCGGCACGCCTCCCATCAAAACTGATTTATGACGTCCCGCATAATGATCTTCCGTTTCAAGCAATCTTTATAACGGAAGCGCGCCGCGCAAAAATGCAGAGAAAGCGTAGTCGAGAAGCAAATAAGTTTCAATATTGAAACCGATAAAGAGCCAGCTTTTTTGTTACTACCGGCATTGTTTTGATGCTGCCCTCTTTTGGCTGTAAAATCCCCCCTTTTTCAGGATTTAAGTCTCTGTTATACTTAAGAATTAGCCGGTCATACGGATCGCAGGCTGTCTTTATGAATGTGATAGTGTATTGAAAATTTTAAGTAGTCTTGAGGCAAAATTATGGCTCGTGCGTGTGAAATTTGCGGGAAAGCCCCTGTTTACGGAAATCGGATCAGTCACGCTCACAATGTGACCCCTCGCCGGTGGAAACCGAATTTACGCCAGGTTCGCGCCATAGTGAATGGCGCTCACCGCTCGCTGCTGGTATGCACCTCCTGCATCCGAAGCGGCCGCGTGACCAAGTAGCGAGCCGTTTTTCTCTTGTTCTCCTTTTTCCCAAGCAATTAAAGCTTAATCAGACACACCTCTGACGCGCGGCTTGCAGCATTTATTCCCTCACGCCCAATGAGAAATCCTGTTCACGGATTCATCACCCGCCGTACCTGATACACCCCTTCGATCTTGCGGAGATTGGCGACAATCTTATTCAGATGCTGCATGTCCTCGATGGCAAGCGTCACATCAATGGAGGCGCGCTCCTCGCCGGTGCGAGCCTCGATATTCTGAATATTGGAATGCACGTCGCTGATCACTGAAGTGACCTCTGCCAGCATCCCTTGGCGATCCTCCGTGGTGAGCGTGAGCTTGACCGGATAGAGAATTTGCTTACGGCCTGACCACTCAACCTCCATGCGGCGTTCCGCGTCGTAAAGCAGATTCTGCACGTTGGGGCAGGAGCGCGAGTGGACGGAAATGCCTTTTCCCCGCGTCACATAGCCAACAATAGCCTCGCCGCGGATTGGATTGCAGCATTTCGCTAGATAAACCATCAGATCATCCTGGCCATGGACCTTGATGGCGGCTCCATTACCCGAAGGTTCGGGCAGCGGCACGGTCCCCGAGGGCTTTGCATGGGGAAACGGCTCAATATTTTTGGCGGGAAACAGCTTGGCAAGCACCTGCCGCGCCGAGAATTTTCCATATCCGATCCCGGCGTGGATATCGTCCGCGTTGCGGCAGCCGTAATCGACGGCAACCTTATGCAGCACGTCCTCGGGCGCGTCTTTGAAGCTCACATTGTGGCGGCGAGCTTCTTTTTCAAGCAACTTCTTGCCGATTTCCACCGCCTCGCGCCGCTCCGCCAAATTGATCCAGTGTTTGATCTTGTTGCGGGCGCGTGACGTCTTCACCGCCGCCAGCCAATCGCGGCTGGGGTTGTGTCCTGCCAGAGTCACAATCTCGACGATATCGCCGTTGGTCAGCCGGTACTTGAGCGGGACAATCCGCCCGTTTACCTTGGCGCCCGTGCAGTGGTGCCCAACTTCGGTATGAATGGCGTAAGCAAAGTCGACGGGTGTCGCATCGCGGGGCAGCACAATGACCTTGCCCTTGGGCGTGAACGTGTAAACTTCCTCCGGGTAAAGATCCACTTTGAGCGTGGAAAGGAATTCGCCCGGATCGCGCATCTCCTGCTGCCACTCAACAAGATGGCGCAGCCACGCGAAGTATTCCACGTCCTGCTCGCTGAGAGGCTTGCCATCTTTTTCCTTGTACTTCCAATGCGCGGCAATGCCTTGCTCGGCCAAGCGGTGCATTTCCTCGGTGCGAATCTGAACTTCAAAAGGCTGCCCATTGGGACCGATCACCGAAGTGTGAAGGGACTGGTAAAGATTGGGCCTGGGAATGGCGATGAAGTCCTTGAAGCGCGAGGGCACTGGCCGCCACGTGTTATGAACCACGCCCAGCGCCCCGTAGCAGTTCTTTTCCGAGTCGGTAATGATGCGCACGGCCAGCAAGTCGTAGACTTGTTCAATTGAAATTTGCTGCCGTTTGAGCTTCACCCAGATGCTGTAAAGCCGCTTGATGCGGCCCTCGATGCGCGCGGGAATGCCGCCCTCCGCAATCTTCTGTTTAACCTCCGCGCACACGTCCGCGAGAAACTCCTCGCTTACTTTCCGGCGGCTCTCTACCGCCTGTTTCACTTCCTGGAAAGCCTCGGGCTCAAGATGCTTGAACGCCAGGTCCTCCAGTTCGCCGCGGAGTTTCCCCATGCCCAGGCGGTGCGCAATAGGCGCGTAAATCTCGAGCGTCTCGCGGCTGATGCGGCGCTGCTTCTCGGCCTCAAGATGCTCGAGCGTCCGCATGTTGTGAAGCCGGTCGGCGAGCTTCACCAGCACCACGCGGAGGTCCTTCACCATCGCCAGCACCATCTTGCGCAGGTTCTCCGCCTGCTGATCTTCGGGGCTGAAAAACTCGATGCGGCTGATTTTAGTGACGCCCTCGACAATGCCCGCGATTTCCGCCCCAAACTCAAGCCGCACTTGATCGGTGGTGGCGGGCGTATCTTCTACCACGTCGTGCAACATGCCCGCCGCCAGACAAACGACATCCAGCTTCATGTCACTGAGGATATTGGCTACTTCTACGGGGTGTGAGAGGTAAGGCTCGCCCGAAAGCCGCTTCTGCGCCTGATGTTCCCGGGCGCTGAACTCGTAGGCCCGGCGCAGCACGCCCAGATCGTCCGTGGGACGATAAGTTTGGACCTTCCTGAGCACTTCCTCGAATTCGACCATGGGTGACTTTATTCTAGGGTAGAGAGGCAGGGGGTTCAAGCAAGTGGTGGTAGGAGCGTGTAGCCATACGCTAGAGCGGCAGCGTCTCGCCGCCGGTTTTCAAAAGTAAAGACCGGCGGCCAAAGCCGGTCAGGGACCGCCGCTACAGCACCTGACATCCAGGCATCGCGGGCTCATTTCCGGCTGTATCGCAAAGGTGCTGTAAAAAAACAAAAGCCCTGGCTCAATGCCAGGGCTTCTGAAATTAAACTTTGCCGCAATTTTCCGCTGCCGCTACGAGACGCCGGCTGCTCCATGCTGAGCTTGCGCGCCGGCTGATTTCATCAGGGCCAGCGCCTTAGCCGCCAGTTGGTCGGCCTTGGTCAAATCCGCCTCGCGGGCGCCCTTATCCGCCTCGATGTCCGCTTTCTGGCGGTACATCAGATTCAAATAAGAATAGGCATTGGCATAGTTTGGCTTGAGGTCAATGGCCTTCTGGAGCATCTGAACGCCTTCAGTGATCAGTGATCCATTCTGCTGCTCAAGTTGCGCCCGGTCCTTTTCAGGGAGAGGGGGGTAGCTGTCGTGGTCCTTAATATTCAGCGTGGTTAGCTTAAGCTTCGTTCTCAACTCCATCTGTTGCCGCTGGCAAGGCACATAGTCCAAAACGCCCACCCAATAGTAAGGGTCCGGGTTGTTGGGGTCGAGCTTCATCAGCTTTTCCTGGTATTCCTTAGCCTGATCATATTTATTCATCTGGTAATAAATCTGGGCAATGCTCCCGATGGCATTCGTATTGTTAGGATCGGTTTTCAGAACGTTCTGAAACGCCTGGATAGCATCCTCGCCCTTCTTGACGTTCCCAGGCATCGCGCCGCCAGGGACGTATTGCAGTTCCATGGCAGTTGCGAGGAAGATCTTGGCATTGGCAAGGGTAGGGTCCAAGTTAACGGACTGCTGAAAGTGATCCACGGCCTGCGCGTATTGAGCGTTGCGAAAGGCGAGCACGCCCTTATTGAGCTGATCTCGCGCCTTGAGTTTATTGCATCCTGTCAGGAAACCTGCGAGCGCGAGCGCCAGGCCGAGCGAGATGAGCTTGTGCATTTTCATGAAAAAAATCCTCCGTCATGCCGACGCAGGGAATGTATTACTCATTGGCCAGGGCTTTGGTGATGATTCCAATCTTATCAACCTCAGCCCCGTGCGCAATGTCGATAACTTGCGCGACGACGCCAAACGGCAGATTGGGGTCGCCTTGGATAAACATGATCCGGTCATTCCGGGTTTTGAAGATGTCGGTCAGACGGGCTCCGAGCTCTTGCATCGACACGGGCGATTCATTGATCGCCACCTTCTGATTGGCGTCAATGGTTACCACCACCGTGCGGTTCAAGACCGCCTGGTTCTGCGTTTTGTCCTTGTTCGGCTGAGGCACTAGCGCGCTCAAGCCATGCTTAGTGTGCGGGACGATAATCATAAAAATAATCAGCAAAACGAGCAGCACGTCGATCAACGGCGTCACGTTGATGTCGTTGACGGGGCCGCCCTTCTTACCAACGGTCATAGCCATAGTTATAGCCTCCCCGGTCTGAGACGAATTCAGACCGCCGTATTACGGTGTTGCGCCAGCTTCAGCAGGAGGAGCCGGGGGCGCCTCGTCATTCTGCTGAGTCAGAAATGCCAAGTCTTCGATGCCCGCATTGCGGATGTCGTCCACCACCGTCTCCACCTCGCCGTACTTGGCCCGCTCGTCGCATCTCAGAAAGACGGTTCGATCGGTCTTATTCGCCATGTTGTCTTTGATCTTGGTGGTGACATCCTTTTCGGAGATCCGGTCCTTGCGGAAATAAATCGCCCCATCCCGCGTGACGGCAATGATCGCCGCGTCGGTCTTGTTCGCGGCTTCCATGTCGGTCGCGTTATGGGACGTCACCATGGTCACGGTGACGTTGTTCTGCAACAACGGGGCAATCACCATGAAGATGATGAGCAGCACGAGCATCACGTCCACGAGCGGCGTGACATTGATTGCGGATACTTCTTCCGGCGCTTTTCCTTTGAGCGACATTACTTTCTCCGTCCCGATCTCTTAAGGAAATAGTCAATCAGTTCCGACGAGGAGTTGTCCATTTCCACGTCAAAAGCTTCGAGCTTGCTGCTGAAGTAGTTGTAAAGCCACACGGCCGGGATGGCGACGACCAACCCGATCGCGGTGGTGACCAAGGCTTCCGAAATGCCGCCCGCGACCGCGCCGATGCCGGTGGCGTGTTCGGTCGAGATGCCGTTAAACGCGTGGATGATGCCCAGCACGGTGCCGAACAATCCCACGAACGGGGCCGTCGAGCCGACCGTCGCCAAGGCTGCCACGCCTCGCTTGAGCTCAGCGTGCACGATGGCCGACGCCCGCTCAAGAGCGCGTTTTGAAGCTTCAATCTCGTCTCCCGAGATTTCCGCTGAGCTTTGGTGCGCTTGGAACTCCTGCAAGCCCGCCGTGACCACTTTGGCCAGGTGGCTGCGCTTGTTCTGCTCGGCAATGGCGATGGCTTCATCGATCTTGCCTTCTTTTAAAGCGCCGGCAACCGCGGGCGCGAACATCCGCGACTGCTTGCGGGC
>DASZAE010000073.1:0-14453 GCA_035945515.1 Terriglobia bacterium
GCCGGGAGAATGCGCCCGTTCAGTCTGTATTCAATGGTTCCGAAAAGGCCGGTTTTATAACCAGCAGCCTGAAAGATGGAGTGTAAAAGATGGGAAGTTGTGGTCTTCCCGTTGGTTCCCGTGATGCCCACGAGCTTCAGCTTTAAATCTGGGTAATCATAGAAGGCGCGTCCGATTTCAGCCATCGCGCGCCGGATCGCCCTTACCTGAATCCATACTGCAGGGAAGTTCTCCGGGGCCGGACGCTCGCTGACTACGCCCGCCGCCCCGCCCCGAATGAGTTCGTCGATGAACCGATGCCCGTCAGCGTGCTCGCCTTGAATGGCAAAAAAGAGCCATCCGGGCTTCACTTGGCGGGAGTCATGGGCCAGGCCCAGCACCTCTCGCCCCGTGCCACCGCTACGATTCAGAACCTCTGTATCCCGCAGCAAGGCATCGAGATTCATATTTTGAGCTTATCAAAAGCGTGTATTTATGGCCGTGGCTTCTGGCCGCCGGTCTCGAAAATAGTAAAAGCCGGCGGCCGAAGCCTGCAAGGGACTACCGCTACAAAGGCTATTGCGCCCAGCGGGCGAATGCGACCTGCACTTTGGACCCTTCTGGAACCTTTGACCCCGGCGCAGGGTCTTGTTGCGTGGCGATGCCCGATCCGCTCAGCGTCAACTGTAAACCCAACGCCTGACATTCGTCGGCGGTCTTGCGTTCATCTAAACCTGAGAAATCCGGAATCGTCACCGTGGGCCCGGCGTTGATCACCACCGTTCTACCATCCGCATTTCCAGCGGGGCCGCTGGGCTTATTGCTTGCCGGCGTGGGTGGGGCCGCAGGCGCGATGCCGGCCGGCGGCGCATCCAGCGGCGATTGCGGCTCAGGAGATATTGAAGAGCCTGTCTCGAAGTTTGCCGGCTGAACGGCTGTTGTGAGCGGCACGTCAAAGCGATGATTGGAGGCGAACTGCGTAGGCGGCGTCAGCGGCTGATCGCGCGGAACGTTCAGGTAGTTTAGCGATTCTTGAGCGATTTCCCGCCAGGCGGGCGCGGCCACCTCGGCGCCGTAGTGGCCGCCCACAGGTGTATCGATAGAGATTAGAATGGTGAGCGAGGGATGGCTCAGCGGAGCCACGCCGATAAACGACGCCACGAAATCCGTATGAGAATATCGCTTATTTTCCACTTTCTGCGCCGTCCCCGTCTTGCCTCCTGCCGAATAACCATCCAGTTGCGCGGCCACGCCCGTGCCGAATTGCACCACGCCTGCCATCATCTGCCGCATGATTGCCGCGGTTTGGGGCGTCACCACGCGGCGCGACCACTGGGGTGGAAGTGATTTGCTGTTTTCCCCGCCGAGAATGCTTTTGACAATCCTCGGCTGAGTCATGATTCCGCCGTTGGCGACGGCCGAATAGGCGTCGGCCAATTGAAGCGGCGTCACGCCCACGCCCTGCCCAATCGCAAATTCGCCGATTGAAACTCCAGACCAGTCCTGCGGCGGCATCAACTCGCCCCGCTCTTCACCGGGCAAGGCGATTCCCGTTTTCTGACCGATCCCGAAATTGCGGATGTCCTGGTAGAAGCGGTCCTCGCCCAGCCGCAAGGCCAGCTTCGCGGTTCCCACGTTACTCGAGTACTCAAACACCTGGCTTACGGTCATCAAGGAGCCATACTCGCGCTCGCGCCGGACGTCGTCCGAGGCGTCGTGGATCGTGCGTCCTCCAAGCTGGAGCACGCCCATCTGGCAGTTGACGATCTCGGAGGGGCGAGCTACGCCGGCTCCAATAACCGAGGAAATAGTGATTAGCTTAAAGGCGGAACCTGGCTCATAAATCCATCCGATGCCTTTATCTAACCTGTCCTCGGGCGGACTTTGCGCGTAGTCGTTTGGATTGAACGAAGGGTTGCTCGCCATAGCGAGGATGGCGCCGGTCTCCGGGTTCTGAACGACCACCACACCGCCCTTGGCGCGCCACTTGGCCACGTCCGCGTCGAGCACGCGCTGTGCAATGTATTGCAGGCCGGAATCGATGGTCAACACGATGTTCGCGCCCGGCTTGCCGGGGTCGTCGCGGGTTTCAAACGTTTGGCGGCGCGCGTCTTCCACCACCAGCGCGTGGCCTGGCTGCCCGCGGATGACGCTATTCAAAGACTGCTCGATGCCGCCAAGGCCCTTGTCATCCATGCCCACGTATCCCGCGACGCTGGCCGCAAGGCCGTTCATCGGGTAAAACCGCTTCGTCTCTTTTTGGAAATAGATGCCCTTAAGGTTCAGCGCGCGGATTTGGGCCGATTGCGCGGCCGTAATCTTTCGCTTTACCCAGCAGAAGGTGCTTGAGCTGTCGAAGCGCGCCTCCAAGCTATTGGCGCGCAGCCCTAAGATGGGAGCAAGCGCGCGCGCGACGCCGCTTGGATCCTCAAGGTGAGAAGGCACGGCGTAAACCGAGTCCACAGGCAGGCTCATAGCCAGCGGACGCATCCGCGAGTCGTAGATAGTACCGCGCTGCGGCGCGAGCTCAATGGTGCGCTGCTGCTGGCGCTGGGCGCGGTCAAGCCAGTGTACGTATTCGATGATTTGCAGGTAGTAAAGGCGGGCGGCAATGAGCAGCACCCAGAATGCGAACGCCGCCGCCAGCATCAGGGTGCGGCGCATCATCGGCGAGTTTTCGGTCTTCTCCGGTCGGTAAGGGATGACTGGACGGGGCATCTACGGCTCCCGTGAAATTCCCCGTGATCTCGGCGCGAGCGAGCTGTCATTGCGCGCCATGACGGGGATGCCGTTCGCTTGCGGCGGCGCGCCGGAGTCGCCTAATCGGATCACCTGTTGCGGCGCCGAGGGCGCAAGCGCCAAATCCTGGCGCGCCAGTTGGTCGATCCGCTGCGGGTTTGAGAGCAGAGCCTGGTCAAGTCGCAATTTCTGGTTGGCTTCCTCGATCCTGGAGCTTTGGGATTTAAGCTGCGCGATCTCATAGCCATAGCGCACGCACTCGAAATGGATCATCCCGATGCTGAAAAGAAGAACAAACGCCGCTGCGCACACGCCTATCACGCGGCCGCACTTGCTGCGCTGCGCCGGATCGGGTTGCGCCACCAGGCGAGAGTTGTCGATGTTTTTGTCAAAAAACACGTCGGGATAGCGCGACCGGCCTGCCACGCGCATCGCGGACTTTCGCCTCTTCGGCTCAGGTATCAAAACCGGTGCTGTCGCCATAGGATTTTATCTCCGCCCTTCTTAGGAGTGCGGGCTTTTAACCCCACCCCCCTGATTGCTAAACCACACTTGATGAAGAATCTGGGATGCCCCTCACCCGTCCCGCTTCGCGGGCCACCCTCTCCCCCGCTATGTGGGGAGAGGGCTGTCATTTTTATCCTTTTTCCCTCTCCCTCCGGGAGTCTGTGGGACAACTCGGAGGTCGAACCTAGAATCAACAACTTACGGATGAAGCAACCCTTGTAACTTATTGATTCTTCGTCGGCAAAGTTAGTTGTCCCACAGACTCTCCGGGAGAGGGTGGCGAGCAGAGCGAGCCGGGTGAGGGTCCCGGCTGCTTCAACCCTCCCGCTTTGCAGCATCAAGCCGCCGGTATATCCCTCTTCTCCGCGGCGCGTAATTTCGCGCTGCGCGCGCGCGGATTGGCCCGAATCTCTTCTTCCTCCGGCCGCACAACTTTGCGCGTCAGAACGTTCGCCCGGCCTTCCTCACGCCAGGCGGCAAACGCTTGTTTCACGCGGCGATCCTCCAGCGAATGAAAACTCAGCGTCACCAGCCTGCCCGATGGAGCAAGCACATCCAGCGCCTTGGTCAGAAATTCGTCCAGGCTTTCGAGCTCCCGGTTCACCGCCAGGCGCAGCGCCATGAACGTGCGCGTGGCCGGGTGAAGGTGGCGAAGGCCCGTCCTAGAAGGGAGTGCATCACCCACCGCCTTCGCCAGTTGGACAGTGGTTTGGATAGGGCGGGCCCTCACAATGGCTCGCGCGATGCGGCGCGAGTGGCGTTCCTCTCCCAACTCGAAGATCAAGTCGGCTAAGTCCTGCTCTGGGGTTTTGTTGACGATTTCCGCCGCAGTTAGCGGTTCGCCAGGGTCAAGGCGCATATCAAGCGGCCCAGGCCGGTCAAAGCTGAAACCCCGCGCCGCGTCTTCAATCTGCCAGGAGCTGAAGCCCAGATCGGCCAGGATGCCATCCGCTGGAGGCAAGCCACTGGCGGCGTGCAACGCATCGATGCTGGCAAAGTTTCCGTGCATCAGGATCAGCTTATCTTTGAACGGCTCAAGGCGCTGGGCCGCTCTGCTCAGGGCCTCGGGATCGCGGTCAATGCCCAGCAGCCGTCCGCCCTCGTTCAATTTGGCTAAAATCAGCTCCGCGTGGCCCGCTCCGCCGAGCGTGGCGTCAATGTAAATCCCGCTGGGTCGAACGTTTAAGAATTCAAGCGCCTCGCGCGGCAGCACTGGAACGTGCATCAGATGTTTTTATCGCTGAGCGCCTGCACGTCCTCGTCAGCCAACGGCTCTTGATTCAGGTGCTCGCGGAAGCGGTCCGGATTCCAAACTTGCAGATGATTGAGGTAGCCCATCACTTCCACCTCGCCTCTCACCGCCGCGTCCTCCCGAAGCTGCGGGGGCATCAGGATGCGGCCTTGCGCGTCCATGCGCGCCATTTGGCCCCAATAGTTGGTGCGGTCGAGCAGCTTGTTCCGGGCCTTGTCCATTGAAGAAAGCGCGCCAAGCCGGTCCTCAATCTTGCGCCACTCGCTGAACGGATAAACGCGAGCATATTGCCCATCCAGGCTCGTGATGTACACGTCGGGGCCGTAGTTTTCCTCAAAAACAGCTTTAAATACGCTCGGAATCTTCAAGCGCCCTTTGGTATCGACCGTGGCTGAACATTTGCCCCGAAGCATTCCCGCTCCCTGAAAGACCTCAATGACGCTCAAATCTTGGCCAAAATTTCACTTTTGGGCCTTATTTTTCCACTTTCGTCCACAAATATAGAACGCGCGTATGAGCGTGTCAAGAAGTTTTTTCATAAGAAATTTATCATTTTCGCGCTATAACCCTAGATTATTCAATTAGATATTGGCATAAGCGTTTTGGGTCCGCAGGTTTTTTATGCGCAAGCTATTATAAAGTCTACGCTTATATGCACGAGCCGAATTTGAGAAATGCGTTGTTCTCTGCGTGCCCGGCGAAAAAATCGTCGCATCCGTCCCGTTTGTCTCAAAGGTCTCTGAATGGCGTGCTAGGCTCAATCTGTAGCGGCGGCCTCTGGCCGCCAGGTTTTAATAGTAAAGACCGGCGGCCAGAGGCCGCCGCTACAAAGCTGCCCTTCAGATATTAGAAAATGGCCGGAGGGGATGAGAGAGACGCGCATAAAAAAATCACGGAACGAACCCAAGAGTCCTTTAGAATCAGCGTTTCTAATTTTCGGAGGCGGCCGCGCGGCTTGCAAACCGTCTCATTTGTCTCAAAAGTCTCGGAGTGGCGTGCGAGGCTCAATCTGTAGCGGCGGCCTCTGGCCGCCGGGTTTTAATAGTAAAGACCGGCGGCCAGAGGCCGCCGCTACAAAGCTGCCCCTCAGATATTAGAAAATGGCCGGAGGGGATGAGAGAGACGCGCATAAAAAAAATCACGGAACGAACCCAAGAAGTTGTTTAGAATCAATGTTTCTAATAAAAGTCGTCTCATTGGTCTCAACGTCTCAGGATGATTCGATGGGTTTATGGAGTGCGGCGGCTTGCGGCTGCCGCTACCAATCTGACCCTGCAACTGCTGTTTTTGACTTGGGTCAAATCCCTGTGTTAGCCTGTGGCAGTATGTGCTCCCTGCCAGCATCGGAGCCGCCGGATGGCTTTTAACAAGAGCAAGGCCCTCGAAGAAGCCGCAAGACTGGTGAGCCAGAGAAAGCTTCCCCAGGCCATTAAGCAATACCAGGCAATCATCGAGCAGGACCCCCAAGACCTCCCGCTGCGCAACATCGTGGGCGACTTGTGGGTGCGCGAAGGAAACGCGCGCGAGGCCGCGCGGGAATTCCACACCCTGGCAGAGTCTTATACACGCGAGGGGTTCATCCTTAAGGCAATTGCCATCTATAAGAAAATCGCCAAGCTGGACGCCGACTCGCCCGACGCGCTCGTCCGGCTGGCGGAACTGTACGCAGGCCAGAAGTTCAGCCATGAAGCCAATGAGCAATACGCGCAGGCGCTGGCCATCTGCGAGCGTCGCGGGCTGCACGACCGTGCCGGACAGATTCTGCGCAAGTTGGTGGCGCGTGACCCGGAGAACACGGTTTACCAGACGCGCCTGGGCGAATTTCTACAGAGAAGCGGTCAGTCTCAGGAAGCTTGCCAGGCGTTTTTGCAAGCCGCCGAGGGCGCGTATCAGCGCAAGAATATTCCCGGCGCCGCTGCCCTGCTGAAAAAGGCAGCCGAGCTTGAGCCGGAGAATCGCCAAGTGGCTTTGCTCCGGGCCAGGCTCGCGGCCCAGGCGAAAGATTTTGCCGAAGTTGAGCGCATTTTCCAAGCCTCGCCCGGCATGAAGTCTGATGCGGAGGGATGCCGCGTTCTCCTTGGCGCTTATCTCGATTCCGGCCGTCTCGATGACGCGGCGGCGCTGGCCCTCGACGCTTTCCGCGCTGCGCCGCAAAGCCTCGACGCGGTGAAGCAATTCGCGGCGCATGGCCTCGAAGCAGGGACCGAATCGTCCGCTTCATCGGTTCTCCGCCTGCTCAATGAAATCAGCGGCCTTGCGCTCGAACGCAACCATGCGGGTGAGCTTTTCGATTTGCTGCAGCCATTGCTTGCGCGGCATCCTTCGGACGCTGCCGCGCTTGACTTGGCCGAGGCGCTCTGCGAGCGAGCGGGAAGGAATCGAGCGCCTACAGCTTTGCTTGAGGTGATGGGCAAAGGCTTCGCTGAAACCGGCCAATGGACCAAAGCCGAGCGCGCGTTTCGATCTCTCGTGGGCCGGAGCCCGGCGAACTCCGCATGGCAGACGTCGCTGAAGGAAGCGATTGAGAAACAGGGCCGGAGCGCCGCTGCTCAGTCCACTGGGCCAGAAGCCGCCGCTACCGAAGGGTCTCAGCATGGTGGAATGGCAGCGCCCATTGAAGCCATCGAGGTGGATTTCTCTACCGAGTGGGAGACGTTTACAACTAGCCGTCCGGCAGAAACGCCAACTGCGGAGGGGGCATCGCCAGAGCTGGCCCTTAAGGCGGCGCAAGAGCCATTGCCCCAGCCGCCACTTGAGTCTTTGCCGCAGCCGGAGATTCCGCCACCCGTTGGCGAGAGGTTTGCGGCTTCGGACTCTGGCGCGGCGGCCCCGTATGCTTTCGACCACCGGTTTTTAGAAGATGAAGCAGAAGCTGCCGCGCCAACCGCTGCCGGGCCAGACCTCAGCGAAGAGATATCGCAGGTGGAGTTTTACCTAAACTCCGGCTTTCTGGGCGAAGCGAATACGGCGCTCGGCGATCTTGCCCGAAGGCATCCGGGACGCGCTGAAATCCTGGAATTACGAGCGCGGCTCGAAGCGGCCCGCACCGCCGGCTTTGATCCCGCGGGCGCTGTTCTCGATGAGCCTCCGGCCGCCGCGTCAAGTGAGATAAGTGAGCAAAGTGATACGCATGAAATATATGAGTTAGAGAGACCATCTGAGCTTAAGCCGCCTTCCTTCCTGAATGAAGAAGAGCCAGCGCCTGCGATGCCGGATCCTCAGCCCCTGGCTGAAGAAGAGCCTGTCATGCTGCCGGCTGAACTCGGCCCCGGATTTCAGTTTCAGGGCGGCTCCTTGCTGGGCGATCTGGCCGAAGATCTGGCCAGGGCTCTCGAAGAAACAGACGGACAAGCGCCCGCGGGCGAAAGCGGCCCTGCGCGCGCAATGGAGAAGGGCGAGGACGGACGCTCACTTTTCGATTCCTCATTGGAGGAGCTTCTGACAGAATTGGAAGCGGGCCAACCGGCGGCGCCCGCGGCCGACACTCCCCAGACGCACTACAATCTGGGCGTCGCGTTCCGGGAGATGGGGCTGCTCGACGAAGCTATCGGGGAATTCCAGAAGGTGGTGAAGGGCCGCATCCCGGAGGAACATCCGCCCCGCTTTCTGGAGGCCAGCTCGATGCTGGGCAATTGTTTCATGGAAAAACAGATGCCGGAGATTGCCGCCCGCTGGTATGGCCGCGCCTTGCAAACGCCCGGCCTTCAAGAAGAGATTGCGCTGGCGCTCACCTATGATCTCGCCACCGCTTGCGAGAGAAGCGGCAACATCAAAGCCGCGCAGGAAAAGTTTGCCGAGATTTACAGCTTGAATATCGATTACCGCGATGTAGCGGAAAAAATACAGTCGCTTTCGCGTTCGAAGCCCGCGTAGAGGCGCCTGCGCTCACATCCCCCTATGAAATGGTTGCCCTCTATGCTGCGTGCCATCCTCTACTTTGTCATCGGCGTGGCGCTCCTCTACATCCCGTGGGTCCCGCTCTGGACCAACAATTATTTTGTGCTGCACTACGCCTGTGTCTCCGTCATCGCCCAAAACGATTACTTCCGCGGCGCCATTTCCGGAGTCGGCCTGGCGGATATCTGGCTGGCCTATGAGGAATTGATGCGGCTGCTTCACTCCGCGGAAAAATAACTGTAGCGGCGGCCTCTGGCCGCCGGTCGTTACTATTAAAATCCGGCGGCCAGAGGCCGCCGCCACAGCCAATGACCGTCGCCGGCTTATGGCGCTCGGTATAAAAACAAAGACTCTACGCTACAACTACAATTCGTCCATGCACGCGCCATTCGGCCTTTGTTATATTACAGACCGCAAAGATCCGGGCGATCCCTCACTCCTGGCTTTACTCGATGAAGCGATTGGCTGCGGCATTGACTTGATTCAAATCCGCCAGAAGTGGATGGATACCCGCTCCCTCATGCAAATTGCGGGCCGGGCGATTGACCATGCGCGCGGCGCTTCGTCGCGCATCGTTATCAATGGCCGGCTCGACGTGGCGCTGGCGCTCGGAGCGTCGGGTGTTCATCTGGGCAATCATTCTTTGCCGGCCCGAGCTGTCCGCCCGCTTGCATCTCCTGGTTTTCTGGTGGGCGTCTCCTGCCATTCGCTTGAAGAGGCTGAGGAGGCTGAATCGGCGGGAGCAGACTATCTTTTTTTTGGGCCGGTTTTTGAAACGCCCTCGAAGCGTGCATTCGGGCCGCCGCTGGGTCTTGGCGCGCTCCGCCAAGTGGCGTCGCGGGTGAAAACGCCCGCGCTCGCGCTGGGAGGAATGACGCTGGAGCGCGTGAAGCCGTGTCTTGACGCGGGCGCCGCTGGCATTGCGGCCATCCGGCTGTTTGAAGACGCGCCTTCGCTTGCCGCGCGAGTAGCGGAATTGCGCGCCCAGTTCGAGTAACCGCGGGCGGAGCCCGCGGTTGCGAACGCAGAAGAAAGCCGGCCCTGAAGGGGCCGATCAATATGCCGACATCCTCCAGCCCCATTCCGCCGCTGTATCGCCCCAATCCTCACCTCTATGAAATCCACGCCTGGGCTTGGCTCGAGGAACTCTCCGCGCGAGAGTCGCGCCCGATCACGCTCGCGTCGGTTCCTGACCGGGAATGGGACCGTCTTCAATCGCTAGGGTTTGATTTCGTCTGGCTGATGGGGCTTTGGAGGCGCAGCGTCGCGGGCCGAACCATTGCGCGGACCAGCCCGTGCTATTTTCCCTCCTACGATGGGGCCTTGCTAGGCTGGACGATGGATGACGTGGTGGGGTCTCCCTATTCCATTCAGGATTACGTTCCGGACCCTCGCATCGGTGGATGGAAAGATGTGGACGAGGCGCGCGAGAAGCTGCGCCGGCGCGGCATGAAGCTGATCCTCGATTTCGTCCCAAATCACACCGGGCTTGACCATCCGTGGGTCGGCGCGCATCCCGAGTATTATATTCAAGGCAATCTGGCCCAGTTCCGCCGGGACCCTTCTGCTTTTTTTCTTTCAGAGCATGATGGCACGGCCAAGTTCATCGCTCGCGGCAAAGACCCGCACTTCCCGGCATGGCCGGACACGGCTCAATTGAACTACTTCAATCCCGCGACGCGCGAAGCGATGCTGAGCGTGTTACGCGTGATCGCCGCTCATGCGGACGGCGCTCGCTGCGACATGGCGATGCTCCTTCTGAATGATGTTTTCGCTAAGACGTGGGGGCCTCTCCTGCGCGGCGCTGCGACGCCCGGCGAAGAATTCTGGCCGGCGGCAGTGGCTGCGCTGCCGGGTTTTATCTGGATTGCGGAAGTTTATTGGGATTTGGAGTGGCGGCTGCAGCAGCTTGGGCTGACCTTTACTTACGACAAGCCGCTTTACGACCGCTTGCGCGCCGCGCCCGCGCAGGAGGCGCGCGAGTGTCTCAAGGCGGACGCCGCCACGCAGAGCCGTTGCGTCCGGTTTCTGGAAAACCATGATGAGCCGCGCAGCGCCGCCGTTTTTGAAGCGGATAAACTTGGCGCGGTGGCAACGCTGGTGGCCACGCTGCCGGGAATGCGCTTTTATTATTACGGGCAGCTTGACGGCAGAAAATTGCACTTGCCCATCCAGCTTCGCCGCGCCGCCGAAGAGCCGCCGAGCGCGCAGATTCACGGTCTCTACGAAAAGCTCTTGACGATTACGAAAGACGATGCGTTTCACGCCGGAGCTTGGCTGTTGCTCGATCCGCGCGCGGCGGGCGACACGTCTTTTCAAAACCTAATTGCATATCAGTGGAAACTCGGCGGCGTGATGAAGATCGTGACGGTGAATTTAAGTTCGGGGTCCGCGCGCGGCAATCTCATTCTGAACTGCGCGATTGACCCCTCTCGCGAGTACATCTTTCACGATCAATTGCACGATAAGAGCTACGAATGGCGAGGCGAGGACCTGATCCGCTCCGGGCTTTTCGTGCGCCTGGACGCCTTTCAAAGCCATATTTTTGAGGTTTCGTTGGCATGAAAGGCGATTCGTCCGCCTCAGTCTTTTTTCCTTGACTTAACGCCCGCGCGTTTTTATCATCGGCTCATCGCTAGAAAGGAGGTGATCCATGTCAACGGACTGTAAACTTAGCGAGGGTGCTGAGGCTTAGGCGCTCGCTTGCGCTGGCTTGTGGGATCCCCTCTCTAGCGCAGAGGGGCGAAAGGCGCCGGGCGCCTGTGTTATCGATGTGGCGGGTAAGCCAATCCCATCAGCATCCGGAAGCCCCCGGCGGTTGCAATTCGCAACTGCCTGGGGCTTTTTAATTTTGGAGCATTGATTTTGTGGGGCGCTTGGCGTGGAGTTACGGCTTCACGCTGTCGCTTCGAGGTGCTGCGCGACGGCGGGATAAACGTCGAGCGCGGCGTTCTTGCCGAGGATCGAATCTGCGTGACCGTAATGAGGAATCACGGTTCGCGTGTAAAGATGCGGACCGTTCTTTTTCCGCAGCAGATCATAAGTGAGCCGTGTAGTTTCGGGCAGGAAGCAGCGGTTTTGCCCGCCGCTGATAAAGGCGATCGGAATTGCCAGGCGATTGAGGTGAGGTAGATACGCATTTTCACCCTCTGCAGTCACGATGTGCCCGATCCGCACCATGCGCGATAAATGTTCGAAGGCGCGAATGTTGGTGGCGCCGAACATCTCGTCGAGGGCACTGTGGGTGGCGTCGTTAAGCTGCTGGTGCTCGAACACCTGTGAATACATGAACGTGATCCGGTGGCAGACGGGACTCTTGCAGAGTTGATCTTCGGACATAGGGTAGAACCGCATGGCCGCATCATCGAGTTTTCCCTGCCAGTCTGCTGCGCTTGTCACATAAGCGTTTAATGATTTCACTCCCAGCGCGTCGAGCGTCTCCGGGAAATACAGCCCGCATTTGATCTCAGTAACCGGCGCCGTTACCATGTGAGTCGCCACCTGGGAGCAAACGGCCGAACGCACTCCTTGCAATCCTCGTAGCATGGCCATAAAAAAGCTGACCGAGCCGAAGCAGTGGACGACCATTTGCACGCTGGCTGCGCCGGTAAGCTCCCGTACTTTTTCAACCGCGGCAGGGTAGTCGTAAGTAGCCACATCATCGGCTGTGAATTGAAGATTGTGGGACGCCAGTTCGATGCTGCCGCGGTAATCAAGCGCCCACACGTCAAAACCGCGCGCCGTCAAGAACTCCACCAGGTTGGTTTCGACAGTGTCGATGCGGAAAATTAGGCTTGAGACGCCGATGCCATGGGTCAAAATCACTGGCCCTTTGCGGCCGCCTCGATAGCGGAGGAAGCGCAATTGAACGCCGTCGGCGGTGTTGAAGTAATGCAATTCCGGCGCGGGCGCGCGTAGCGGACGCCTTTTGCGCGGCGGCGCATCGGCTTTCGGATAATGCGGAGAAGCGGCGATGCCGCCGTAAGTGTCCCAAAGCGCGCCGGCGAAAAACCGGCCAAAGCGCGCCGCCGCTTCCAATTGGCCAATCTGGCCCACGCCCGAAACGCGCAGAGTTGCAAGTTGATGAAGAAGATCTTCTGGAGCGACGTGGAGAATTCCTTTGCCAAAAACGGATGAGGAACTGGCCTCTCCGTCATAGAGGGTAAAATAGAGAGTCGTCATTTCCGGCCATACGTGATTCGGCAGACCTTCGTGAATGATCTTGAAGCCGTCGAAGAAAAAAATCTGGCCTTCTTCTGAAGTCAGCTTCATGTGATAAATCATCCGCCGGGTGTCAACGTTTGTGGGGTCTTTAACCAGCAACTGAAACGCCCCCTCAGCTACTGTCAGGGGCCGCGCCGAAAGCGCGCTGGCCCGCGCCGCGCCCGTTATGCGGAATCCATGCCCGGGTTTCGCAAGCGCCGGTTCGATATCATCCGTTACAATTGTCACAGTAAACTCAAACGCAGATTGATCGAGCCGCCCCTGCTCCTCCGCGCGGTGATAATCATCCGTAACTTTAGTTGACACGTAGCCGCGCATAGTTTCTGTGAATTGCAGTGAAGCCCGCTGCTGCGCAGGCGGCTCGGCCGGAGAAGGAGCCAAAGTAAGGTGATTCATAACGGATTTCCCTCCAGGAGCGCAGTTAGTTGTCCCTCCGCGAAACTAAAGGGGGACTGTGGGATAACGTTATGAAATGCGAGGGTATTTACAGAAAGGTTATGTAGTCGAGGGATATCCTACAGATATAAGGTAACATGGATTTGCCCAAAAAGTCAAGCATTTTTGCGACGAAGGTAGCAGCAATGGCGCAAACTATCGGGTCCGAGCCGTAGTTGCACGGTCAGCGTTTTTCTGACCGTGGCTTGTCTCCCCGCGTAAGAACCCACGGTCAGGAAAAGCACTGACCGTGGGTTCTTACTACCCAGCTACAACTTCATCTGTGATTCTGGTTAATCCAGCGCCAGTTCCATACAAATTGCATCGCCTGTGCTCGCGGGGTTTATTCGATACGGCTTAATCAGAGCAAAGCCCAAGGATCGATAAAGTGATTGAGCCTCTGCCATCGAGTCCAGAGTATCGAGGCGGAGCCGAGAGTATCCGCATTCTCGCGCCTCCTCAATGATCTTCTGAGTCAGCGTTCGGCCAATTCCCTGGCCGCGAAACCCTGGGCGCACGTAAAGGCGCTTCAATTCGCCCGTCAGAGAATCGATCCGGCGCATCGCCACGCACCCGGCCGGCCGATCCTGACGGCTGGCAACCACCGCCAACAACAGCCTGCCCGATGGCGGCGCATAGCTGCCCGGCAGGCTTGATAATTCGTGAGCAAAATCCTGGAAGCAGAGACTAAAGTTGAGCGAGGCCGCGTATTCCTCAAAGAGGCTCCGAACCTCTGCGATTTCCGCTGGCGAAGCTGCTTGGACGATTGAGATTTCCATAAGGTAATTGGGCTTCGTGTGGCAGCCTCTAGCCGCAGCTTTCCCATTCAAAACCCGGCGGCCACCAGCCCACGGTCAATCAGACAACGGTTGACCGTGGCTACCACTCGAAAGCTGTCGCGGGCGGGCACATTCTAATTTCCTGTACCCGCTATGTACACTGGATCGGAATCCAGAAACACGCGGCGCCAGATTTCCAGGTTCATCAACCGCCAGATGCGCTCGTAGTGGTCGCGCTCTTTCGCCCGATGCTCAGCAAAAAGCTTTCGCAGAGCATCAGGCTTGAACAACCCCCACTCGAGGCTTCGCGGCTCGAGCAGCATTTTTTCCACCTGGTCTAATTGCGCCCCCACCAGCCATCCTCGCAAGGGAGTTGGGAATCCCATCTTCTTTCGGTAAATGATCGATTTGGGAAGCAAGCTTTCCGCGGCGGACTTCAGAACGAACTTTCCAGCAAGCTTGCGAGTTGAATAAGAGGAGGGAATTCCGGCGGTGAACTTCACCAGCACGTGATCAAGAAACGGCACGCGGCTTTCGATTGAAGCCGCCATGCTCATGTTGTCCTGCTTCATGAGGAGTTCGACAAGATAAGTTTTGATGTCCGTATAGAGCAGGCGGTGAAGCAAATCACCGGGCGAGTT
>DASZAE010000074.1:0-6423 GCA_035945515.1 Terriglobia bacterium
TACGCCCGCGAACCTGGTGGCCGAGCACACTTCCCCGCCCCTTTCCGAAGACGCGAAAGTCACGCTCAAGGTGAGCCAAAACCTGCACGCGAGCCTTATGCCTTATCTTTTGGGCGCGGTCGTGGGACATGCGACGGCTAAGATCGATCAGGCGGGCTTTGACCTTGAGCGCCGTTTTCTTCTTCAAATGGGCCTCGACCTCAGCGGCGCTTCGCAATCGGACGGCGAGGGCGGCTCCCGCGCCGACTACTTCACGCCGGATTTCATGGTCCATTACCTCGCCGCCATGAGCCGCGAGCCGGTGTTCCCCAAACTATTGGCCGGGCTGCCCGTGCTTGGCCGCGATGGCACGCTGGCGGACATCCAGAACAATTCACCGGCGGCGGGGCGCGTCTTCGCCAAGACCGGCACATTCGACGCTGAAGACCTGCTCAACCGCAATGATATGGTCACTGGCAAAGGGCTTGCAGGCTTTATCAATACGCCGGATGGCCGCCATCTTGCCTTTGCGGTCTACGTCAATGAAGTTGCGGTGCCCGACCAGCCAAACTCCATTGATAACATCGTCGGGCAGGCGCTCGGCGAAATCGCCGCCGCAGCATATCTATACGTAACGCCATAAGTCGGCGGCGCCTGATGCTGTAGCGGCCTGATTCTGTAGCGGCGGCCTCTGGCCGCCGGTCTTTACTATTAAAAACCGGCGGCCAGAGGCCGCCGCTACAACATTTGCCGAAAATCCGGCGGCCCCTTACAGACTTTGCCCGCCGCTACAGCCAATGACCGTCGCTGACTTATGACGCTCTATATAAGTTCCCCTTGATTCGTTGCCGCGACGCTGCGCCGCCCGCATGAAAAACCGTCTCTTTTGTCTCGTTTGTCTCAAACATCTCAGAGTGGCGCTCTCACCCGCCCTCCTACGTCGGGCACCCTCTCCCGTCGGGAGAGGGCGGACATCCCTTATTTTTTCCCAACCCTCTCCCGCCGGGGGAGAGGGTGCGCGAGGTACGAGCGCGGGTGAGGGGGGACGGTTCGTTGTTTGCAACCACAATCTCGGGAACATCTCAGGTCCCTTTGAGGGACCGACAATAAAAGCGCCCGGCGCGTGGCGGGCGCAAACCTTCCAGACAATGTTTCACGTGAAACATTCTCATTTGTCTCAAAAATCTCAACGTGATCTGATATGCTTATGGAGTGCGGCAGCTTGCTGCCGCTTTGAATGGGGGGCGTGTCCGGCCCGCATCGGAAGCAAGCTTCCGGCGGAATACAGCGGGAGCAAGCTGCCGCACTCCAAAATTGCGGAACGAACCCTAGGACCCCTTTAGAATCAATATTTATGCTTTTTATTCGCCTTGTCGGCGGTTCCGCAAAATGTCTCATTCGTCTCAAAAGTCTCAGCGCGGCGTCCCTCACCCGCCCTCCTACGTCGGGCGCCCTCTCCCGGCGGGAGAGGGCGGACATCCTTTATTTTTCCCAACCTTTCCAGTCGGGGAGAGGGCGGCGAGCCCTTCGCTTGTCATTCTGAGCCCTTCGGCTTCGCTCAGAATAAACTCCGCGAGCCGGGTGTCTGTAGCGGCGGCCTCTGGCCGCCGGTCTTTACTATTAAAAACCGGCGGCCAGAGGCCGCCGCTACAGCAAATGCCGCCGGGACGGCGGCGCTAACTCACTAGCGGACACGACATTAGAGTGATAATATCCGTTAGCGCGGAGTCCTTCCTCCGAAGCGCGGACCTCGGCACGGCTAGGCGCAGCCGCACTAGAACTTTACGTGACGCCATAAATCGGCGGCGCCTGCTTCTGTAGCGGCGGGCGCATGGCGCCGGTCTTTACTATTAAAATCCGGCGGCCAGAGGCCGCCGCTACAGCAAAGCCGCCGGGACGGCGGCGCTACCTTACTTGGGTGACGCATGAAAAAAGCGGCCGAAAAGACGCCAGCAGAGCCAAAGCAGAGCGCGGCATCTTCGGAGCAGCATCTGTGTCCTACGGTGGGCATCGGGGCTTCCGCCGGGGGTCTTGAGGCGCTCACCGATCTGCTGAAGCATTTGCCGGCCGATACCGGCATGGGATTCATCGTGGTGCAGCATCTCGCGCCGCAGCACCAGAGCATGCTCACCGAGCTGCTGGCGCGAGCCGCCAAAATCCCTGTCACCGAAGCAACCGACCTCGAAAAGGTAAAGTCCGATCACGTCTACGTGATTCCGCCGAGCAGCGACCTTTCTATCTCCGCCGGGGTATTGAAGCTGAAACGCCGCAACGCCGCGAGCCTGGTGCCGCACCTGCCGGTGAACCGGTTCTTCGCCGCTCTGGCGGAGGACTGCCGAAACAAAGCCATTGGCGTTGTCCTTTCCGGGACCGGCTCGGACGGCACGCTGGGGCTGAAGGCGATCAAAAGCGAGGGCGGCATCACCTTTGCTCAAAGCGAAGCGTCGGCGAAGTTCGATGGGATGCCGCACAGCGCGATTGCCTCGGGCTATGCCGACTTCATTCTGACTCCTGGCGAAATCGCGCGCAAGCTGGCGAGCATTGGGCGCCATAGCATCCTGGCCTCCCCCAAGCTGCAAAAAGAGGAAGACCTGATCTCAAAGGCCCCGCATGAACTCACCAGGATTCTCCTCATGCTGCGCGCTTCGAGCGGGGTCGATTTCGGCCATTACAAGCCGGCCACCGTGCTCCGCCGGATCACGCGGCGGATGGTGGTGAACAATACCGCGAGCCTGGCGGCCTACGCCAATTTGCTGAAGGGCAACCGGGCGGAGATGGCGTCGCTCTTTCAAGAGATGCTGATCAGCGTCACCAGCTTCTTCCGCGAGCCGGACGCCTTTGCAATCCTCAAGCGGGAAGTGTTTCCAAAACTCATGGCCGGCCATCGCAGCCTTCCTCTCCGGCTCTGGACGCCGGGATGCTCGACCGGGGAAGAAGCGTATTCCCTCGCCATCTGCGCGCTCGAATTCCTGCAAAGCGTGAAGAGCGTCATCAGCGTTCAGGTTTTTGCCACCGACATCAGCGAGTCCGCGCTGAACAAGGCGCGCTCGGGGCGGTACTCGGAAGACGAGGTGTCCGCTGTCTCGCCGGAACGCCTGAGCCGGTTCTTCAAAAGGGTCAATGGAGACTTTCAGATCGACCCCTTAATCCGCGAAATGTGCGTGTTCGCGCGCCAGGACGTGATCAAGGACCCGCCTTTTTCGCGGCTGGACTTGATCAGTTGCCGCAATCTGCTCATCTACCTGGATCGATCCCTCCAACAGAAGCTTATTCCGGTGTTTCATTATGCTTTGCAGCCGCGCGGCTTTTTGCTGCTCGGCAAGTCCGAGAGCATCGAGGGGTATTCGGAGTTATTCAAGCTCGCAGACAAAGAAAGCAAGCTTTACGCCAGGAAGGGCGAGAGCTTCCGGCAAATTCACGAAATAGACGCGCGTTATCCCGGCAGCCCGATTCCAACCAAAGAGGTCGGTTCGATGCCGCCGGCGAAAGCGGAGCCGACATCCGGGCTGGCGATCTGGCAATTTGACTTGCAAAAGGAGATCGACCGGGTATTGCTGGCCGATTATACGCCGGCCGCAATTGTGGTGAATGACGAGCTTGAGATCGTGCAATTCCACGGCCACACGGGTCCTTATCTCGATCCCAAACCCGGGCCGGCAAGCCTTCGTCTGCCTAAAGTGGCGCGCGCGGGACTCGCCATCGAGCTGCGAGCCATCATCCATCATGCTCTGAAGTCTGATCAGCCCGTCATCAAGCGCCGCGTCCGAATCGAGTCCAGCCCCGAAGCCGGCGCGGCTCGAATGGGCAAAATAGGCCCAAAGAGCAAAAAATCCCGCAAGCTGAAAGCCCGCGCAAACCGGCGCGAGACTGCCGCGCGGGAAATCACCATTGAGGTCAAGCCCCTTCATCTTTTACCCTCGAACCGGCGTTATTTCCTGATTTTGTTCCGGGAGGAAACGCCTGCCCGGGCTCGGGGCAAAGCGGCCGATGCCGCAAGGCCAGGCGAACGCGGCGAGGATCCCGACTTGCGGCGCGAGCTGAGTGAATCCCAAGAGGCGTTGCAGGATGCGATTGACCAGCTTGAGACCAGCAACGAAGAGCTGCGAGCCGCCAATGAGGAAGTCCAATCGAACAACGAGGAGCTTCAGACCGCCAACGAAGAGCTCGAAGCCTCAAAGGAAGAATTGCAGGCTGCAAACGAGGAATTAGGCACGCTCAACGATGAGCTGATCTCCCGCAATGCCGAGCTGTCCACGTCCAACAACGACCTGAACAACATAATCGGCAACATTACCCTTCCCATGATCGTTCTGGGAAGCGACCGGCGCATCCGGCGCTTCACCCAGGGCGCGCAGGAAATTCTGCACCTGTTTCCCTCCGACGTGGGGAGGCCGCTGACAGACCTGCGCTTCGAGCTGGATTTCCCCGGCCTCGAAAAAATGGTGAAAGAGGCGGTTGAGGCCGGAAGCTCCCGGCAACAGCACGTGACTGACCGTCAGGGACATTCACACATGCTGATGGCGCGCCCTTACAAAACGGCGGAGGAACGGATCGAGGGCGCCGTCATCACGCTGCTCGACATCGATTATTTGACACTCGAGGCGACCGATTCGCGTCTCTATTCGGATGTGATCATTGAAATGATGTGGGAATCCCTTCTGGTGCTCGACGCCGATCTCCGGGTGAAGTCGGCCAACCGCTCGTTCTTTGAGCACTTCGAACTCTCGCCCAGCGAAATCAGAGGCCATCTCCTCTACGAGCTTAGCAACGGCCAATGGAACATTCCCCGGCTGCTCGCGCTGCTCAGGGATGTGCTCCCCGTGGGAAGAGAGATTCGAGATTATGAATTGGGACACGATTTTCCCCATATCGGGCGCCGCACCCTGCTGCTGAACGCGCGTGAAATTCGCCGCAGCGGCGGGTCGCCCAGCCTCATTCTCGTGGCCATCCGCGACGTCACCGAACGGGACAGCGCGCGGCGCCTGATCGAAGAACAGGCCAAGCTGCTCGACCTTGCCAATGACGTCATCATCGTGCGTGACTTAAATGGCGCCATAAAATCCTGGAACCACGGGGCGGAACGGGCTTACGGATGGACCCGCGGCGAGGCGCTGGGCAAAATCACCCACAGCTTGTTAAAAACCCAGCCGGCCGCGGCGATTGAAGAGATGGAACGGAAGCTTCTGCATGATGGATCGTGGGAAGGGGAACTTACCCACACGGCGCGCGACGGCTCGGAAATCATTATGGCCAGCCGTCAGGTGCTGCAGCGAGGCGATGGAGGGAAGCCCGAGGCGATCATGGAAATCAACCGGGACGTTACCCAGCGGAAACACGTCCTGGCGCAGCTCGAAAAAGAGCAGAATGCCCTCCGCGAGCTCTCGGGCCGCGTTCTGAGGCTGCAGGACGAAGAGCGGCGCGGGATCGCGCGCGACCTGCACGACAGCACGGCGCAGACCTTGACCGTGCTGGCCATGAACCTTGCGCGGCTGGGGAACGGCGCGGCGGGCGAGCCCGCGCGGGCCAAGCTTCTGGTGGAAAGCCAAAAGCTGGCGGCGCAGGCGTCGGACGAAATCCGCAACCTCTCTCACCTGCTGCACCCGCCCGATCTCGATAGCATCGGCCTGGTGCCGGCGCTGCGCTGGTTCATCGCCCGGTTCATCGAGCGGAGCGGAATTAAGGTAGACCTCGACTTGCCCCCAGGCGAAGCGCGGTTCCCGCAAGAAGTGGAGATTGCCCTGTTCCGCGTGGCGCAGGAAAGCCTTGGCAACGTGCATCGGCATTCGGGCAGCAAGGTCGCCAAGGTTCGCCTCATGCGCCAAAAGGATCATGCGGTCTTGGAGGTTGAGGACCGCGGCTGCGGAATCCCAGGGGGCTTAGAGAAAGACGGCAAAATGACAACCACTGCTCTCGGAATAGGCATTGCCGGGATGCAGGAGCGCCTGCGGCAGCTTGGCGGCAGCCTGGAATTCATCTCCTCCGGCCAGGGAACAACGGTGAAGGCCACCGTGCCCGTGAAACCCGCCGGCCCCAAAAAGCCCGCGCCGGCAAAGTAGTGTTGCGTGCTGCAATTACATTTACTATGGGCGCTTCCGCGAAGTAACAGACTGACTTAGGCTTACTTGTATCAGGGCACGGCTTTCAGCCGTGCCGCAAAAGGGCCATGAGAAAGCCGGCTTTAGCCGCTGAGCATGGCTCGCAAGGGCTAAAGCCCTCATAATAAACAGCATCTCCTACGGCACGGCTGAAAGCCGTGCCCTGATACACACAAAGTCGGTCTCGGCCAAATAAGTCAACAAAATTGCGGCACGCAGCACTAGGCTTTGTTGTAGCGGCGGCCTCTGGCCGCCGGTCTTTACTATTAAAATCCGGCGGCCAGAGGCCGCCGCTACAACCAATGATCGTCGCCGACTTATGGCGCTCTGTATATTAAAAACCGGCGAG
>DASZAE010000075.1:0-5990 GCA_035945515.1 Terriglobia bacterium
GCTTCACCAAGCGTCGGCTCGCCAAGTTCAATGGCTTCAAAACGAACTTCCATCTCCACCTGAAGGAATCCGAATGGCGATGGAACAAATCGACAGATACCTTGATCGCCAAACTTATCAAGATGATGGTCTAGAGCCTTAGTAAAAACCGGCGGCGAGGACGCCGCCGCTACAACGCAAGCTGCGTAGCGCAGACCGCCGCCTTGGCGGTCTGCGGCCTTTGAATGCACAAAAAAACCGCAGACCTCAAATACGGAGGTCTGCGCTACAAAAAGCCTAACACGCCGCTTTGAGACTTTTGAGACATACGGGATAAATAGGACGATTTTTCTCATCAATTTTCCCGAACCACAGATACGGCTGTCTATGCCAGACAAGACAGAATACCATTGCCGCCAAAACCTTTCTTAGGTTTACACAGACTGCGCCAGCGATTAAAGTAAATGCTTGGGAGGCGACATGGCTGAAGCGTTCTTAAACTATGTGGGCGGCGAGTGGGCGGCTTGCCGTTCCAAGCGGACTTTTCCAAACATCAATCCTGCCCGCGCGGATGAAGTGGTGGGGGAATTCCAAGCGTCGGCGGCGGAAGACGCGGTCGCGGCGTGCGATGCGGCTGCGAAGGCGCAACCCGCCTGGGCCGCCTTGCCCGCGCCGCGGCGAGGCGAATACCTTTTCAAGGCGGCGGAATTGCTCGAAAGCCGCCTGGAAAAAGTTTCCCAGGAAATGACGCGCGAAGAGGGCAAAACGCTGCCCGAAGCGCGCGGGGAAGTGAAGCGCGCCATCAACATTTTGCGCTACTACGGCGGCGAAGGCGCGCGCTCCTTCAATTATCAGATTCCCTCTGAGCGCGAAAACGTTTTTTGCTACACCGTCCGCAAGCCGTTGGGCGTAGTGGCGCTGATTACTCCCTGGAATTTTCCCATTGCGATTCCGGCCTGGAAAATGGCGCCTGCGCTGGTGTGCGGCAACACCGTGGTGGTGAAACCGGCGTCGCTCGCGCCGCTGTGCGCCTACCGGCTGGTCGAAACGCTTCACGAAGCCGGCGTGCCCGCCGGGGTGGTTAACCTGGTTACGGGCGCGGGCGGCGCCGTAGGTCATCCCATTGTGGAACATTCCGCCGTCAGGGCTGTCTCCTTTACTGGATCGTGCGAGATTGGGAACGCGCTCTACGAAAAGGTGGCGAAGCGGAAAATCCGCATTCAGCTTGAGATGGGCGGCAAAAACCCCACGATTGTTCTCAAAGATTCAAATCTCGAATACGCTGCCGACGTGCTAATTAACGGAGCGTTTTTTTCCACCGGCCAGAAGTGCACGGCCTGCAGCCGCGCGATCATTGAAAAAGATATTTACGATCCGCTGCTTGAGATTCTCATCGCCAAGACGCGAAAGCTTAAGGTAGGGGATGGTCTTGAGGCCGGGGTTCAGATCGGACCGGCCGTCGACGCCAAGCAGCTTGAGACTGACCTCAAATATATTGAAATCGCCAAACAAGAGGGCGCAAAACTGCTCGTCGGCGGCAATCGCTTGACCGGCGGAATTTACGACAAGGGCTATTTCGTTGAGCCGACGATTTTCGGCGATGTGAAACCGGGCATGAGAATTGCCCAGGAAGAGGTTTTTGGCCCGGTCCTCGGATTGATGACTGCCAGGAATTTCGAGGAAGCCATGGAACTGGCGAACGTGGTGCGCTTCGGGCTTTCGGCTTCCATCGTCACGCGGGACGTGACACGCGTGCATCAGTTTGTGAACGGCATCGAAGCGGGATTGATTACGGTCAATCTGCCCACGGCGGGCGTGGAATATCAATTGCCGTTCGGCGGGACCAAGGAGTCGAGCTTCGGGATGCGCGAACAGGGGCCGCAGGCGCTCGATTTTTATTCTGAAACGCGCACCGTGTACATGAAATATACGCAGTAGGGCTTGTGTGACAGTTGTAGCGCGCAGGGTCTGTTTTCTGACCCTGCGCCGGTTTTGCCTTGATTGCCGAAAGCCGCAGCGTTGAACTACGAACGCTGCGCTATAAAGCTACCGGAAACGCATCGGGAAAGGAATCCTCATGAAAAAAACGCAAAAATTCTTGAACAAGCTCAAGCTGCCGGCAACAGATAATCATGCTCTCGAACCCAGCGCAAAGCGGTTCCGTGACGGAGGGCAATACCGTCTGGAAATCCCGAGCGTTGAGGGGCCCCGCGTCTTCCGCGAGGTGCTGGCGGCGGCGAAAGACCGCAAAGTCCCGATTCATCGCGTCAGCCAGGGCAGCGGCATCATGCTGCTCCCCAATGACGAAATCGCCGAAATGGCGAGGATCGGCCAGGGTGAACGCATCGAAGTCTGCCTGTTTGTCGGACCGCGCGCGACGTTTGAAACCGGCGCTCAAGCCGCTTCCACCGCGGGCAAGGTCATCAGCTTGCAGCACCGCGGCGCGGACCAACTGGTTTACGCTATCGAGGATGTGAAACGCGCTTGCGAGCTGGGCATTCGCAGCGTTCTGCCGGCGGACCTCGGATTGATCTGGGTGCTGAATGAGTTGAAAAAAGACGGGCAACTGCCGAAGAACCTGGTGATCAAAAGCTCCGTCACTCTACCCGCTGCCAATCCGGCCACAGCGAGAATCTTTGCCCAAGCCGGGGTCTCTACGCTCAATATTCCCACCGATCTTTCGCCCGCCCAGATTGGCGCGCTGCGTATGGCGGTGGATATTCCGATCGATCTCTACATTGAGGTCCCGGACAACTTCGGCGGCTTTGTGCGCTATTACGAAATGCCGGACATCATTCGCGTGGCAGCGCCGGTCTATTTCAAATTCGGCCTGCGGAATGCGCCAGATATTTATCCGTCGGGCGGCCACATTGAAGACCTGGCGGCGAAGATGGGTTGCGAGCGCGTGCGGCGCGCCCGGATTGCGCTGGACCTGCTTGAACGCTACGCGCCTAACGCTAAAATGTCGCCCCTGGGCAGTAGCGATCTTGGTATTCCAGAAATATGAGCGGTAATCTTTTTTTCCCTGAACAAGCCGCAGTAGCAGCGGCGTATCGCGCCATAAATCAGCGACGGTCATTGGCTGTAGCGGCGGCCTCTGGCCGCCGGATTTTAATAGTAAAGACCGGCGGCCAGAGGCCGCCGCTACAGACCGGGGCCTGGTAAGTCTGAGACAAGTTGCACGCCTAAGTGCGCCTACCCTACACGTTTTTCAGCAAAGAGTTACAGCCTTTACCGGATTGAGCAGAAGAGCAGTTAAGCTGAAAATAGAGGGGTACTAATCAGCCCTTAAGTTCCCAATGATTTGTACCACTCAACAGTGAGGTGCGTCATGACAAAGCGTTTTCTTATATGTATGTTTGCCGCCATTTTCATGGTAGGCATTGTTTCTGCGGCGATGGCGGATTCCAGCCGGAGCGATGATCTGGCCCGCATTCAGCGGTCAGCCGAAGTGTTTCATGAGATTATGGCCACGCCGGACAAGGCCATTCCCCAGGAGCTTTTGGAGTCGGCAAAGTGTATTGCCATTATTCCAGGTGAAAAGCAGTTTGCCTTTATGTTCGGAGGCAAATACGGCAAAGGCCTCGTGACCTGCCGCACGGCGCGCGGTTGGAGCGCCCCCGCATTTCTCGCGGTTGGCGGCGGCAGCTACGGCCTGCAAATCGGAGGCTCCTCCACAGACATCGTCATGATCTTCCGCAACAAAACCGGTTTCGACAGCCTGCTGAGCGATAAATTCAGGCTTGGGGCGGGCGCGACGGCAGCGGCTGGACCCGTAGGACGCCATGCCTCGGCGGATACGGACATCAAACTCCACGCTGAAATCCTTACCTACGCGCGCAGCCGGGGCGCATTTGCCGGCGTGAGCTTGAACGGAGCGGTGGTGCAGCCGGATGATAGCGGAAACAAAGCGTTGTATGGATCGAACGTCACCACAAAGGAGATCGTGGACGGACGCGTATCGACTCCCGCATCCGCCAGGTCGCTGAACCGGGAAATTTCGCGTTATGCCCAGATGGCAGAAAATTCCCGCTAGCCGATTTGTGGTTCAAAGTGGTAGCGGTCCTTGGCCGCCGGTTTTTTCTATTCTTAAAGACCGGCGGCGAGACGCCGCAGCTACAAATCTGGCCGCTTCAAAGTGTATGCTTGTGTGATCTCGTTTGTTTGGTCTGGGACGTCCAGCGATAGATTGAGATCGCGCTTCCCAAAACCGAAATTGCGATGAGCCCTAGCATGGCGTATTCAAAACCCCTCGATTGCGCCCACTTGAGCACTTCTTTACCCACAAAAATAGCTAACACTCCCTCGATGGTAAAACGGATGAAGCGGGCGATAGCAATGGTGGAAAGCAGCTTTTTTCGCGGATAATTGGACGCCGCCGCCGCGGCAACGAATAGCGTGAAGGGGAAGGGCGGAGGCATTAAGGAGGAGATGGCGAGAGCCCAGGGGGCGCTTTTCCTCATTTTCCCTTGCACATATTCAAGGCGTTTCCGCGAGACGTGTTTTTCCAGTTCTTTTTCTCCGCCCCTACGGCTGAGCGCGTCAATCGAGAGGCATCCCAAAACCGATCCGGCCGCCGCCATGAAGGCATAATAAGGCACAAACGAGTGCCGCCGCGCGCTCATAGCGATGATAAGAAGGTCGTTGCCGAGAGGCAGAAAGAGGAGAGAGGAATCGAGCGCGCCAATGGCGAGCAGGCCAAATCCGCCAAAGTGCGCGAGTATGAGAAAGGCATGGCGGAGAAAGTTATTCAACGATTCGGCTCTGCCTCAAGAGCGCCATGATCCGCCGTGAAATGCTCAGCGAGAGAGGCATTTTAACAGGAATCGGAGGCGCGCTTCAACTTGATCTGCAGCGCCTTTCGTTATTGTAATTGCGATTTTTAGGTTGTAGCGGCGGCCTCTTATTTATTGAGAATTACAAACATAGTGACAATTTTTTCTGTAGCGGCGCTCTCTGAGCGCCGAAAAACCGTCGGCCAGAGGCCGCCGCTACAGCTAATCCATTCCGACGGCTTGCGGGGCTTGGCGCAGGGCGCATTTTTCGGAATAAACGGTCCGGAGCCGCCGCTTGAGCCGTGAGCGCGCCCTAATCAGGCGGGATTTTACCGCGGACGAGGAAAGCCCGAGCGTCTCGGCCGTCTCGCGCATCGACAAGTCATCGACGTTACGCAGCATAAAGGCCGTGGATAGCCGTGGACTGAGGCCGCTGAGGGCGCGATGGAGAATCTCCTGCGCTTCGAGTTCGGCGTAGCGGCGCTCGGGGTCATCATTCCAGCTTTGCGATTTCGCCATGGGAAGATCAGCCCCGTAGGGCGCAACTTCTTCGAGCGACACTTGCCGGTCGCTGTGCCGCTTGCGGAGCTTCATCAGGGCCTCGTTTACCGCAATTCGCACAAGCCAGGTGTAGAAGCGCGAATTACCCTGAAATTGTTTGACATTGCAATAGGCCTTCAGAAAGGCGTCTTGCAGCGCGTCTTCGGTGTCTTCGTTGTTCCTTGCGATCTTCAGAACAACATTGTAGACGTTCCAGTAGTATTGGTTGATCAGAACACAGAATGCTTGATTGTCCCCTTGCCGGGCCGCAGCCACTAACTGGGGTTCTTCTGCCAAATGGGTTGCCATCTGGTGCACACCTCGTTAAAGTTACTGAAGATTGACTCGCACTTACGACAGTAACGGTTGCGCATTCAGACGACAATCCAGTGAATCCACTAGGCTGAATAAATACTCACTGTAGGTTCTACGGGCGCACCAAGCCGGGAACATTGCTGAAGCATCATATCCCGCTCAAGAGCACTTCGTTCCACTGGCAATCTTGGCGAGAAATCAGGGCCAACGAATTTTATAATGAATATCAAGCTTACTCCTGCGCCAAGTTCCTCGGGACGATTCCCCTCACCCGCCCTCCTTCGTCGGGCACCCTCTCCCGCCGGGAGAGGGATGGAATCCCGGCCTCTTGCCCTCTCCCGGCGGGAGAGGGTGGCGAGCGGAGCGAGCCGGGTGAGGGGC
>DASZAE010000076.1:0-23030 GCA_035945515.1 Terriglobia bacterium
CGAGTAACGATGACGTCCTTCACCGCCACGGGAACTCCGGCAAGCGCAGGCAGGGGTTTTTCGTCCGCGATTAGGGCGTCTACACGCTTGGCTTGTCCTAGAGCACGTTCAGCGGTGACGGTGAGGTATGCTCGAGTATCGACATCCCTCGCTTCAATCCGCTTCAAGTGTTCGCGGCAAATCTCCTCCGCCGAAACCTTGCGGCTTGTCAAAGCGCGGTGAATTTCATTGATGTTGAGCGCGGTAAGATCCATGAAAATTCAAGGTTGGCTTTCCCGGATGTCGAGGCTTGTCATCTAAAATCAGAAATCGCAATTCACTTTTCATTCTTTTTCAATCACGCTCGGCACTTTAAAGTGGATTTCGCCGCCTTCCGGCGCGGACGCCACTGCAACGCTTTGCGGCAGCGATTCTTGGGTAGTGTCAGGCCGGAGTGACAGGTCTGGAGCGCCTTCGGCAAGCACCTGCGCCATAGGCTCGACATTCGTCGTATCGAGTTGGTTGAGCTTCTGCGCGTATTCGAGGATGGCCTCAAGCTGCGGTTGGAATCGCTTGATTTCCTCTTCGGTCAATTCAAGGTGCGCGAGTTCCGCCACGTAGATAACGTCTTTTTCCGTCAGGTTCATGCGTCAGACCCCTTGGCGTTGCGCGAAAAGTATTTGATGAATGACCGCTCCACGACCTCGGCCAGCTCGGGCGCAAGGTTCACGCCGTGATCTCCCCACAGGAAGTCAGGGACTGGATTCGGCCGAGGAGCGCGAGATGGGATAGAGTTGCTTGTTTCGACCCCGGAGAAAAGCGATTTCTCGCGCTTTTCCTTGCTGCCGAACTCCGTTGGCCCCGCTGGCCGTTCGGGTCTGAAACGAAGTTTCTTCACCATGACTGCGCCGAGGGAATCGTTCACTTGAGCGCGAATCGGGTCTGCCATGCCTTCAAGCTGAGTCATCCACGTCAAAGACGAGGCCACGATAGTCAGCACGCCATCCTCGAAAGCGACTGGACGCGAATGGTTGCTGATGAGTTTGCCCACCATGCGCGGCCATAACGGCGCCATAATTTCGATCATGGGCCGCTTGCCACGCAAAACGTGTTTCTGAAATGCTTTCGGAAGGATATTTCCGATTTCTTCCATGACGGGCCTCGCCAGACTTTGTGTGAAACGTGGAATAGAAGTTTAGCACACGCGCCGAACAAGTAGCGAGCGATACTCACGCCGATTTGATGTAAAAAATGTGGCCTTGAAATGTACCGCGTTCTGCGCGGCCAACCCAAAGAAACAAAAAACATATTCGAGTAAAATAATTTTCGTTATGGCGCTTATTCTAGCTTCGAAATCCCCCCGCCGGCGGGATCTGCTGCAAAAGGCCGGCATTGAGTTTGCGGTTCAGACGGCCGAGGTCGACGAATCCTGCCAAAAAGGAGAGCCTGCGGCCAACTATGTCGAGAGGCTGGCGCGCGACAAGGCGCTTGCTGTGGCGCAATTCGCCGCTTCCGGAGCTCTCGTTCTCGGGGCCGACACCGCAGTGGTGGTAGCGGGCCAGATTCTCGGCAAGCCCAAGGATGCAGCAGACGCGGCGCGGATGCTGCGGCTGCTCTCCGGCGGCACGCACTATGTGGTCACGGGGTTTTGCATCGTCCGCGCTCCCGGCGAGGTTGTGGCCCTGCGGCACGCGTCGAGCACCGTGGTCTTCAAGCCGCTGACGGCAGGAGATATTCAAAGTTACGTGGCGACCGGCGAGCCGTTCGATAAGGCTGGCGCATACGCCGTCCAGGGCTTCGCCTCAAAGTTTGTGGAGCGCGTGGAAGGCAGCCTTGAAAATGTGATCGGCTTGCCCCTGGCTGAAGTTGTGGAACTGCTACGGTCGTTGGAGAGGGAAAATCGTTGAATGATCCCGACAGTCCGGCATCAAAGGGTGGTTAAGCCGAAAGCAGGCTTCGCACCACAAACCAGGCATTGGCCGGTCGTTCGGCCAGCCGCCGCATGTACCAAGGAAACCAGTAGCTTCCGTAGGAAATGAGCACGGCCGTCCGCCAACCCTCGCGCGCCAAGCGAAGCTGTTCTGCGCGCTGAATGCCGTAAAGCATTTGAAATTCAAAACAGTCTTTGGGAATGTTCTGGGCGCCGGCATACTGGGTTAACTTCTGGATGAGCCGGCGATCATGCGTGGCAATGGCGGCGCGCACATGCGCCGCTCGCGCATCAACGCTGAGCAGGCGCGTGGCCAGGGTGAAGAAGTTCTCATCCACATCGCGCTTGCGCGGAAACGCCCGGTCGGGCGGCTCTTTATAAGCTCCTTTAACCAGGCGTATTGCGGGTGAAAGCGGCAGCAGCGATTCGAGGTCCGCCGCCGTCCGGTAGAGATATGCCTGCAGACAGACGCCCGCGCGAAGCTGCGCCATCCGCGACCGCCGGTACATCTCGAGCGTGGCGTCCACGTTGGGCGTGGCTTCCATGTCGATCCAGAGCGTGCCTTCGCTGGCCGCTCCGGCAATTCGAGCCAGATTCTGGTAGCAAAGTTCAGGGTCGAAATCCAGGCCGAGATGGGTCAACTTCACCGAAAGTTCGGCGGTGAGATTGCGTTCTCGCATAAGCGCGAGCGCATCGAGATAGTGCGCCGTCACCGTTTCGGCTTCACTGGGAGTAGTAACGTTCTCGCCCAGGCAAGTGAGGACCACCCCAATGGATTCCTTCCGGAGCGCGCCCGCGGCGTCCAGCGCCTCGGCCACCGTTTCACCCGGCATGAAGCGGGAGACAGCGCGTCGCATGAACGAATGCCGGGTCGCGTGCTCCTGCAGCCACTTGCTTTGCGAGGTTGCCAGAAACAGACTGCGCATCACCGCCAAAGAACACCTCTGTGCTTACCCAAAACCGCTTGAAGCGAATGCAGCGTCTTGGGACATCGGCAATCCTTCCAGCAAAGCCCAATTGCATTTAGAGCTGCCTGGCGCGCTCGGAAATTACCTTGGCCTGGGTGAAAAGCAGTAGATAATCCTTCCCCCCCGCCTTCGAATCCGTGCCCGACATGTTGAAGCCGCCGAACGGATGAACGCCTACCATCGCTCCAGTGCATTTACGGTTGAAGTAGAGGTTGCCTGCGTGAAATTCCCTGGCCGCGCGATCGAGCTTGGCGCGGTCGCGGCTGTAGACAGCGCCCGTCAGTCCATATTCTGTATTGTTGGCAATGGCGAGCGCCGCGTCGAAATCCGGCGCTTCGATGACGGCGAGAACAGGGCCGAAGATTTCCTCCTGCGCAATACGCGCGCCGGGGGAAACACCGGCAATAATCGTAGGTTTAATGAAATATCCCGCGCTCGCGCCCGCTTGCCCGCCTGCAACCAGGCGGCCTTCCTGCTTGCCGCTCTCGATGTAGGCGAGGATCGTCTTTTGCGCCCGTTCGTTAATGACCGGACCCATTGCGTTGCCCGGATCTGATGGGTCTCCTACTTGAATTGCCTCGACGCGCTCCTTCAGGCGGCTCAGGAACTGGTCATACACGGGCCGTGCAACTATGGCGCGCGAGCAGGCGGAGCACTTCTGCCCCTGATAACCATAGGCGGAAACGGCCACGCCTTCGACCGCGGCGTCGAGATCAGCGTCCTCATCTACGACGATAGAGTTCTTCCCACCCATCTCGGCAATCACCCGCTTGATCCAGATCTGACCCGGAACAGTCTTGGCGGCAAGTTCGTTGATATGCAGCCCCACTTCCTTGGACCCCGTAAATGCGACGAAGCGCGTCTTGGGATGCGACACCAGAGCGTCACCCACTTCGGCCCCTGGTCCCGGCAAAAAGTTTGCCACGCCGCGCGGCGCGCCCGCCTCCTCCAGCGCCTCAAACAACTTGTAGGCAATCACCGGCGTGTCGCTTGAGGGTTTAAGGACCACCGTGTTGCCCGTCACAATGGAGGCCGCAGCCATGCCGGTGAGAATCGCAAGTGGAAAGTTCCACGGCGGGATCACCACGCCCGCGCCCAGCGGCAGATATTCGAGATAGTTCTTTTCCCCCGCAAGCGGGTGAAGACTTTGCGCTCCCGCCAGGCGCAGCATCTCCCGCGCGTAGAACTCGCAAAAGTCAATAGCCTCGGCGACCTCCGCGTCCGCTTCCGCCCAAGGCTTGCCCGCTTCCAGCACCAGCCAGGCTTCAAATTCGTGCTTCCGGCTGCGAAGGATTCCGGCCGTCTTCACAAGCACTTCCACACGCTGGTCAACAGGCGCTTTCGACCAGGCTGCGAATGCCTTCACTGCGGCTCCGAGGGCGCGAGTGGCAAGCTCCCCGTTAGCTTTGGAGACATTTCCAATGATCTGATTGGGTCGAGCGGGATTCAACGAGGCGAAGGTTTCCTCCGCCTTGATCCTTTCCCCGTTAATGACCAATGGACATTCTTGCAGGCCTTGCGCCACCACCCGCCGCAGCGCCTCCTGCATTTGCCGAAACTGCGGGCTGCCCGGCTGAAAGTCACTCAAAGGTTCGTTTTGGAATTCGCTAAGTTGCATCGAGAATCCTCATAGCGTTTCGATTTCTTGCTGTTCCAACCGAGTTCGTATTCTATATTGCATTCAACTTTGTAATAGCAATTCCTGTCTCAATCATACAACATTGCCAATCGTGACGGCTTGCGCTTGCCCACCAATTAGGTAGTCCTTCCCTGCGCCAAACTTGGCTCAAAAAACATATTGACATGAACGTAATTTGGTTATACGTTATACCATCTTTCGCGTACTATATTTGGATTTCAGGGCGCTGCCAAACTTGCGGCTTCAAAACAGGAGGAGGTTTTCAGCCATGGATTCTTGCCAAATTACCTCGCGCAATTATCTTTTTTGCGGAAGTTTGACCCTGATTTTCTCGATTCTGTTCGCCGGATCATGTCTGGCGCAGTTCAATAGTAACGTACAGGGTGTAGTGGGCGATCAGACAGGCGCGCCCGTGCCTGGAGCCGCCGTGCGCCTTGTCAACCTGGGTACTCAGGTGGCGATCACGACCACTACCGATGCGGCGGGCAATTACCATTTTGTGAGCCTTGCGCCGGGTTCCTACGAAGTGAGCGCGGAAAAATCCGGTTTTGCAAAAGCTACGGTGACGATGACCTTGCAAACGGGCCAGACTCTCAACCTGCCTCTCCGGCTTGCGGTGGCGTCGATATCGCAGAAAGTCGAAGTCACCACGCGGGCGCCGGTCCTGAATACGGCGGAAACTCGCAACCAATTGACCATTCAGACGGAGGCGCTTACCACGCTTCCACTTGCCGGGCGGAGCATGATCTCGCTGGTAACGCTTGCGCCGGGCGTAGTGGGGCTGGGCGTGACCGGCGGAAGCCCGGGTTCCGGCGTAGATAACTTCTCCACCGAAACCCAGGTCGATGCCAGCGCCAACGGGCAAGGCAGCGTCGGGAACATGTATGTGGTCGACGGGCTGGACATCACTAGTTCCATCCGCCCAGGTGTCTTGAATCTGACCCCGGACCCCGACTCAGTACAGGAAGCGAGCATTGAGACTAATACCTTTAATGTCGACTATGGGCGCGCCAGTTCCATCGAAATGCTGATGACCACGAAATCGGGCACCGACCAATTTCATGGCAGCGTCAGCGATTACTTCACCAATCAGAAGTTTTTTGCCGGCACCGAATTCGTCCACAACTATTCGCCGTTCCATAGCAACAACATGGCGGCAACCATCGGCGGCCCGGTTATCCCGCACCATCAGCTTTTCTTCTTTTTCTCCATTGAGCCGCTGCGCTCCTCCGCTTCAACGGGAAATGGCTCGACCACATTTGAAGACCCGGCATTTACCGCGTGGGCCCAGCAGAATTATCCGAAGACGCTGGGCACTCAGTTGCTCGCCACTTATAAGCCCAGCAGCGCGACCGTGACGGGGGTTTCCAAGACGGCGCAAGACATCTTTCCAGGCACCTGCGGAACGGCTGCGACCAACAACCTTCCCTGCAACCTTCCGATGATCGACAATGGCGTCTTCAACAGCTCGAACTTCCGCAACGGCACGCAGTGGAACGCGCGCATCGACAAATACTTCAAGAATGATCGCATCTACGGAAACTTCTACCGCACGACTCTCGATACGGGCGGCGGGGCGATCCGTCCGCAATTCATCACCACCAATAACACTTACCAGCGCGCCCTCCAAATCAACGAGACGCACACCTTCTCCCCCGCCACGCTGAACGAAGCCATTTTCGGCGTCAACCGCGTTGAAGGCCTTACACCCAACACCGGCCTGTTCAAGATTCCCGTCATCAACGTGGTGGGCATGGCGGGCTTCGGTAGCGGATTCGCTCACGGCGATTTCATCCAGCACAACTACCACTGGCGCGACGTGCTCACCAACATTCGCGGACCGCATACGCTCAGGTTTGGCTACGAAGGCTGGTTCGGCGACGATGTGGAGGATTTCCAGGGGCCGCATGCCCAACCCACTTTCCAGTTCAATAACCTGCTCGAGCTGGTGCAAGACAACCCGCTTAACGAGTCGGGGGTATCGTTTAACCCCCTCACGGGCCAATTCGTGCCGTGGGATTGGAACGCGGCAAGCAAAACGTGGGGCCTGTTCGCGGAAGACACCTGGAAGGTGGGCAAGACCCTGACCTTAAACTACGGCGTCCGCTACGACGATTACGGCAACCCCTATTCGCGCGACCCCAATACAGTCTTCGGCAATTTCTTTTATGGGCCAGGCCAGACGACAAATCAGCAGATTGCCAATGGCATTGTGGTGGCTTCCAAATACGCTCTCGGCCATTCCGTGAACACGATTTTCAGTCCGCGCGGCGGCTTTGCCTGGAACATTCATGGGAATAATGCCTGGGTACTGCGCGGCGGCGCGGGCCTTTTCCACAATTGGCCGACCCAGGCGAACGTGCAGGAGGAATATCGCGGCAATCCTCCGGGGCCGATTTATCCCACATTTTTCAGAGGAACCCCCACCCCGCCGTTGTTTGTCCTCGGCACCAGCAACACTTACCCCTTTGGATATACGTACCCCAGCTTCCCGGCCGGCCAGCTTGACGCGCACGGCGGAATCGTGGGACTCAACGAAGGGATTGGCGCGATCAATCCCAATTTATTGTCTCCCGTCGCCTATATTTTTACGGCGACTCTGGAGCGCAGGATCAGCAACAACGTGGTGGCCAGCGTAGGTTATTCCGGCTCGCACGCCGACGATCTGCTCTCCGGCGGCAGCCAGGAAACCGCCGTCAACTACGGCGTGGACATCAACCAATTTCCGGGCGATTTGATCGCCAACAACAGCAGCGTGCCCACCCGCCTCAATCACAGCTTTGGCCAGATTTTTTACACCACTAACGACCGCGTCGCCAACTACAACGGCGTGATCTTTGCCGTCCGCGGCAGGTTCGGACGCAAGTTTATCGACGCCTCTTATACGCGGTCCAAATCCAACGACGATGCCGGAGTGTATCCCACCACGGGAGATCCCCATCAGTATTACGGCCCGTCCAACTGGGACGCGCCCAACCGCTTCTCGCTGGCAGGAACTTATGAGCTTCCAGGGATCAATCAGGGGCGCGGGCTGGCCGGCCACATCACGGGCGGGTGGATGCTGAGCGGCACTTCCATCTACCAGACCGGCTATCCGTTTACGGTTGCCAACTACGCGCCTTTCCTTCCGCTCAAGGACAGCACCGGCAAGATTATCGGCTTTGCTCCGGGCAGCGGGGATTACCTTGCCAACGGCGATAACTTCTCTTATCCGAACGTGGCGAGTTACGCCGAGAACACGTCCCGGAGCGCGTTTCTCAACGGGACCATTTTCTCGCCCGGTGAATTCACGACTCCGGCTCTGGCCACGAACGGCAACGAAAAACCTGGCCTGTTCCGCGAGCCCAGTTTTGCCGATACCGATCTCGCGCTGGTTAAAAACACAAAGCTTGGGGAACGGGTGAACCTGGAGTTGAGGTTTGAGTTCTATAACATTTTTAACACGCCCAACCTCAACGGCGTTGATCTTGGCCTCACCGATGCGGCCTTCGGTAGAGCAACAGGGCAGAGCCTCCCGCGATGGGTGCAATTCGGTGCTAAGCTGTCATTTTGATTCGCGCGAAAGATGGGGCAAGCGGGCTCCAGAGATCAGCTTTAGAAGTTTCTAAACGTGTTGTACAATCCTCCCCAACACGTGCTAACGGCGGGCCTCCGGTTGCATTGCCGGGCCGGAGACCCGCCCTTTTTTTAGGTGGTATCCTAATTCAAAGGGAGTTCCCCAGGCTCTGCCGGGGAGGCAGTAAAAGTTTGACAGTTCCGGGAGTAGGCACAACATAATCCGTCGTGTTCGGAGAATTCGGATGATACCCCTCACCCGGCTCGCTCTGCTCGCCACCCTCTCCCGCAGGAGTCTGTGGGACAACTCGGAGGTCGAACCTAGAATCAACAACTTACGGATGAAGCAACCCTTGTAACTTATTGATTCTTCGTCGGCAAAGTTAGTTGTCCCACAGACTCCCGCAGGAAGGGTAGAGGATCAACGACAGAATCACAGCCCTCTCCCGATGGGAGAGGGTGCGCGAGGTACGAGCGCGGGTGAGGGGTATTTCAGTCCACGACCGCGATCGAGCCGCAGGAACAGGCCCCTTTGAGGGGCCGCCAATCATAAAGCCTCCGGCTCTGCCGGAGGATACTTACTTTTAACCTCTCGAGGAGACTTCCATGCGCCATTTCAATCAGGTGAATCGAAGGGAATTTATGGGTCTCGCCGCGCTCTCAGCGGGCGCTCTGGCGCTCCCAGCGGAGCTCGAAGGGGCGCTGCCGCAGAATCCGGTGGTTGACACCGTCATGCACAACGGGACTCCGGTTAATCATGAAAAAGAGCCGTGGAAAGTGCTGCCTTTCCCAAACACTCAGGTCCGCTTGACGGATGGCATTTTCAAGCAGCAGATGGAAGCTAATCTCGGCTATCTCCGAATGCTGCCCAATGACCGCCTGGCGCACACGTTCCGCATTACGGCGGGGTTGCCTTCCACCGCGGAGCCGCTCGGTGGCTGGGAAAAGCCTGATTGCGAGCTGCGAGGCCATTTTACCGGCGGCCACTACCTTTCTGCCGCAGCCTTGATGTATGCAAGCACGGGCGATGAGGACTTGAAGAAAAAGGCGGATGATTTGGTAGCAACGCTAGCGCAATGCCAGCAGGCGCTCGGCACCGGCTACCTAAGCGCATTTCCAGTGGAGTTTTTTGACCGCCTGCGGGATGGGAAGCAGGTCTGGGCGCCGTTCTATACGATTCACAAGATCATGGCCGGCCACTTGGATATGTACACCCATTGCGGCAATGAGCAGGCGCTCGATACGGCGCAGAAGATGGCGGGCTGGGTAGGCGGCTGGGTGGGGCCGCTCAGCGAAGATCACATGCAGCGAGTGCTGGAGGTGGAACAGGGCGGCATGCTCGAAGTGCTCTGCAACCTTTACGCGGTCACGGGCAATCGCCGTTATCTTATGATTGCCAACCGCTTCGATCATCATGCCGTCTTCGATCCGCTGGCGGAGTACAAGGACGAACTCCAGGAGCTTCACGCCAATACCAACATTCCGAAAATGATCGGCGCGGCGCGGCAATATGAAGTTACTGGCGACCCGCGCTTCCACAACATCGCCGATTTTTTCTGGACCGATGTCACCGCCCGGCGAGTCTTTTGCAGCGGCGGCACCAGTTACCGCGAGCACTGGCTGGCGCCTGCCGGCGACCTGGGGAAAGAAGTAGGGCAAACGATGGAAGAGTGCTGCTGCGGCTACAACATGCTGAAGCTCACCCGGCACATTTACGGCTGGACGGCTGACCCGCGCGCTATGGACTACTATGAGCGCACGCTCTTTAATAGCCGCTTGGGCACGCAAGACCCGCAAGGCCTGAAGAGCTATTTCCTGTCGCTTGGGCGCGGCTGGTGGAAATACTACAATTCGCCTTACAACTCCTTCTGGTGCTGCACTGGAACCGGCGCGGAAGAATTTTCCAAATTCAACAACACAATTTACTTTCACGACGATCACGGAGTTTATGTCAATTTGTTTATCGCTTCCGAGGTTAATTGGCCTGAGAAAGGCCTTCGCCTGCGCCAGGAAACGAATTTCCCCGAGCAGGAAGGAACCGTTCTGGTGGTCCGCGCGCAACAGCCCGCGCGGTTGGCGGTGAACATCCGCATCCCCTATTGGGCCACAAAGGGCGGCTCGGTGAAGCTCAATGGCGAAGCCTTGCCGGTGTTCTCAAGCCCGTCGAGCTATTTGACGCTTGACCGGGTGTGGAAAAATGGCGACCGCGTCGAAGTGAGCCTGCCCATGAGCCTGCGCGCCGAGGCGCTGCCGGGCGATTTAACGCAGCAGGCGATGATGTATGGACCGCTCGTGCTGGCGGGCGAACTCGGCAGCGAAGGCCTCAACGAAGCCGATACGCACCCCGGCTATAATACGTTCCCCGTGGGCAAGCCTGTTGAGGCGCCGGAAATCACGGCCAGCACGCCGGCCGGCTGGGTTGAATCTATAGGCAAATTGAAGTTTCAGACCGCCGGACAGACTCAGCCGACGTCCCTGAAGCCCCTCTACCAGATTGCCGGCGAACGCTATGTGGTGTATTGGAAGGTCAATTCTTCCACCGCGTAGCGGGCTGGGGTTGCGCGTCAAAAACCTGAAAAATCGTCTCGTTTATCCCATTTGTCTCAAAAATCTCAAAGTGAAGTGCTAGGCTTTTTGTAGCGCAGAGTTCTGCGGTTAGAACTCTGCGGTTTGTAGTTGTAGCGGCGGCCTCTGGTCGCCGGTCTTTACTTTTTAAAAACCGGCGGCCAGAGGCCGCCGCTACAGAGAACCAGAAATTAGAAAATGGCGCGAGGAAATGGGAAGAAACATGAAAAAACTTACGGAACGAACCCTAGGGGTTCTTTAGAATCAACATTTATGCTTTTTGTTCGCCTCATTCGGCGGTCCCGCAAAACGTCTCGCTTGTCTCAAAAGTCTCGGAATGCGTGATAGGCTTTGTAGCGCGGACCTCCTTTGTAGTTTTCTGTCCATTCAAGGCCGCAGACCGCAAGAGCGGCGGTCTGCGCTACAGAGGAGTCCCCTAAGACTAGAAAAGGGCCGGAGGAAATGGCGAAACACATAAACAAAATTGCGGTATGAATATCAGATTGCTCCGGCAGAAATACCGCGACGCACTCTGGTCGGGCAACCGCGGGCAACGCCCCTCACCCGGCTCGCGGAGTTTACCCTGAGCGAAGCCGAAGGGCTCGCCACCCTCTCCCGTTAGGAGTCTGTGGGACAACTCGGAGGTCGAACCTAGAATCAACAACTTACGGATGAAGCAACCCTTGTAACTTATTGATTCTTCGTCGGCAAAGTTAGTTGTCCCACAGACTCGTTAGGAGAGGGCAAGAGGCCGGGATTCCATCCCTCTCCCGGTGAGTCTGTGGGACAACTCGGAGGTCGAACCTAGAATCAACAACTTACGGATGAAGCAACCCTTGTAACTTATTGATTCTTCGTCGGCAACGTTAGTTGTCCCCCACACTCCCGGTGGGAGAGGGTGCCCGACGAAGGAGGGCGGGTGAGGGAAGCATCCCGTGGAACTTTAAGATACCCCGAAGAACTTATGATCAAAGATTTGTTTGCGGTTGGAATCGATTACGGAACCGAATCGGGACGCGCGGTGGTGGTGCGCGTGCGCGACGGCAAGGAAGTTGGGGCGGCTATCGTTCCCTACCCGGATGGCGTGCTCGGCGAGCGGCTGCCCTCCGGCGCGCGGTTGGAGCCGGATTGGGCGCTGCAGAATCCGCGTGACTACCTTCTGGTAGTCGAAAAGGCCGTGCCTAAGGCGCTAAAGCTCGCGGGCGTTCGCGGCGACCGCGTGATTGGCCTGGGAACGGATTTCACCGCCTCGTCGCCCATGCCGGCCCTGCGCGACGGTACGCCGCTGTGTTTCGTCAAAGCATTCCGCAACAATCCGCACGCCTGGGTGAAACTGTGGAAACATCACGCCGCCCAACCCGAGGCTAACCGGATTACGGAAATCGGAACCGCGCGCAATGAACCCATCATTCGCACCTATGGCGGCCGCTATTCGTCCGAATGGTTTTTTTCCAAGCTCCTGCAGATTCTGAACGAATCGCCCCAAACCTACGCCGCCTTTGACCGCTTTATTGAAGCCGCCGACTGGATCGTGTGGCAGCTCACCGGCGAGGAAAGGCGCGGCGCATGCACGGCGTCTTACAAGGCCATGTGGGTGAAGGGCGCCGGTTTCCCCTCAAAGGATTTTTTCAAGGCTCTGCATCCGCAATTTGAAAACGTGATCGCCGAAAAAGTGGGCGAAGATTTTTATCCGCTCGGCGCACGCGCGGGAGGGTTGACGCCCTACTGGGCGAAGAAGACAGGCTTAACGCCCGGAACGCCGGTCTCCATCGGCAATGTGGACGCGCATGTCTCAGTGCCTGCCGTCACCGTCACGCGCCCAGGGTCGCTGGTGATGATTATGGGCACGTCGATCTGCCACATTCTTCTCGGCGAAGACAAGCGCGAAGTGGAGGGCATGTGCGGAACGGTAGAGGATGGCGTCGTGCCGGGCCTGTGGGGTTACGAGGCGGGACAATCCGCTGTGGGCGACATCTTCGCCTGGTATTTCGAGCACGGCGTGCCGGAAGCCGTGGCGCGAGAGGCGCGCCGGGCTAAATGCAGCATTCCGAATCTGCTCGAAAAGCGCGCGGCGGCGCTGAAACCAGGCGAGTCTGGCCTGCTTGCGCTTGATTGGTGGAATGGAAACCGCTCGATTTTGGTCGACGCCGATCTCACCGGCCTGCTGATCGGGATGCAGCTCAATACGAGGCCGGAGGAAATCTTCCGTGCTTTAATCGAAGCTACGGCCTTCGGAACGCGGCAGATTGTGGAGGCTTTTGAGTCCAAGGGAATCGCGGTGAAGGAACTCGTGGCTTGCGGCGGCTTACCGGAAAAGAATAAACTTCTGATGCAGATTTATGCCGACGTGACGGGGCGGGAAATCAAAGTCGCCCGGCAGCCGCTCACTTGCCCGGCGCTGGGCTCGGCGATGCACGGCGCGGTGGCCGCCGGCCGCGCGGCCGGCGGGTATGACTCCATCTTCGAGGCCGCGCAGAACATGGCCGGCTTGCAGAAGACCGTCTACCGTCCCAATGCCGCGCGTCATGAAATTTATGATCGTCTCTTCCGCGAATATCAGACGCTGCACGACTACTTCGGCCGCGGCGGCAACGACGTGATGAAGCGGCTGAAGGAAATTCAGAAATAACGGCGCTGGGCTGTAGCGGCGGCCTCTGGCCGCCGGTTTTCCCTTTTTAAACACCGGCGGCCAGAGGCCGCCGCTACAACATTTGTCGTCACTATCATTTGTAATCCTCAATAGATAATTGATGCTTATAATACAAATTAAACAAATGAGATTTGAGAAGGCCGCCTTCCGCAATGACGATTAAACATCCCCTCGCGCAATTGCGCCAAGAAGTCTGGTCGGCGAACCTTGAGATTTTCCGCGGCGGCCTCGTGACCATGCACAGCGGCAACGCCAGCGGCGTCGACCGCAAGCGCGGCCTGGTGCTGATCAAGCCGAGCGGCATGGATTACGACAAGCTGCGCCCGATTGACCTGGTGGCGACCGACCTCGAAGGCCATAAAATCGGAGGCCGCTGGAACCCATCAGTCGACCTCCCGCACCACCTATACCTTTACAAATACTGCCCGGAAATCGGCGGCGTCATTCACACCCATTCCAATTACGCCACCGCGCTGGCGCTGCTTGGCCGCTCAATCCCTGTTTATCTCACCGCGATTGCGGATGAATTCGGCGCGGAAATTCCGTGCGCGCCTTATGTGGATAATGTGGGCGATCACATTGGCGAGACGATCTTGAAATACATGGGAAAAGCGCCGGCGATTTTGCTGGGGAACCACGGCACGTTCGCCTGGGGAGCGACGCCGCGCGCGGCGCTGAAAGCCGCGGTGATGCTCGAAGACGTTGCCAAGACCTGCTACTTAGCCCTCGCCTTGGGCGAGCCCAAAGCCCTGCCGCCCGAAGAAGTCAAGAAATGGTACGACCGCTACCACACCACCTACGGCCAACCGAAGAAAATTTAGCGCAGCGCGGCCTTATGGCAGTAACCCTCACCCGGCTCGCGGAGTTTACCCTGAGCGGAAATGCCGGGATTCTTCGCGGAGTTTACCCTGAGCGAAGCCGAAGGGCTCAGAATGACAAGCGAAGGGATCGCCACCCTCTCCCGGCGGGAGAGGGTGCCCGACGTAGGAGGGCGGGTGAGGGCGCTACAAATCAGAAGTAGAATTTCGCGCCCAGTTGAATCACCCTCGGATCAAAGGCCGCCGTTTCGGTGCCAAACGCCGATGAATTGAAATCGGTGGTGATGCCGGCCGGATCGAATTGCGTGTGGTTGAAGAGGTTGAAAAACTCGAACCGCAGCTCAAGCCGCGTGCTCTCGGTGATGCGCGTGTCCTTCTCCAGAGCGAAATCAAAATTGTTGCGGCCAGGCCCGCGCAAGAGGTTGCGTCCCGCGTTGCCTTCAGTGCCGAAAGCGGGCGATGAGAAGTTGCTGCCGCTGAACCAGAGGTTCGACGGATTCTTGCGCGGGTTTAAGTAAGTTGTAGGGCCGTTGACGTTTGGCACATCCCAGCCGGCGCCCGCGGAATAGTAAGTGTAGAGGCTGGCAGTAAGCGAAGGCAGGCCGGTGTCCACAACGTCCAGCGGGAATCCGCTTTGAAAAGTGGTGATGCCGCTGATCTGCCAGCCGTCGGTGATGCGGCTGGGCATCCAGTGGAGAGCATTGAAATGGCGCACGCTCGGAAGCTCGTAAACGTAGCTGATCACCAGGCGGTGGGTGGCGTCGTAAATCGAATTGCCGTAATCGGCCGCCTCGCGGTTAAAGGGATTCATGCTCCTGGTGCTCCCAAAGCCTCCGGCGCCGCCTCCTCCGAAGCCTGAATTCTCGAATCCTGAGCCGTCGTCCAGCGCGTGGGACCATGTGTAGGAGGCGAGGAACTGAAGGCTGCGCGTGAAGTGTTTGTTCACGCTGGCCTGAAACGAATTGTAATTGGAGTTGCCCACCGTGGCGACATCCCCGACGGACGAAAAAATATTCCCCGGATAAACGAAATTGCCGGGAAATAAGACGGGTTGGAAGTCCCGGTTCGCCACGCACGCCGGGGTGGCCGCGCAACCCGAGGGATTAATCCCCGGGTTCAGCTCGTAAGCCATCAGCAGACGGTGGGCGGAGGAACCCACATAGGCCAGTGAAAGAATGGTGCTCGCGCCCACTTGGCGCTCCACCGTCAGGTTATAGTTCTCGGCGTAAGGAACCACGATATTGGGGTCGTACACACTGATGCCGAGCGGAAGGAGAAGAGAGAAGTTGGGGGTGGCGCTGGGCGAATACGGAAATTTGTTCGGCAGTGTGTATTGGCCCGCGATGTCGGCAAAGGGATTGGCAAAGCTGGGGCTCAGCGTTGGAAGCGCGGGATTCACCGCGTTGGCGTCATTAACCCCGCTGGAATTGAGGGCATAGGGCGCTGATCCCTGGGTCTGCGTAGCCGTCTCGCCATTAAACCGGTTGAAATAGATGCCATACCCAGCGCGGATACTCGTTTTCCCCGCGCCTCCTGTCAAACGGCCCCAATCGGGGCTGTAAGCAAATCCGAAGCGCGGACCAACGTCGTTGAAATGGGTGGTTCCGAAGGCATTCACGCCTGCGTCGCCCTGAAAAACGTAGCCTTTCGGAGAAGTGGGGAAAACAGTGGATTGTTGGCCCGGCCGGAAGGCGACTCCCGCGTGGTTGTTGTGATAGTTGTCCACGTTGGGCGTATCAATGGACCAGCCCGCGCCATAAGTGAGGGTCAGATTCGGCCGGATTTTCCATTGGTCCTGGGCGTAAGAGTAATATTCCTGGGTTCTCTCGTTGAGGATGTCGCCGCTGGCCTGGCTGTAGGTATCCGGAATGCCCAGCATGAAATCCGCCGCGGGGTCGCCAGTGGAGTAAAGGCCCGTTCCGCCAAAGCTGAAAGCGCCGTCATTCTGGTGCGAGAAGGGATTGTAAACCTGGAAGCGGCGCATATCGAAGCCAAATTTCAGCGTATGATTGCCGGCAATCTTCGTGAAATTATCGGTGGCCTGAGAAACCTGATCGATGCGCGGCTGCGGCCCGTCGGTGGAGAAGCCCAGGCTGAAATAACCGAGGACGCTGATCACGGGCAGGCCCTCGCCGGAAATAAGCTGAGGATGAATCCCCGTGAAGCCGGCCGATGCCGGGCTGGTGGGCGTTTGAGGGCTGACGGCAACGAAATTCAGGCGCGTGTAGCCGATTCTGGCTTCGTTCATCGCCGTCTCACCAAATGTGTGATTCCACGCGGCGGTGTACTGCTGTTCGTGCTCCTGGTCAACTTGCGCGAAGCCAGGCAGCGAGGCGCCGTCAAAAGGAAGCGTCTGCGTATCCGGCGCGCGCTCCCACAGGAAATAACCCCAGAGGGAATCTTTGGTGCTGATGGTGTGGTCGATCCGGGCCAAATACTGGTCGCTAATGACCATTATCGTAGGATTGAATTCGTAAAGCCCGCCCACATTGGCCGGAGGCACATATTTGCTCAGCAAATTCGCGGCGATGGGATTGAAATCCCCGGACGGAATTGTGCCCGCCGAGAAGATGGTGGAGTATGGCGTGCCCGCCGGATAAGTGACGCCGTCGTCGCCCACGAGCGAAAATGGAGAAGCGTTTGAGGACGTCGCGATGTCAGGAAATGCGCCGCTGCGCTGGCCGGAGCTGAAAACCGGCACGGCGCCGCCCCCACTTTGAGGAATGCTCTCCCGGTTGCCTTGATAAGAGAAAAAGAAGAATGTGCGATCTTTCCCGCTGTAAATGCGCGGCAAGCTTATGGGTCCGCCAATCGTGCCGCCGAACTGATTGCGATGGAATACGGCGGGCGACGGCGCGAAAAAGTTTCTCGCGTTCAAGCTGGTGTCCCGGTAAAACTCAAACCCGTCGCCGTGAAACTGGTTGGTTCCGGACTTAATCACCGCGTTCAGGATGGCACCCGAATTTCTTCCATATTCGGGATTGATGGTGCTCGTCACCATCTTGAATTCGGCGATGGCGTCCGGGCTGGGCACAATCTGCACCTGATTTAAGGGCAAATCGTTGTCATCCGTGCCGTTGATCAGGTAGCTGTTTTGAGCCGGCTGGCTTCCGTTGGTCGCAAAATTGTTCGTGTCATCTGAAGCATTCACTACCCCAGGTTGAAGCTGCTGGAGCGTGACCCAATTCCGTCCGTTGAGAGGCAGATCGACAATGGACTGGCTGGTGATCGTGGTGCCGCGCTCAATCGACGTTAACTCCACCTGCGCCGCATTCGCTTGCACCGTCACCTGCTCGGTAGGGGCGCCCACCTTGAGCGCCGCATTGACCACGTAAATCTGGTTGACATTAAGCCGAATGCCCTTGCTGGTGTACTTCTGAAACCCGCTTTGGTCCACCGTCACGCTGTAAGTGTCCGGCGCCAGAAGATTAGGAACCTCAAAGCTGCCATCCGCGCGGGTCGTTGTTTGGCGCGAGATCCCGGTTTCCGTATTCGTCACCGTTATTGCGGCGTTGGGGACGACAGCGCCGGACGGATCCATGACCACCCCTCGGATCGAACCATAGAGATTATCCGCTCGCGCCTGCGGCGCGACCGCGAGAATCAGAAAAAAAGTGATGGTAGAAATTACCACGAGTGTAGTTTTTCTCATAATGCGTCCCCTTTTGATGCCAAAATTCAGATATTGCGCCAGCACCGGTTATCATCAACCAGCAGCTCATTGTGGACGCTTCTCTGCTCAGGCCCTCCTTTTTAAAACCTATCTATTAACTAATACGTAAAAACGCCCAGCATAGGTTCCGAGAACCTAGCGCCTAAACCTTCTATCCGGGCCAAGTTTAACATATTTATATTATTTACATTACAAAATTAGAAGTTTCCCGCACCCATTACAGGTTGCAGGCCTCTGACCGCCAACCTTACCTTTAAATCCGGCGGCCAGAGGTCATCTCTACAGATGACACCGTTTGACGCAACCCGCGCCGGCGCGATATGGTTTCGAGGCGAGGTTATGGCATCTTTGACGCGATCTTGCAGAGGATAAAAAACTGTCCATGAAACTTCATCACATTGTCGAAGCACAGCAGTTTGACCGCGCCACGCTTTTGGCGCTATTCGAGCAGAGCCGCCGGATGGAGGAGGTCGCGCGCGCCGGAGGCATCGATGATTATCGCAACCGCATTATGGCCACGTTGTTTTACGAGCCTTCAACGCGCACTCGCTTTTCGTTTGAATCGGCCATGCACCGCCTGGGCGGGCGAGTAATAACCACCGAAAACGCGCGCGAGTTCTCTTCGGTTTCCAAGGGAGAAACGCTCGAAGACACCATCCGCATTCTGAACGGCTATGCCGACCTGATTGTGATCCGCCACTTCGAGGTGGGCGCTGCGCAGCGCGCAGCCGCGGTTTCCCGGGTTCCGGTGATCAACGCTGGCGATGGCGTGGGCCAGCACCCCACGCAAGCCCTGCTCGACCTCTACACGATTCAGAAGGAGATTGGCTCGATTGATGGCTTGCAAATAGCCATGGTGGGCGATCTGGCGCAGGGGCGCACAGTGCGGTCGCTTTCCTATCTGTTAGGGAAATTCAGCGGCGTCAAAATCTATTTCGTGGCGCCCGAACTTCTGAAAATGAAAGAAGATATCCTAGCGTATCTCCGCGAGCACGGCGTGGATTACGAAGAACGCGGCGATCTCGAAGGCGTGCTGCCACAAGTGCGCGTGGTTTACCAGACGCGCGTGCAAAAAGAACGGTTTGGCGATCGGATCGGCGACTACGAGAAGTGCCGGGGGCTTTACATTATTGACCCTGCGAGTTTGCGGCTGATGCGCAAGGACGCCATCATCATGCACCCCCTGCCCCGCATCGATGAGATCACCATGGAAGTTGATCGTGACCCTCGCGCGGCCTATTTCCGGCAGGCGCAAAATGGTTTATACGTGCGCATGGCGGTGCTGAAAATGGTGCTAGATGCGAGCCGAGAAGTAGTTAGAGAGGCTCTGTAATCATCCGGTTAACCTATTGTGGCGGCGACTCGTTACAGATTTTGGCCAATGGCTTTTTATACTAAAAACCGGCGGGCAATGCCTGGAAGGGGCCGTCGGCACATTCAACCCTTGCGCGCGATGGGAGTTTAGTTATACTATTAACTCCATAGTTACTAATCGCTATGCAAAAATCCCTTGCTGCGGCGATTTCACGGATTTCCAGGGAGGTACGGCTTTGCCGATGCGCGTCCTGATCGCGGAAGATGACCCAGTTTCCCGGCGTGTCTTGCAGGCTCACCTCGTCAAATGGGATTACGACGTGGTCGTTACCCGCAACGGCCAGGAAGCCTGGGATGCGCTCCAAACAGACGACTGCCCGAAGCTGGCGATCCTTGACTGGATGATGCCTGGCATGGATGGCGTGGAAGTGGTGCGGCAACTTCGCGCGAAAACATCCTCAACCTACATCTATGTTCTATTGCTCACGGCCAAGGGGCAGAAAGAGGATATCATTGCCGGACTCGAAGCGGGCGCCGACGATTATCTCACTAAACCCTTCGATGCCCAGGAATTGCAGGCCCGCCTGCGAACCGGGCGACGCATTCTCGACCTGCAGTCGGAGTTAATGGTAGCGCACGAGGCGCTGCGCAAAGAGGCGACGCACGATTATCTTACGGGGGTGTGGAATCGCGCCGGAATTCTGGCCATCCTGGAGCGTGAATGCGCAAGGATGGTCCGAACCAAGGGCAAAATCGCGGTCATTATGGCGGACATTGATCACTTCAAGGCCGTCAATGACACTTACGGCCACCTGGCGGGCGATGACGTGCTCCGCGAAGTTTGCCGGAGGATGCAGGCCGCCGTGCGTTCTTATGACTCGATTGGCCGCTACGGGGGCGAGGAATTCATCATCGTTCTTCCCGACTCTGAGGCGCTTAGCGGAACCCAGCAGGCTGAGCGGCTTCGCAACGGCGTCGGCGCGAAACCTGTCGAGACTGCCGGGTTATCAATCCCTGTAACGCTGAGCCTCGGCGTGGCGGTGATGAGCCAAAATCACTCCGACGATTATCAATCGCTCCTGCGCATCGCGGATGCGGCTCTTTACCGGGCCAAAGAATCGGGACGCAACCGCACCTGCATGGGTGAAAGCGAAGTCGCAGCGCCTGTAACGCACGGTCCGTGAAATAAGGGCGCCTGCTATAGCGGCATCTCCTCACAGCGCCGGCCGCCGTTAAAGCAGTTCTCCCCTTCCATCTGTGCTAAACCTGAACCACCTCGCAGCACCTTTTGCAGAACTCTGGATACATTTCCCCTGGCGCGCTCGGGCCGCTGACCAGCCAGCGGCAAAATTCCTGGGATGTGTCGATCGCCAACGTTCCCAAGTTCGGGTCAAAATACTGAATTCTCTCCGGTTCCTTTCGGACGGCTACAGTGTGACCTGTGCGCTGCGGCGCGTCCGGAGAATTAATGCCCCCATTCCACAGCACAATCAGCGCATATCCGTGCAGGCGCGCGCAATGGCCGGCGAGCCAGCCGGCATCAAACCGGAAACGCCTGACCACGCGATCAATGGGAAAGCCATAAGCATCCTGGATGCCCTGCCAGCCCGATGAAGGTTCCCAGTTTGCGCAAGGGACCATCGAGTTTTCAAGCTCGCGCACCCTCGTCACGTCGCCAAGTTTGCGCGACTTTCTGATCCACTCGCAGCAGATCGCATGACCAACGCCGAGGCCATTCGCATCGCCCATAAAGAGAATTGGTCTTATCATTTCAACGGGACTCGCCTATGAAACTGATAGGTCTAGTTAGGATACGGCGCGCCCGCGCGCGCGATGCGGATATAATGATCGGTGAATTTGAAATGCGCCCCTGGAAGCTCATATTTTGGCATGTGGCAGGTAACGCAATTCTTCTGGCTGACTGGGCAGGCTGGCGCAGTTCTATACGTAACGCCATAAGTCGGCGGCGCCTGATTCTGTAGCGGCGGCCTTTGGCCGCCGGATTTTAATAGTAAAGACCGGCGGCTAGAGGCCGCCGCTACAGCCAATGACCGTCGCTGACTTATGACGCTCTGTATAGAGGCTGAACGTTTGAAAGACTTGCCACCACCCCGATGGCAAGCCAAGCATTTGGAGTCATAGAAAGCAGCGTCCGTACGCACTTCGTGATGAGGATTGTGACACGAGAGGCAACTGATGCGGGGATCGGCGGCGTCAAAGCAGCGGCTTAATTCCAAGCGGTACGGTTGAAAGCGCACGGTCTGTACGCCCGTCGCGTGCATCATCTCCACCTGCTGCCAGCTTCTATGGCAGGAGCCGCAAAAATCCGCCAGGTCTTGAGTGCTGAGCCGCCCAGGATTGAAGATGTGGAGCGACTTCAGATTCCCGGAGCGCACCGCCTCCACGTGTTCCGCGCCCGGCCCGTGGCAGCCTTCGCAGGTGATGCCCGGCATGAGTTGGTCAACCTCCAATGTTTGGCTCTGAACGGCCGCGGTGGAATGGCAGGCGAAGCAGTCGCGCGACTCGTCCGTGCTGGTTCGTCGCCCCGCGGCTTCTTCGACGTTCCTCGGATGTGTGCGGCTATAGCCCAGCGTCAGATCGAGGGTCTTTGTGTCGTTGAAAAAACTGACGCGGCTTTCGTAATAGGCGCCGTTGTAGTGATACACGTATGTTTGCCCAGCTTGCCCCTGCCCAAAGGCGTAGAGAACCGGAGCGGAGAAGACCTGCGAACCGTCGATCACCGAATAAATGCTGCTCCTCCCTCGCGTGACAATGTGATAAGTGTAAGGGCCGATGCGAACGGTAAGATTGGGATGCTGATGAAGGATGAGGCACTCGGCCGTCAGTTCAAGGGCGTGCGCCATGCCCGTCTGTTCTTGCCGCTGGGCGATTTCAGAGTGGCACTGAGCGCACACTTTATCGCTCTCGTAGCGGGCTCCCAGCGGCGCGCGCGTAGGCTGCCAGTTGTTCCGGGGGAAATTCGCGGTGATTTCACTCTGGGCTGCGCAGGTCACAGACGCTCGCAGAAGAGGGTAAAGGAAAAGGAGGAAGATGAGCGTGGCGGCAACGGCGCCGTGCCTGCCTTCTTCTTGGATATCCGGCGTTTTCAAGGCATTCAGGATCATTAAACCGGTGCTGGCGCGTGCTCGCCTTATTCGCGCAGATGACCGGCCAGATCACGCGCTATGCACACGCGCCTGCGCGGCTTACTTGCGCGCTTTTCGGCGGGCTGACTGCTCGACAACACGTTGTGGCAGCGCCCATGCAAAGAGCACGCCGCCACTGCCAGTGATCACATACTGACGTCCATCCAGCCGGTATGTGATGGGTGAGGTGTCAATCTGCGCTCCCGTCCCGGCGTGCCATAAAATTTTGCCGTTACGGGTCAGAAGAGCAAGCACATTGCCGTTCGCGTCACCCGTAAACGCGAGCCCGGAATCCGTGGTCAGCACGCCCGCACCCGAGCCGTAGCGGCCAAGTTGATCGCTCCAGCGGATCTTCCCCGTCTCATAGTTGATGGCTTCAAGGACGCCCTTGCTCCAGACACCGTAATCGGCGCCCGCCCAGCCGAACGTTCCGTCCGCCGGCTTTGCAAAATAGATGCCGTAGCTCGGGTGGGCATCTACGATAAACAGTCCCGTCCTCGGATCGAAGCTCGGCGAGCGGAAATTCGTCATTCCGCCTTCATCAGGAGCGATCAGACGTCCATCCGGCGCCGGCTCCTTCGCCGGATTTGGAATAGGCTCCCCGCGCGAATCTATGCCGAGTGACCAGTTGATCGGCCCAAATGGAACGCTAAGCAGATTCTTGCCCGTCGTGCGATCCAGCACAAAGAAATAGCCATTGCGCGAGGTCTGCATCAGCATTTTCCGGCGCTTGCCATGAAACATTCCATCAACCAGCACGGGAGTTTCAACCGCGTCCCAGTCGTGGGTATCG
>DASZAE010000077.1:0-6088 GCA_035945515.1 Terriglobia bacterium
CACGCGCAACACGCTTGACGTTTCCGCTATCCCTGTGACGCACAAGCTTTCCCATTTGCCGATCATCGCCGATCCCTCGCACGCCACAGGCCGCCGCGATCAAGTGCCGCCCATGGCGCGCGCGGCGGTGGCAGCGGGCGCAGACGGTTTGATTCTTGAGGTCCATCATCAGCCGGAGAAAGCCTTGAGTGACGGCCCGCAGGCGCTCTATCCCGAGCAGTTCCGCGATCTAATGGCGGAGCTGAAGCTGATTGCACCCGCAGTGGGAAGAACGCTGTGAATGTTTGTTGTAGCGGCGGCCTCTGGCCGCCGGTCTTTACTATTAAAATCCGGCGGCCCCTTATAGGCTTTGCCCGCCGGTCTTCACGATTTAATATCGGCGGCCAGAGGCCGCCGCTACAGTTTGGCCGAAACTTTCAAGGCGCTTTTCAGCATCCCGATAAGGTGAACGTTGCCACTCTCCGATGGTCCATTCCGGCGCATCGCCATGATCGGCACGGGTCTCATTGGCGGCTCGTGGGGGCTGGCGCTGAAGAGGAGCGGTTTTGGCGGCGTTCGCGTAGGCTCGGACAGCGCGACGATCTTGAGACAGGCTCTTGCCGCGGGCGCTATCGACCGGGCGGAAGAAGACCCGCGCCGCGCAGTTCAGGGAGCGGATTTAGTCATTCTGGCGGCCCCGGTCGGCGCGATTCTTCAGCTTCTGCCGCAACTTCAAGGCGCCGCGGCTCCGGGCGCCCTGATCACGGATACGGGTAGCACGAAGGCGATAATCTGCCAGGAGGCCACGCGGATTTTTGGCGGCTCTCCCCTGTTTCTGGGCGGCCATCCGATGGCGGGTAAGGAGCGATCGGGGGTTGAATACGCGGATGAGGCGCTTTTCGACGAGGCGTGCTACGTATTGACGCCCGCGAGCGAAGACGATCTCAATCATCCTCGCGTGGCAGCCTTTCGTGATTTAGTCTCGTCGCTTGGCGCGCGCGTGCTCATGATGAACGCCGCGTTGCACGATCAAGCTGTAGGTTGGCTCAGCCACTTGCCGCAACTCGCCTCAACCGCGCTGGCCAGCGTGATTGAAGCACAGCCCGGGCTGCCGCTGGATGTGGCCGCCTCGGGCTTCCGCGACGCCACCCGCCTTGCCGAGAGTCCTTACCTCCTCTGGCGCGACATTTGCGCGACGAACCGTGAAAACATCCGGCAATCGCTCGACGCTTTCATCGCCAAGCTTCAAACCCTCCGCGATCATCTTGCGGACGAAACCCTCGAACGCGAATTTGAACAAGCCCAGAAGTTGCGATTGCAGCTTAAGGGGTGACGAATGGCAGTGTATACTGGCGGTCAGATCGCTGTGTATCAGGGCACGACTTCAGTCGTGCCGAAGAGCCGGCCATCAGATCGCCCTGTATCAGGGCACGACTTCAGTCGTGCCGAAGAGCCGGCTATCAGATCGCCCTGTATCAGGGCATGACTTCAGTCGTGCCGAAGAGCCGGCCACAGGAATCGGGCTTCAGCCCCCTGAAGCAGCGGCTAAAGCCGCTATTCTTGGGAGGTTTCGGCACGACCAAGGTCATGCCCTGATACAATGCGCGGCTCTCAAATTTCAGTCCGGCCGTCTTTATACTTGTTGTTTTTTCGGCCTTATTGATAAGTTTCAGGGTAAGCTCCGCGAAGAGTCTGCCTTTGTGTGGAACCATGAATTAGCGCGATGAACAAAGTCTTCTCCAACGCCGATGCTGCGATGGCGGACATCCTGGACGGCGCCTCCCTCATGGTGGGCGGCTTCGGGTTGTGCGGCATTCCTGAAAACCTCATCGCTGCAATGCTGCGCCGAGGCGCAAAGGGTCTCACTATCATCAGCAACAACGCGGGCATCGACGGCTCCGGGTTGGGGTTGCTGCTGGAGGCTGGCCAAATCAAGAAACTAATCGGCTCCTACGTAGGCGAAAATAAGCATCTCGAAGATCTCGTGTTGCACGGCGGCCTCGAAATGGAATTGAACCCGCAAGGAACGTTTGCCGAGCGCATTCGCGCCGGCGGCGCGGGCATTCCCGCTTTTTATACGCCGACGGGCATTGGAACTGTAGTGGCTGAAGGCAAAGAAGTGCGGGAGTTCAACGGCAGGCAGTACCTGCTTGAACGCGGCTTGACCGCGGATTTCGCCTTGGTCAAAGCGTGGAAGGGCGACCGCTGGGGTAACTTGATCTATCGCAAGACGGCGCGCAATTTTAATCCGGTGATGGCGGCCGCAGCGAAAATCACCATTGCTGAAGTGGAAGATCTGGTGGAGCTCGGCAGCCTCGACCCGAATAGCATCGTGACACCCGGCATCTACGTCAAGAGGATTATCCAAGGAACGGGATATGTGAAGAAAATTGAAAAAAGGACCGTGCGAACAAAGAACTGATAAAGTAAATGAATTGCCAATGTCATTGAATGTATCATGGACAAACGCGAAATCATCGCGCGCCGCATTGCCAGGGAATTGAAGGACGGCTTCTATGTCAATCTAGGGATTGGCATTCCTACGCTGGTGGCGAATTACATTCCGCAAGGGATTGAAGTAATTCTGCAATCCGAGAACGGAATGCTCGGCGTTGGACCGTTTCCGCTCGAGGACGAAGTGGACCCAGATTTGATCAACGCGGGCAAAGAGACCGTCACCGAAATCCCGGGCACGGCTTACTTTTCGAGCGCCGACTCTTTCGCCATGATTCGCGGCGGGAAGATTGATCTGACGGTGCTTGGCGCGATGGAAGTGAGCGGCCAGGGCGATCTTGCAAGTTGGATGATTCCCGGGAAAATGGTGAAGGGCATGGGCGGCAGCATGGACTTGGTGGCGGGCGCGAACCGCGTGATCGTGGCCATGGAGCACACCACGCGCGACGGGCGGCCCAAGATTTTGAACCGCTGCGCGCTGCCGCTCACCGGAACCAGTGTGGTCGATCTGATTGTCACCGAGCTTGCCGTGATTGAACTGGGTCCGGACGGGCTTTGGTTGCGGGAGATCGCGCCGGAGGCTACCGTCGAAGGCGTGCGAAAGCTCACGGAAGCGCCGCTTCATGTGGACGAGCCGCCGCGGACGTATCAATTGTAGCGGCGGCCTCTGGCCGCCGATCTTTACTATTTGAAATCAAGTGGGCAGAGGCCGCCGCAAAAATTCGGTGGTTCTGCAGGGTGAAGGGTGGAGCCTAATTCAATCGTCGTCGCCAGCCTTATAAATCCCAGGGAAAAAATCTGGGGACTGCTCGTGTCTTTGCGCCCCGAAGGCGTGACGCTGCGCGGAATTAATGTAGAACTATTTAATGACTTTCTGCGGCAGGCGCTGCACCAAGTTGAGGCGCGAGTGACGATGATGACTGCGTTTTATCCGATGCACCGCGTGGAAAGAATCGCCTATGACGAGCCCTCCGCCGGCATCCCCTCGCTTGCGGATACTTTCCACGAGAAAGTTGGGCTTTGGGTTTACGAGTATCTGCGAGAGGAAAAACCCTCGTCTACCGAGTGAATCGTCGCGTTTCCGTAAGGGCTGGGCTGCACTGTTCATGGGCAAGCTCAAGCGACAGCGTGCTCATACTTGCACTCTTCGTTGGGACAATAACGCAAGGGTCCGGCTTTTTTGGTGGTCTTTTCGAGCAGGATCGGCGAGCCGCAACTTGGGCACGGCTCGGCGACGGGTTTATCCCAGGCGGTAAATTTGCAGTCGGGGTAGCGGCTGCACCCATAGAACGTCTTGCCGCGCTTCGACTTCCGCACGACGATCTCCCCGGTGCATTCCTTCTCGGGGCAGGCAATGCCGAGCGTTTGCCGCTTGACGAATTTACACGTGGGATAGTTGCTGCACGCGGTGAATTCCCCGTAGCGCCCGTGCTTAATGACAAGTTGCGAGCCGCACTCAGGGCATTTTTCTTCCAGCAGAACGTCCTGAACGGTTGTTACTTTGCCGTCGCCCATCACGATTTTTTTCGTGTTCCGACACTCGGGGTAGCCCGTGCAGGCAAGAAAAAAGCCGAAGCGACCGCGCTTCACCGCCATCGGCTTGCCGCATTTTTCGCAGGCTTGTTCGGGAACTTCCGGCGCTGCCGCGCCGCCTCCGTGCTGCGCTTGGAGCTCGGGGGTTAGGTCGCGGGTGCCGTCACATTCGGGGTATCCCGTACACGCAAGGAACTGCCCGTTGCGCCCAAGACGGATCACCATCGGCTTCCCGCATTTTTCGCACTTCACATCGGTAGGAATGCCTTCACCTTTCAGGTCCACCATCTCGCGTTCCGCGGTGCGAAGCTCCTTTTTGAACTTCCTGTAGAATTCATCCAGCGCCTCGGTCCATTTCAGCTTGCCCTCTTCCACCTCGTCAAGTTCTTCTTCCATGCGCGCGGTGTAGGCCACGTCAAAAATTTCGCTGAAGTTTTTCACCAGCAAGTCGCTGGTGATAATGCCGAGCTCGGTAGGAAAAAAGCGGCCCTGCATTTTCTCAACGTAGGCGCGGTTTTGAATGACGGAAAGGATGTTGGCGTAGGTTGAGGGCCGCCCGATGCCCTTTTCTTCGAGCGCCTTGACCAGCGTCGCTTCGTTGTAGCGTGGCGGCGGCTCGGTGAAGTGCTGTTCCGGATCGATTTTATGCAGCTTCAGCCGCTCGCCGGGTTCAACGGCCGGGAGGCGGTGCTTGAGTTCTTCCGCGTCCTCATCGGTGGCTTTATCATCATGGCCTTCCTGATAAACCGAAAGGAAGCCATTGAACTTTTCAACCGATCCCGTGGCGCGGAAGAGATAATCCCCGGAATTAATGTCGATGGTGGTTTGATCGAAAATAGCCGGGTTCATTTGCGAGGCTACAAACCGCTGCCAGATCAGCTTGTAAAGCTTGAACTCATCCGCGCTCAGATAAGACTTAATTGAATCAGGCGCGCGAGCAACGTCGGTCGGGCGGATGGCCTCGTGCGCGTCCTGCGCGTCTTTCTTGCTTTTGTAATGGATCGCCTGAGCAGGCAGGTAATCCGCGCCGTAATTTTTCTGAATGTATTCCCGCGCCGCCGCCAGCGCGCTTTCGGCCACGCGCGTGGAGTCGGTGCGCATATAAGTGATGAGGCCCACCGAGCCTTCGCTGCCCACGTCAATGCCTTCGTAGAGGTGCTGGGCCACCATCATGGCTTTCTTAGCTGAAAAGCGCAGCTTGCGGACGGCTTCCTGTTGCAGCTTGCTCGTGATGAAAGGGGGCACAGGGTATTTCTTTTTTTCCTTTGTGCCCACGGATTGAACCGTGAATCCAGCCGCTTGCGCCGCCGCTACGATCTGGTCCGCGCTTGCCTGGCTCGAAATCTCAGGGTCTTCGCCCTTGATTTTGGCGAGGCGCGCGTCGAATGATGGCGGGTTCTTGCCCTCTACATGCGCCGTGATGGTCCAGTATTCCCGCTTCTCAAAGGCGCGGATTTCGCGCTCGCGCTCGACAATCAAACGCAGCGCCACCGTCTGGACTCGGCCCGCGGAGATGCCCCGCTTCACTTTCTCCCAAAGCAGCGGGCTTACCTGATAACCTACCAGCCTATCCAGGATGCGCCGAGCCTGCTGCGCGTCCACCAGGCGCGAGTCAATTTCCCCCGGGTGCTCGAAGGCTTCGCGAATGGCGTCCCGCGTGATCTCGTTGAACATCACGCGGTAGACTTTTTTGGTTTTCCGGGCGAGCAGATCGTGTAAATGCGCGCAGATGGCCTCGCCTTCGCGGTCAGGGTCAGCCGCCAGATAGATGGCGTCCGACTTTTTCGCGGCGGATTTCAGCTCCTCAATGAGGTCCTTCTTGCCGGGAATCACGATATAGGTCGGATCGAATCCCTTGTCTAGATCAACGCCAAGCTCTTTTTTGGGCAAGTCCATGACGTGGCCCATTGAGGCCTTGACGGTATACTCCGACCCGAGATATTTGTTGATCGTCTTTGCCTTGGTAGGCGATTCCACAATAACAAGCGATTTGGCCATATAACGAAAATGCCTCCTGCCCGCAGAATAGGGCGCTCGGCTTTCGATCCTCCGCAATTTCCGGCGTTCCCTTTTGGGATGAACTGCCGGCGCAGACTACAATTTCCGCAAAAAATTCATGCCG
>DASZAE010000078.1:0-15075 GCA_035945515.1 Terriglobia bacterium
GCTGATTACGGCGGTGGGCACGGGCATCGGCAAAGACGATTTCGACATCGCCAAGCTGCGCTACAGCAAGATCATTATCATGACCGACGCGGACGTGGACGGCTCGCACATCCGCACGCTGTTGCTCACGTTTTTTTACCGCCAGATGCCGGAGCTTGTCGAGCACGGCAACGTCTTTATCGCGCAGCCGCCTCTTTACCTGATTAAAAAGGGGAAGAGCGCGCGCTACATCCGCGACGAAAAAGAATTCCGGCGCGAAGTGATGCGCCGCGCGACGGAAGATCATATGGTTGAAGTTGGGGAAGCGGGCGAAGGCGCGAAAAAGACAGCCCTGCAGGGCGGCGAGCTGACGAATTTCCTGATGGCGCTTGCCGAGTACGTGGACCTCTTCGATAAGCTTGAAAAGCGCGTGGGCGACGCGCGGCTGGTGAACGCGCTGCTCAAGATTGAACTCGGTAAAAAGGCGGAACTCGAAGACAAGACCAAGCTGGAGGCGGTAGCGGCGGAGCTAAAGACCGCCGGCTTTAAGTGCGCGCTGAAGCTGGATGAAGAGCACAACCTCTACGTGCTGACGTGCTCGAACGAAGTTCTGGGCGACCGCGTGATCGACTGGGAATTGATCTCAAGCCCTGACTACCGGCGGCTGCTCGATCTCCACCGCCGCGTGCGCGGCTTCGACAAGCCGCCTTTCGTGATCTCTTCCAATGGCGATCGCATTACGATTCAGAACCGCCGCGAACTGCTCGATCACGTGATGGCGGTGGGCAAGAAAGCCTTCACCGTGCAGCGCTTCAAGGGCTTGGGAGAAATGAACCCGGAACAGTTGTGGGAAACTACGATGGACGCGGAGCGCCGCGTGCTGCTGCAAGTGCGGGTGGAAGATCAGGTGGAGGCGGATTCCATTTTCACCGTGCTCATGGGCGACGCCGTCGAGCCGCGCCGCCAGTTTATCGAAGGCAACGCGCTGGACGTGAAGAACCTCGACATCTAGCGGTTTGTTGAAAAACTCCGTAAACGTGTCATTCTGAGGAGCCGGAGGCGACGAAGAATCTCGGAAGTTATTGATTTCACGCAGAAGCAGATTCTTCGCTGCGCTCAGAATGACAGCGCAAACGGTTTTTTCAACAACCTGTTAGAGCCTGTAGCGGCGGCCTCTGGCCGCCGGATTTTAATAGTAACCACCGGCGGCCAGAGGCCGCCGCTACAAATACAAAAATAACGGCGCTACGGCGCGAGACCGGGCAGCGCGCCAAAATTCTTCAAGACGTTCCGGGTAATCTGCTGCACGGCTGGGTGGGTGCGAACCGGATGGCTGATGGCAAAGTCGTCGAGGCCCCAGCTCCACCGCAACGTGCCGGTCCCGACCACGGCACTACATGCCTTTGTGGTATAAACCGCCATATCCGCGTATAGGGTTTTGCCCGTGGAGGTGAAGACGGGCGAGTGCGCGGCCCGCCAAATTCGCTCTGGAGAGTGCTGAAACATCCGGTCCGCTTCGTAGCCCAATATCCCGGGCAGCCGGTCGCCGTCCGCCAGCCCCGTTCCCTCGAAGAGCCACGATGACGTATTTTGAACCACCATGTCCGTGTCGGGCGCGCCAAGGTTCCAGTCGTACATGACGCCCACAAGGGCGTTTTCGGGCCGGTTGACGGGATGCCTCCTCCACATTGTCGTCACGAGATGCTGCTGACTCGGGTCTTGACCCGTGGCAAATGGATCACGGGTCAAGGCGTACTCTTTGTAGCCCACAATCGTGCGGTTGGGATCTCCCGTCGCTGGGCTTGGCTCAAAGCGAATCTGCCAGAAGCAGGTGTTGGCGGCGAAAAATCCCAGACCCACGCCTTGGTCTCTGGCCGCTTCCACGCTGTCGCGCATTTGCCAGGACCAGTATTCGCCGTGTCCCACAACCAGGAGTCCCGCATGGCGCAAAAGCTGGTCGCCTCGCGCGTGAGTATCAACGTCGGTTGAGTACGTTACGTCGTACCCTTCTCTCTCGAGAAACCGCACCATGTTGTACTCCCACTGCAGAAAATCCCCAGAGCCTTGGCCGCGCGAATAGGGACGATTGAAAGAGACTTTGAACGCCCGCGGATTGCTGGTGTAGAGCGAGGTTCCTCCCCAGGAGTTATACGCCTGATACGTGTTCACGCTGGATTGAAATAGCAAATCAGAAGTCCGCGCGTCATCGCGCACCACAAAGATGATGTATCGCTGCTTTCCGCTGGCGGCCGTCAGCTTTACCAGGTGCACGCCGCTTGTCCAGCCGTTCGGGTCGCTCGAATCCCGCGGAATTTTGAGCACATAGGGATCAACCCAGGGGCACTCAATCAATCCGGTTTCGGGATCAGGGAAGGGAGCGGGCTGCAGCCGGCCGGCGCGAGTGACCGAAGGCGCCATCTTGCGAGCCCCGGCTCCGCCGTACCACCCCATGCGGAAGATTTCCAGGGTGTAACTCGGCTCGGCGGTGCTCACGAAGAAGCTGATTTCTTCCCCGAGGTTGACGCTGACGGCCGAGGCGTAGCCTTCAATCTCATGCGATGTCGCGGGGTTTGAGAGCCGCCACGCACCGTCGCCAGGCCTATTGTTTTCCTCTATGACCAGATTGGGGTGACGGGCAAGCGAAGCGGACCTTGGAGCGCAGATGCCTGTGGGCGGCGCGCCGCATCCGGTGAAGCTGGCCAGGGCTGGAAGCGCCAAAAGCGAGCCGGCTCGTTTAAGCAATGTGCGCCGGTCAAACGTCTGCCCAAGGAGCCGGAGTCCTTCGTGAGCGGCTTGCTGAGCAGAATGGCCGGTCGCAGAACAACGCTCCCGGCCGGGCGCGCCTTCGCGGAATGGTTCCCAACCCGCGTGAGCGGCTTGAAACGCAAATGGCTTTAGCGCCGAAGCCGCCGGCTCGTTTTTGAATTTCCCCCGCAAAAAGAGTTCCCCGGCGGACATTCCCTCAGATCTCCGCCGCCTCCCTGACTGTTGCGCGTTCATGCGCTTTCATCGAAACTAGCAGTTGAAGTGGCGGGCAACAAGCAGGTGATTGACTAATAGCAGGCCAATTATTACAGAGGCAGGTAAACCGAGGATCGCCTGGTTGCGGAGATGTTATTCAGGATTAAACAATGACGTGATGCTGCGCGAGGCCGCGCCGCCGGATCATCGAAGGCAACGCGCTGGACGTGAAGAACCTGGATATTTAAGACGCCGCGGCATTATACGACGAACACCGAGCCATAAGTCAGCGACGGTCATTGGCTGTAGCGGCGGCCTCTGGCCGCCGGATTTTAATAGTAAAGACCGGCGGCCAGAGGCCGCCGCTACAGTCGCGCGGTTTCATTTGAAAAAAGAATTTAGTGATTGAGCGCGGGGATCGCCAGCGAGGCTTCTTCATCGCGTCCGGATGGGGTGAGGCGTCCGAAGCGCCGTTCGCGGCCTTCGAACGCGCGCACGGCTTCCGCGAGATCATCGGGCGTAAAATCCGGCCACAACTTTTCACTGAACCACAGCTCCGCATACGCCAGCTCCCACAGCAGGAAATCGCTCAGGCGCTGCTCGCCGCCGGTGCGAATGAGCAAGTCAACTTCCGCATCCTCGGGACGGGCGTGACTTGCGAGCGCCATGAGACGGGCGAAATCGTCGCGCGTGGGCGAGGTCTCGTCACGCAAGCGGCGCGCCGCCTCCACAATGATGTCTTGCCCTGAGTAATCGATGGCGAGACGCAACTGGAAGCTCTCGCCCGCGCGGGTATTCCTCTCCGCCGCTTCGATGGCTTCGAGCAGCGTTAAGGGGAGGCGGTCCCTGCGCCCGATCACAGAAACGCGAACGCCGTCGCGCCGCCATTCCTCGTTCCCGGCGCGGATAAAATCCTCGAAGAGCTTCATGATTCCAGCCACTTCGCCTTCCGGGCGCGCCCAATTATTTCCCGAGAAAGCATAGAGCGTGAGAACCCTGGCCTCCATGCGCATCGCGGCCTGAACCAGAAGGGGTATCCGCGCCGCCCCCGCCCGATGGCCTGCCGAGCGGGGAAGCCCGCGCAGCGTGGCCCAGCGGCCATTGCCGTCCATGATGATTGCAACGTGAAATCGCCCGGATTTTTGGGCTGTTGGGAAATCCATCGATGCCGCTCCTTCTGGTTTTATCGCTGTGACGGCGCATCTTGTTATTGAAGATTACAAGTTATAGTGACAATTTTTTCTGTAGCGGCGCTCTTTGAGCGCCGGCCATTGATTAAAAGGCGGCGGCCAGAGGCCGCCGCTACAATATTTGTCGGCACTATAATTATGTAATTCTCAATGGCTTTAGATTCCAAAATCACAATATAAAAGTTCTTTGTTCCACAAAGCGAACCGGCAAAAAAAGAGGGACTGACTATCGCACGCGCGCGGCGCGAATTAATTGCTCCATCTGGTCGAGATAGCGGCCAAGTGCGCCCCGTCCGGGGCGGGTCAAGCGGAATTCGGTTTTTGGCTTCCGCCCCTGAAAGAATTTGCTGCAAGCGATGTAGTCCGCCGCTTCGAGCTTGCGCGCATGGACGCTAAGATTTCCATCGGTCGTCTTCAAAATTTTCTTGAGATCATTGAAACTCAAAGACTCATTCACCGCGAGCGCGCTTAGGATGCCCAGGCGCGTCTGCTCGTGGACCAGCCGGTCGAGCTCAATGGGATCAGCTCGTTCTGCCGGCCTGCTTGCGCGCCGGTGGGCGATCATTGATTTGACCGGCGCCGCGGCGTTTCCCCCCGCTCTTTCGACCCTGCTTATTGGTTTAGCCACCGTACCTCCTGGCAATGATGATGCCGAATAAAATGTGCAGCCCTCCGAAAGCGCCCCCAAGAAACCAATTCCCCCACGCGAGCGGAGTGAATAGCGCGGCGGCCCCCGCCGCCATAAAACAGACGCCCATCACCGGCACTACGCGCACCGAAAATGCGCCAGCGGCGACGAGACCCGCTCCGTAAATGAGCAGCCAGAGTCCCGGCAGCGCATGGAAAAGGCCGAAGCGAGCCAGCGCCGCGGTGAGCAATCCGCCGGAAATAATCGGCGGGAGAAGGCTCAGGGCAAATTTGCGGCCCGCGCCGCTGAGCAGGGGAACTTCCGCCGCGCGCGCCTTCTGAAAGACCGCGCAGCCGCCCACGAGAAACGCCAGCGCGCCCTCAATCAACCACACCGCGAGCCACGCCTGCTGCGACGGTTGCCGGGCCGCCACCAGCGCGGCGCCCAAGGCTGTCGCGCCCATGGCAATTGCGCCCCATCCCGGAACCGCGGTAAACGCAGTGGAGCGTTCCATAGTCTCGCGGATGAAGCGGAGATTCTCCAGGGCGTGCTGGCCGGTGCTTGAATGGGAATGGGACCGCGCACGCAAATGGGGTTGACGGGGCATCGCGCACAGAATACGAGAGTGGTTTTCGTTTGTCAAGTACTTTGTATGGCAAAGCGTATAGATATGTGATGGACTGGCCGTCCCATTTGGAGAAGCGGAAGCACTAGCTGGGACGGCCTGAAACACATTGAAAATCCGCGCCGCAGCCAGTAGGATGCCGAAGGGGTGGATGAGTGGAAGCACAAACTTTGCAGAGAGGAGCGCGCGCCATGCGGTGCAATTTCTCAGAGGGGGAAACGGAAAGGCGATTACTTGCCGGGTATTCCAGTAAAAGGGGGATGATTCCCATTTTTCGATGGTGCTGGGGTTTTTGCGCGATGGGCGCGCTGGTTTTGCTTGCGCTGTGCGTTCCGGCATTCGGCAAGGATTATGAGACGGTCGCCTTCAATCCCGCGCATCTCGGCGGGATGCAAGTGAGTTTCAACGTTATTTTGCCGCAGGATTATGCCGCGACCACGCGGCGCTTCCCCGTGCTCTATCTTTTGCACGGCTATACGGGCCACTATTCGGATTGGGCCACGAAGACGCAGCTGGTTGAATACGCCAAGCCCTACGAGGAAATTATCGTCATGCCGGAAGGCGAGAACGGATGGTACGTAGATAATTATGCCAATCCGAAATTGGACTGGCAGCTCTACATCATCGACGACTTGATTCCCTACGTGGACGCCCACTACCGCACCCTGGCTTCGCGCGATCATCGCGCCATTGCAGGGCTTTCGATGGGCGGGTATGGCGCGCTGTTGCTAGGCCTGAAATACCATCAATTGTTCGCCGCCGCCGCGAGTCTGAGCGGCGTTCCCGCCTCCGCCGAGCCGGCGTTTGAAGAAGCCCTGCCGAAGGATAGCGCCATCCGTAAGACGATCGCGGATGACTTTGGGCCTCTCGATAGTCCGGCGCGCCGCGCGAATGACCCTTTCGAGATTGTGCGCGAGATTCCGGTGACGGAAATTCCAGACCTTTATCTTTCGGCAGGCTCGTCGGATTCGCTGCTGCGGATGAACCGGGACTTCGCTCAGATCTTGTCTGAATACCGCATTCGCTACAACTACTGCGAGGTTCCGGGCGCGCATGAGTGGCCGGTGTGGGATAGCCAGATTCAACGCGTGCTGGCGATTCAGGCCCCTGTAATTGGGGCATTGCCTCAAAAGCAGTGACAAAATCTGTGGCGGCGGATTTTGACGAAGAGTTGGGGAGCAATCCGCAGACCGCAAAGACGGCGGTCTGCACTACGGATCAGTACTGCCCGCTCAGCAGGCGTGCGATGCGCTTCTGAATGGGCGGGTGAGTGGAAAAGAGACCCGAAAACACTTGGCCGCTGGTGAGCGGCTGAGCGCAGTAGAGATGCGCAGTCGCTGGAGAAACCCGCATCGGGACGCGCTTCGACCACTGGTCGATTTTCTCAAGCGCGCTCGCCAAGCCCTGAGGGTTGCCGGTAATGTGCGCGCCGGTTGAATCGGCTTCGTACTCACGCGAGCGCGAGATGGCGAGTTGAATGAGAGTGGCGGCAAGCGGCGCCACAATCATCATAGCAAGCGCGGAAAAGATGCCGCCCCCGCCTTCGCGGTCGTTGCCCCCGCCCCCGCCTCCAAACCCGCCAAACATTTCACCCCACATGATCATCTGCGCAATGTAAGTAATCGCGCCCGCCACCGTTGCTACGACGGCGCTGATCAGGATATCGCGGTTTTTCACGTGGCCCAGCTCGTGCGCAAGGACGCCTTCAATTTCCGTGTCATTGCACAATTCCAGAATGCCATGCGTCACAGCCACGGAAGCGTGATTAGGATTGCGGCCCGTGGCGAAGGCGTTGGGCGAGTCGGTGGGGATCATGTAAATCTTCGGCACGGGAATATTGGCCTTGGCCGCAAGGCGTTCGACGATCTGGTAGATGCGCGGGTTCTCTTCTCGCGCAATAGGCTTGGCGCCGCTCGATGCGATGGCAATCTTGTCGGAGAAGAAATAGCTGCCCAGGTTCATCACCGCGGCGAAAATCAGCGCGATGGTCAGCCCTTGCCGCCCGCCCCAGATGTCGCCGATGGCCAGCAGAAGGCCAGTAAGCCCGGCAAGCAAGATTGTTGTCTTAAAGTTGTTCCACATAAGCTCTAATTCCTAAGGGTGAGATGTTCCTGCGAAAGATTCTGTTACGGTCGCCAATCACGAAGGAGCAGAATTCCTGAGTCTTCGCGGCTAAGCGCGCGATGCAGGCGCTCATCAGCCGTTACCATGCAGCACCCCATTTGGCGTGAAAGTGCCACATAGAGGCAATCATAAAGAGAATGACGAAAACGTAGAGCAAGCTCCAGCGCCGGCCGGACTAACCCGTCTAGCGGCACAAGCGGTGGGCGAATTAACTCAAATTGCTGATACAAGCTTTTGGCCTGATTCATTGTGAGAAAGCCTCGTATCATCCGTTTCCACAAAACGGCAGCGATTTCGGGCGCCAGAATGGCTGGAGCGACCGGCGCATAGCGGCCCGCTTTGCAGCTTTCGAGCAAAGCCTCTGCTTCACGGGTGCCTTCCTCCTCCAGTAGCCACTTCGCAGCTACGCTCGCATCGAGCACCAAGTTCATCGCTCATTCCGGATTTCGCGGAGTAGCTCAACACTGTCCGGGGCATTGGGATATTTTCGCCGAATCCTCTTGCGGAGTGGGCGGAGTTCTGACATCACCGAATCAATCTCTAGCCGGCGAATCGCCCAGCTATCCTCGTCGGAAAGAATCGCAAGAATCTCAGAGTTCAGGCTCCGATGGTTCCGGCGAGCTTCCCCTTGAAGCCATTTGTAGATGCGATCAGGAATGTTCCGCAGCATGGTATTGGGCATGGCCGCCTCGTTGATATTATAATGATATTACGGTTTCGGCGCTAAAGTTAAGTCCTCAGTCGTTCAAAGGAGGCAATAATGGACGAAAAAGTCGACGAGATGGCGGAAGAATTTAGGATTTTTGCGGAGAGAAATATGCAGTTCATGAACTTATGGACTGTGTACACTGATCTCCTTTCCGGACACTACGCTCCATCCCTCAATGACGAGAAATGGTCTGTAGGTATGACGCTAATGCTCCTGCTCTATGCATATTTCTATAGCCTTGTCGAAGATTCCGAGGATGGTGTCAATGCCTTCCGCGTGTGGCGGGAGAAATTCCCCGAGGAAGAACTAACGATAGCAGCCATAGAGGCCCAGGTTGTGCCCTTTCGTGATCTGTTGAGAGTATTCCGCAATCGACTAGGATTTCATGGCAGCAGGACGCGCAGACATGAATCGCCAGGATTTGACTTATTCGCACAACATAAGGGAGATGAAATTTGGAATGCCATGAAAAACTTTAAGGCTCTCGGAGCAGCGTTGTTTGCTATGGATCTTGCCAGAAAAGGAGAGGGAAAATATAGCAGAGAGCAGGTCAGACATTGGATCGACGCTGTGAGCGAACGGGCACGGCAAGCGACGGCGCGCAAGGCGACTCCATCGTCGACCTAATCAGATATATACACATCGACCTCACCTCTTTGCAGCTTTTACCGTCTCCTTTTCAAACACCATTTCGCCCTTCTTCAAGTCCGCATCGACAACCAGCGAGTCCCCCGGCAGCACTTCGCCATCGAGCATCTTCATGGCGAGCGGGTCCTGGATCATGTGCTGGATAGCGCGCTTGAGCGGGCGCGCGCCGAACTGAACGTCATAGCCTTCGCGGGCGAGCAGCTCACGGGCTTTCTCCGTCAGGTTCAGGTGAATCTTCCGTTCTTCGAGCAATGCGCGGAGATGGCTGAGCTGTAAATCGATGATCTTTTCGATCTCCGCCTTGCCGAGTGGATTGAAGATGACCGTTTCGTCGATGCGGTTCAGAAATTCGGGCCGGAAGTGCGCAAGCAGTTCCTCATGAATGCGCCGCTTCACGTCTTCGGTGATCTTGCCCGGCTCTTCGGTTTTGCCGCGCCCCGCCGCCTCGTGAATAAAATGCGAGGCGATATTCGAGGTCATGATAATCACCGTGTTCCTGAAGTCCACGGTGCGGCCTTTGCCATCGGTCAGGCGGCCGTCGTCGAGGATCTGCAGGAAAATGTTGAACACGTCCGGATGGGCCTTTTCGATTTCATCAAAGAGCAGCACGGCATAGGGACGGCGGCGAACCGGCTCGGTAAGCTGGCCGCCTTCTTCGTAACCCACGTATCCGGGCGGCGCGCCCACCAGCCGCGAAACGGCGTGCTTCTCCATGTATTCCGACATGTCAATGCGGATCATGGCGCGCTCGTCGTCAAACAGAAATTCGGCCAGCGCGCGTGCCAGTTCCGTTTTGCCTACGCCGGTCGGGCCGAGAAACAGGAATGAGCCTAGAGGCCGCTTCGGGTCGCTGAGTCCGGCGCGGCTGCGGCGCACGGCGTTGGCCACGACGCGCAGCGCGTCGTCCTGCCCGATCACGCGTAGCCGCAGGCGGTCTTCCATTTTCACCAGCTTCGCGGTCTCGCCCTCGAGCATCTTGGTCACCGGGATGCCCGTCCACTTGGAGACCACCTTGGCCACGTCCTCTTCATCTACTTCTTCTTTCAACATGCGGCCGGTTTCCTGCAATTGTTCGAGCCGCTGGTTGGCGTCGCCCAGCTTCTTTTCCAGCGACACCAGTTTCCCATAGCGAATTTCCGCCGCCTTGTTGAGGGCGCCTTCGCGCGTAGCGCGCTGCTCGGCGGTCTTCGCGTCTTCAATTTCGCTTTTCAACTGACGGATGCCCGCAATCACTTCCTTCTCCGCTTTCCATCGCAGCTTAAGCGGGTCCACCTTCTCGCGCAAAGAACGGATTTCCGGCTCAAGCTTCGCCAGGCGCTCGCGCGAGGCTGCATCTTCCTCTTTCTTGAGCGCCTGGCGCTCGATTTCAAGCTGTGTCAGGCGGCGCTCAATCTGGTCAATCTCCGCCGGCATTGAATCGATTTCAATGCGCAGGCTGGACGCGGCCTCGTCAATCAGGTCAATGGCCTTGTCGGGCAGGAAACGATCCGCGATGTAGCGGCTCGAAAGCACCGCCGCGGCGACAATGGCGGAATCCTTGATGCGCACGCCGTGATGCACTTCATATCGCTCCTTCAGGCCGCGCAGGATGGCGATGGTGTCTTCCACTGTGGGCTGCCCCACATAGACAGGCTGGAAGCGGCGCTCGAGCGCGGCGTCTTTCTCGATATGCTGCTTGTATTCTTTGAGCGTGGTGGCGCCGATGCAGCGCAACTCGCCGCGCGCGAGCGCCGGCTTGAGCATGTTGGAGGCGTCCATCGCGCCCTCCGCCGCGCCCGCGCCCACCAGCGTGTGCAGCTCGTCAATGAAAAGGATCATCTGGCCGCTCGACTCTTCAATCTCCTTCAGCACGGCCTTCAGGCGGTCTTCAAATTCACCACGGAATTTCGCGCCCGCCACCAGCGCGCCCAGGTCAAGTTGAATAATGCGCTTGGGTTTCAGGTTTTCGGGCACGTCGCCCGCAACGATGCGCTGCGCGATACCCTCGACAATCGCCGTTTTGCCGACTCCAGGCTCGCCAATCAGCACGGGGTTGTTTTTGGTGCGGCGGGAGAGCACCTGGATCACGCGGCGCACTTCGTCGTCGCGCCCGATCACCGGATCGAGCTTGCCGCGGCGGGCAAGATCGGTAAGGTCGCGCGCGAATTTCTCCAACGCCTGAAATTTGCTTTCGGGATTCTGATCCGTCACCCGCTGCGTGCCGCGCACCGCCACCAGCGCCTTCAGAATGGCGTCGTGCGTCACTCCAAGCCGCGAAAGGATGCGGCCGGCGGCGTCCTTGGGATGCTTCGTGAGTGCGAGCAACAGATGCTCGGTGGAGACGAATTCGTCTTTGAAGGGCGTGGCTTCATCGAAAGCGCCGTCTAAAATCTGCTTGAGCGCAGGCGAAAGGAAATGGTCTGTTGACCCGCCCACCTTGGGTAGGGCGCCCAACGCGCTCTCGGCTTCGCTTGCCACGCTTGATGGCGGCACGCCCAGCCGGGAAAGAATTGCCGGAACGATGCCCTCGGTCTGCCCAACGAGCGCCAGCAAAAGATGCAACGGCTCAATCTGCTGATTGCCGTGCTGCCCCGCTAATTCCTGCGCGGCCTGGAGAGCTTCCTGAGCTTTCACCGTGTATTTATCGAATCGCGTGGCCATAGGTATTCCTTGTCCTATAACGGTTCCGGCTCGCCATTGGTTTTTGAATACTTAAACACCGGCTGGAGACGCCACCGCTACACCAGCAAAAAAGCCGCGCCTTGTCCTGTAGTTCACGAACAAGGCACGGCCCTAATTATCTCACCAACCGCATCAACCGCCGAAGCGAGCCTTATTGCCGGGCGGCCGCGGCGACCTGCGCAACATTGATCTTCACCGTCTTCGGCTTCGCCTCTTCGCGCTTCGGCATGGTCAGGGTCAGGAGGCCATCTTTATAATCCGCCTTGATCTCCTCTGTGTTAATGGTGCGGGGCAGCGTAAAAGTTCGCGCGAACGAGCCGTAAGATCGCTCAACGCGATGATAGTTCTCCTCCTTTACCTCGTTCTCATACTTTCGCTCGCCCTTGACGTAGAGCGTACCGTCTTCCACCCGAATTTCCACGTCCTTCGGGTCGATGCCGGGCAGCTCAGCCTTCATCACCAGATTGTGGTCCGTCTCGTAGATGTCCACCGCCGGCGTCCACGCCTTGGAATTCGATTGTTCGTTCCCAAAGACGTTGGAAAACGTCTCGTTGAATAACCGGTTGAATCGGTCCTGAGTGGTCAAAAGGTCCCTAAATGGTTCCCATCTTACAATCGCCATGACTACATCCTCCTTGCATTCCTGCGCTAAAGTCGCTACATATTAGTAGATGCACATCATAAGATATTAGTTGTACATTGTCAATATATTTTTTATAAGACGTAATACATTGTTACTAAGGATGTTAATTTAATTAGTCGCGTATAACTTGGCTTTAATAGATGCACCCATATGATAGGGATGTAGGTAGAAATGCGAGGCAGGGTTAAGAAAGCGAAGCGGGTGTCACGGAAAAAGGGCAAATCACGACTAGGCCGTCAAAGTTTTGACCGGGTTGCAAGTCTTCGGTGAGGAGGTATTGACACGCAGCCGCTTTTGCTGCGGCCACAATTAGCGCATCCCAAAATGAGAGCTGATAGCGATCTTGGATTTCCCATCCACGCTCAACAAGCTCTGCATTGACGCTCACAGGCGCCCAAGCAAGTAAATCGCGCACCTCGGAGCGGGCTGCCTCGCGGGCGCCTGGCCACTTCTGTGTAACTTTCGCGTAAAACTCCTGCAGAACTTGATAGCTGATGCGGCCAAGGCGGCTCTTCCACAATTCCGCCCGCCAGCGGAGCGCGGCCTCCTGTTTTTCCGGGTCCGCTTCATCGAGAGCGTAGATGAAGACGTTGGTGTCAACGAAGACGGGCGCGGTCATGAACCTCCTCGCGCGACAAATACTGCCCGTCCGTCTTAAGGAAGGGTTTTCGGGCAAGCGCCCGGCGCATAGCGCGCGCATAATCATTATTTTCAATCATGCGCTCTTTCAGAATATCGCCCAGGAGGCGTGAAACGCTCATCTCTTTTTGCGCGGCTTCGATGCGAGCCCAGCGGGCAACATCTTCTTCAAGCGTGACGGTCACATTTCGCAAGTGAGGCTTCATAACATGAATATAGTGTATCACGAATTTCGTGTCAATGAGAGCTAGGTCAGGTTATAGAAATCATGCGCAACGGAGGTCACATGAAACTGGCAATCAGAAGCTGCCGCACCAACTTCACGAGCTGCCAATCAAGATCCCGGCGATGAACACGAGCACGCCGCCGACCACCACCTGGAAGGCGGCAGAGAGGAAGGGCGTATCCATAAAACGGTTGCGGATATAGCTGATAATGACGAGTTCGCAGGCGACCACGGCCACGGCGATGGTAAATGCCAGGTGGAAGTTAGGAATGAGAAACGGCAGCGTATGCCCGATGCCTCCGGCTGTGGTCATCAGCCCGCAGATGGATCCACGCACCCACGGATAGCCGCGCCCAGTCAGCGAGCCGTCGTCGGAGACGGCCTCGGCGAAGCCCATCGAGATACCGGCGCCAATCGAAGCAGCAAGCCCCACCAGAAACGCGTCGCGGCTGTGGTGCGTGGCGAAGGCGGCGGCGAAAATGGGCGCGAGCGTCGAGACCGATCCATCCATCAAGCCTTGCAGCCCCGGCTGCACAACTTGCAGCACAAATTGCCGGTGGCGGGCGAGTTCCTCTTCCTGGCGCGTATCGGGCGTGAGGTGTTTTTGCTCGAGAGTCTCGGCCATGGCGTAATGCTCGCGCTCGGCCTCGGCCAGGTCGCCGAGCAGCTTGCGGATCGAGGCGTCGGTAACGCGCTGAATAGCGCGCTCGTAAAACCGGCGGGTTTCCATTTCCATCAGAGCGGCCTGCTTCCGCACCGCATCGAGGCCGAGCGGACGCACCAGCCAGACGGGCGTGCGCACCACAAAACCCTTTACGTCCTGTGGGCGGATGAGGGGAATATGCTCGCCAAAACGCTGGCGATAGAGATCGATCAGCCGGTCGCGGTGCCCTACTTCTTCGACACGCATCTCATCGAACATTTTGGCTGAGCTGGGATACGTCTCGCGCAAACCCTCGGCGAAGTCGCCAAAAATGCGGGCATCTTCCTCTTCAAGCGTTACCGCCAGCGCCAGGATTTCCCGTTCCGTCAGGTCTTTGAAATTTTTGGGCATCGGTATTTCTCCCGTGAGCTAATTTCCAATTATCAGATTTTCGAATGTGAAAAAAGCCGCATTGTTTGCAGCCCAGGGCGGCCTTTACTGCGACCCAATCCATTATCATTCTGAACGTATTGCGGCTCACGCGCTTAGCGCGAATAATGGTATTGAACAAGCCAGCCATTGACTTTGTAGCATAGGGCGCGGCCCTACGTCAGCAAAAGTTTCGCCCGGTGAGTCTGGTTGATGTGGCCGCGGCTGCTGGACACGCTTGACCCGCCAAGGTCCAACCGAAACTCTCCTGCCGTGGAGATTCCATGCTGCAGGCAGAATAATATTAAAAAATGTCTCGTTTATCCCATTTGTCTCAAAAATCTCATAGAGACGTGATAGGCTTATGGAGTGCGGCAGCTTGCTGCCGCTTTGACTTGGGCGTGTCCGGCCCGTGCCAGAAGCAAGCTTCCGGCGAAATACAGCGGGAGCAAGCTCCCACACTCCAAAATTACGGCATGATCATCAAGCTTGCTCCGGCAGAAATACCGCGACGCACTCTAGTCGGGAAACCACCGGCAACGCCCCTCACCCGGCTCGCTCCGCTCGCCACCCTCTCCCGCCGGGAGAGGGCAAGAGGCCGGGATTCCATCCCTCTCCCGGTGGGAGTCTGTGGGACAACTAACTTTGCCGACGAAGAATCAATAAGTTACAAGGGTTGCTTCATCCGTAAGTTGTTGATTCTAGGTTCGACCTCCGAGTTGTCCCACAGACTCCCGGTGGGAGAGGGTGCCCGACGAAGGAGGGCGGGTGAGGGGAATCGTCCCGATGAACTTGGCTCCGGAGTAAGCTTGATATTCATAAATCATGGATATGATTATCAAGCTTGATCCGGCGAATGAAAAGCGATATAATGGGAGGCATGAAAAGGCAAAAACTCCACAGAATGATGACGATCCAGCAGTTTCAAAGGCTCTTTGGCACTGAGGAGCAATGCGTCCAGCGGTTAGCC
>DASZAE010000079.1:0-2420 GCA_035945515.1 Terriglobia bacterium
GGCTTTCAAGGACAGGTTGGCATTGTGCGCGAGCAGTCCCGTAAAGTCATCCGTGCAGAGCTGATCTCCTGGGTCGAGGCCGTTCTCTTTGAGATAATTTGCCCATTGCGAAAGCACCGGCCAGTATTTAGCGGCAAACGACGCGCTGCCCTCCGCCTTGGCAATGCCTCCAATCATCAGCAGCATATTGCCCGTTTCCTCGACGGGCATGCTTTCCATCTTCGAAGGCACGCGCGCGTTGTCGATGGGGTAAGTTCCGAGATCGTGCGGCGCGTAAGAATACGGCCAAGCGCCCGATTGCGCGTAGTCGATGAGCGGCGCCAGCGAATCTTCAAGCAGATGAGGATTCAGCAACAGCAGGATGGGCGACTCGGGATAAATCACATCGGCGGTCTGCGCGCAACCACAGCTTGAGATTTCTTTGAGAAACATCAGTGGCTCGTCGTGCGGACCAATAGCCACCTTATTGGCTGCAAAGCTCTGGCGGTAGGCAAGAGCGGCCACTTGCGCGTATTCGGGGCCGCCCGCGAGAGTGAGTTCCGTCATGAGTTTTTGATCGAACTTCTGCGAGCGGGCCGCAAGCGCGGGGTAGTCACGTTCGGCAATCTCGAGCAGATGATCGATATCCATGCCGTCGTGCTGCCACCAAGGGCGCAATCGCTGATGGAAATATTCAATCGGGGTGATCTCATCATAGGCCAGAATGAGGTGTCGCGAGACGGGCGCGGCGGTTACGCTGCCCAAGTTGAAATCAAAAGCCATCGCCGGCCAATGATCGTTGGCGGCGCGCGGCATCTGCGTCCCGCTTCCGCTTGCCACGGACAGGCCGCCTTTGGAGAGGAACGTGCGAATCAAAGCTCGCTGAGCGCCGTTCTCGTATTCAGCCGATTCTGATTCCGGCGCCGCCGCGTAAAGATATCCCCAGTCAATTCGGATTCGGTCCCCAGCCTTGCCCAGCACCGGCTGAGCTTTTGATCCCATCTTCAGCACGTTTAATCCGCTGATTGCAGGGGCCGACCAGGTGACGGCCTCGTCTGGCGTATTCACCACCAGTTCGCCGGTGTTGTCGTAGTAGATTGAGACCTGATGAGGCTTACCGTCGAGAGATCGCACGGCCCAGGTGAGATACGTGACCGGGCGCGAGAGCACATCAAGGTCGTGAGGCAAATCGGGAGTGAGAAAGGTCAGCGTAATGCCCACCGCGCCTGCTTCAAACTCATAAATGGTTCGAGTTGGAAAAACATGCAGGCTTACTTGACGGGCAGGCTGCACGTTTCCCGGTTCGTCGCCCATGATGCGATAGTTCTGCCCATCTACACGCGCGAGGCTCTGCATCGTCATGCGCGTGCCGGTCCAGTGGCGGGTGGCATCGTAGGTAAGATGATCGGCGAACGACCAGACGCTGAAATAAGGGTCGACCGCAACCAAGGGAACTGCGGGCGGGCGGAATGCCGAGCGGGCCGCGCGCTGCTGCGCCGGGGCGAGGATGGGCAAGAGAACGAATAGGAATACCGCGCACGACAGGACTTGCTTTTGCATAATATTGCACTCCATGTATAAATATGCGTTGCATTTACCAGGCTCTGTCAGTCTGGCATTTTGCTGAAAAACCCTGATTTGTCATGCTGAGCGAAGTGAAGCATCTGCTTTTTGTTTTCAAATATGACAAATAGATGCTTCGCTTCGCTCAGCATGACAGCGCCAGACGATAAACTCTTTGCTGATTTTATTAGCCTTCGCCCTCGTCGGGCACGCCTATTTTCGATAGCCGGTAGCGCAGGGCATTGCGTGAAAGCCCAAGTTGGCGCGCCGCCTGGCTCTTGTTGCCGCCAGCGCGGCGTAGCGATTCGCGGATGATCTCATCCTCAAATTGCTCGAGGGTCATGCCAGGAGGCGGAAACGGACTAGCTGATCCGTTGGCCAGCGGCTTCGGGGGTGAAAGGTCCAGTTGAATGTCCGGGGCGTCGATCTCCGGCCCGCTGCTCAAAGCCACTGCACGCTCGATAATATTCTCGAGTTCGCGCACATTGCCGGGCCAGTGAAAGTCCATCAGTATCTTTAAGGCGGACGGCGTCAAGCCTTTGATCTGCTTGCCTGCTTCTCCGGCGAAGCGCTCGAGAAAATAGCGGACAAGATCGGGTATGTCCTCCTTATGCTCGCGCAGCGGTGGAATATTGATGGGCACTACGTTGAGGCGGTAATACAAATCCTCGCGGAAAGTGCCCTGCTCGAGCGCGGCGCGCAGGTCGCGGTTGGTGGCGGCGACCAGGCGCACGTCCACTTTCAAAGTTTTGGTTCCACCCAGCCGTTCAAACTCGCGCTCCTGCAGCACGCGCAGCAGCTTCACCTGAATGGCGGGCGGCACATCGCCGATTTCGTCGAGAAAAATGGTGCCTTTGTCCGCGAGCTCAAATTTGCCG
>DASZAE010000080.1:0-3169 GCA_035945515.1 Terriglobia bacterium
CGGCCTCTGGCCGCCGGTTTTTGGTATTGAAAACCGGCGGCCAGAGGCCGCCGCTACAAAATCAACCGGCGCTAACTTATTGCCGTTATTCATAATTAAGGATCTAAAGGGGGCGCCGCTTGACGGAGCGTAACTGGAGCCTATCCTACCCCAGGGGCACTTCGCGCCCCCCACCTGCCAAGATTAAGAGCACGTTCGCCGCCAAAGCAAGCATTTTTATATCTAAATGATAACAATATGGTTATATCTATAAAGAAGCGTCAAACCGGCCAAGTGGCAATCTTAAGTGACAACATATCGTCATATGGCAATATATCGTCACAACTCTTTGCGCGATATCCCTAATTTGCGCATTCTGAAATTTAGGGTTGTGCGCTTGAGGCCGAGGCGCGCCGCCGCGCCCTGCGGCCCTCCTACAATGCCTTTGGATTCTCTGAGCGCCCGCAGGATATGCTCGCGCTCAGCCTCTTCCAACGTTTGCAGGCTTGGACGGCGGTCGCTGTCTCCCTTGGATTCAAATTCGGCCAGTGGAATATCGAGTTCAGGGCCTAGCGAGAGGATCACGGCCCGCTCGATCAGGTTTTCGAGTTCGCGGACGTTGCCGGGCCAATGCCAGTTCAAAAGCGCGCGCAGGCTTGCCGGCGCGAGGTGTTGAATGCGCTTGCCCATCTGCAGGGCGTATTTCCGCATAAAGTAGTTAGCCAGCGCGGGAATGTCTTCCGGCCTTTCGCGCAGCGGCGGGATGACCACAGGAAAGACCTTGAGACGATAATAGAGGTCGCTGCGGAAGAGGCGCTCTTTCACCAGCTCTTCCAGGTCTTGATTCGTAGCCGCCACCAGGCGGACGTCCACGGGGATAGTGCGGGCGCCGCCAACGCGCTCAAATTCCCTTTCCTGCAAGGCGCGCAGCAGTTTTGGCTGGAGTTCTAGGGGCATGTCGCCGACTTCGTCGAGAAAAAAGGTGCCGTGGTGCGCAAGCTCGAGCCGCCCGATTTTCTGCGCGATCGCGCCCGTAAACGACCCGCGCTCGTGGCCGAAAATCTCGCTTTCGAGCAGTCCGATGGGTATCGCCGCGCAATTCAGCTTAATGAAGGTGTGCTCGCGCCGCGCGCTGAGGTTGTGCACGGCCCGCGCGATCAACTCTTTCCCGGTGCCCGTTTCGCCCTGAATCAGCACCGTGGCGTCGGTCGGCGCGACGGTCTCGATCTTTTGCAGCACGCGCCTCAGCGCGGCGCTTTTGCCCACAATTTCGTTATATCCAGCGCCCAGTTCGCTTTCGAGGTATTGCTTTTCTTCCGCCAAACGATCATTTAATTCGGCCATCTGGCGGAAGGCCACGGCGTTGTCGATGACCAGAGCCACCTGGCCGGCAATCTGCCTGAGCAGGTTCAAATCCACGCCCGCATACGCCCCCTCGCGCCGGCTGGCCACGCTCAAGCACCCGAGAGCGCGCCCATGGCTAATGAGCGGCAGCCAGCATCCCGCCTTCACCCCCACGTCGAGCAGGTGGCGGATGCCGCGGTCCGAAAAGCCGCGGGAATCCAGCCGGTTGAGAATGAGCCACTTGCGCGTGGCAAAGACCTGGCCGGAGGGCGTGCCTTCGACAGGAACAACGAGCTCCTCGGCGGTGAGAATCCGGTCCTGGGGAGAAACGAGCACCAGCAGCCTTAGCTTATCGAGATCGGGATCGTAAAGCGCGAGGCTCGCGTATTCGTGCGGGGCGATTTCGCGCAAGCTGGCTGAAATGGCGGAAAGCAGCCTGCGGATATCGAGATTCGTAATCAGGACGTTGGTGATTTCGAGCAGCAGCGAATCTTCGGCTTTCTTACGCTCGGTGAGATCGCGCGTGATCTTAAAAAATCCCCACAGCTCCCCCGAAGCGTCGCGCAGCGCCGTCATCACCATGCTGGCCCAGAACCGCGAGCCATCTTTGCGCGCGCGCCAGCCTTCGTCGTCACACCGTCCGCATTCGCGGGCCACGGCGAGATGCTCGCCGGGCTTGCCGAGCGCGGCGTCTTCTGGCGTGTAAAACTTGGAGAAATGCTGCCCGGCGATTTCTTCCGGCGCATAGCCAAATAGCCGCTCCGCCCGGTTATTGATGAGGATCACGCAACCCTCGGAGTCAGCCACGGCAATGCCGTCAGGCAGCGATTCAAATAAACTTTCGTACATCGCGGGATTCATAAGTTTGAATCCCCCCGCGGCGTTTACAGTTCCGGCCGCCGCTACCGGCACAATACCGCCCGTCACTTACCAGCCAGCTTCATCAGCAACTTCCACTGCTGCTCCGTAACCGGCATCACCGAAAGCCGTGGCAGCCGCGCCAGCGCGAAATCGCTCAAGCCGGGCTGCTTTTTGATCTCTTCCAGCGTCACGCGGCGAGGCAACTCCTCGCGCGCTTCAAGATCGACCACGACCAGTTTCGGATTATTTTGTTTGGGATCGGGATACGGGTCGCTCACCACCTCGGCTGTCCCCACCAGGCACTTCTCGTCCCCCGTATGATAAATCAAAACCGGGTCTCCAGCACGAGCCATGCGGAGATTCTTTAACGCGAGGTTGTTCGAGACCCCGTCCCACACTGTCCGCCGGTCCCGCGCCAAGTCAAAGAAGGAATAGTGATCGGGATCAGACTTCAAAAGCCATTTTCCAGCCACAGTTTCCTCCAGCCGCTCCAGATTAGAAATTTATAATTGTAACGCAGACCGCCGCTTTTGCGGTCTACGACCTTTGATTTGTAGCGGCGGCCCCTGGCCGCCGGTCTTTACTATTAAAACCCGGCGGCCCCTTACAGGCTTTGCCCGCCGCTACAGATTGAGCCTGACACCGCTCTGAGAATTTTGAGACCAACGAGACGACTCGCAAGCCGCGCCGCCGCCTCCGAAAATTAGAAACGCTGATTCTAAAGGGGTCCTAGGGTTCGTTCCGTGATTCATGATTATCAAGCTTGCTCCGGCAGAAATACCGCGACGCACTCTGGTCGGGAAACCGCCGGCAACGCCCCTCACCCGGCTCGCTCCGCTCGCCACCCTCTCCCGGTGAGTCTGTGGGACAACTCGGAGGTCGAACCTAGAATCAACAACTTACGGATGAAGCAACCCTTGTAACTTATTGATTCTTCGTCGGCAAAGTTAGTTGTCCCACAGACTCCCGGTGGGAGAGGGTGCCC
>DASZAE010000081.1:0-2952 GCA_035945515.1 Terriglobia bacterium
AAGATGTTGTTTGTCTAACTCGAGGTTACGTATTTCATCTTCGAGGGAAAACCGCAACTCGTCGCGGGCGCGGCGCAACTCACCGAGGCCTTTGCCAAGCACTTTGGCGATTTCGGGAAGCTTCTTGGGCCCAAACAACAGAAACGCGATAAACAAGACGAAGCCGATTTCCTCTATCCCGCCGCCAAACATATTAGACCTCTTCTCGAATCATAGGAGGGCGGCAACGCATTGTCAAGGCGAGGCTGTAGAGTCTGTTTGAAAACATTGGTTTTCGTGTTGTAGCGGCGACGTCTCGCCGCCGGGCTTTAATAGTAAAGACCGGCGGCCCCTTACAGGCTTTGCCCGCCGCTACAATGCGCGGTTGCCGGATCTGATCCTGCCGTCCGCTACTGCTGGCCGCCACTGGCATCACCGCCACGCTTGGCGGTCCAGTCGAGACTAAAGCGGTCGTTCTTGGCTGTGCCTTTCATGGATTCTCCATCCACAGTGCCGTCATAGGTCATCGTAAACGTTCCGCGCGGAGTGTCGCGGGAAACCGTAAAGTTGATGGCATTGCCTTTGACGGTGCCCGTAAACGGCGTCTCGCCGCGCCGCCCCTTGATCGTGCCTTTAATGGAGCTGCCGTCCTGCTGAATGGTCATTGCCTGGGTGAACGTGCCGCGCTGCGTCGTGGCGGACAACGTCCACGACCCGGCCACGTTTGCGGGCTGATCCTGTGCGATCCCTGCGCCGCAGATCGTCACCATCAACCCGCACATCAAAACCGCTAAAAACAAATTCCGTCGCTTCATAATTCATCTCCTTGTGAGGCTTCGCCGCTTATTGAGGATTCAAATTATAGTGACAATTTTTTCTGTAGCGGCGCTCTCTGAGCGCCGAAAAAACCGGCGGCCGGAGGCCGCCGCTACAACATTTGTCGTCACTATAATTTGTAATCCTCATATAGACCGGCTTCGATTGCGGCTTGCCATAGGAATCTGTGTGACAACTGCGGGCAATTTGCTGTAGCGGCGGGCAAAACCTGTATGGGGCCGCCGGATTTTAATAGTAAAGACCGGCGGCCAGAGGCCGCCGCTACAACCGCAGTTATCACACAAACTCCATAGTGGAGACGAGTAGGGCCGGCGAAGGGTTACGTTGTAGCGGCGCGACACTACCCTGCATTCCTCACCGCTTGCCCGGTGATTTCTTCCGGCGGCTCGCCGCTGGACATCGCCTGGGCAAGGATCAACTGGCGGGCTTCTCCGCGCAGCCCAGGCCAGCGCAATCCAAAGATGAGAGCGCCAACGAGGCACACAATGCCGCCGAGCATGACGGTGTGCGGCGCGCCAATCCGGTTGGCGACCGCGCCCGCGATGAGAGCGCCAAAAGGCGCCATGCCCATCAGCATCATGGAATAGAAGGACATCACGCGCCCACGCAACGCGTCGGGCGCCATCGTTTGGATCAGCGTATTTGAGCTTGCCATTTCGAGCATCATCGAAAAGCCCACAGGTACAAGCAAGGCAACCGAAAGCAAAAACGAGCGCGAGAATGAAAACACGACCATGCTGCCGCCAAAACCCAGCGCCGCGTAAGTGATCCATCGGCCCAAACCACGGATTTGTTTTTTCGCCGCGAGGGCGAGCGTCCCGATGAGCGCGCCCACGCCGGAGGCACCCATGAGCCAGCCTAGTCCCTTCGCGCCGCTGTGAAGGACGCTTCCGGCGAAGATGGGCATGAGCACGGTGTAGGGCATCCCCGTAATGCTCACCAAGCCCAGCAAGAGCAGCAAGGCGCGTATGGGGCCTGTGCCGCCCACGAACCGGAAGCCTTCCTTGATGCTTTCGAGCGCGGAGATCGCGCTTTTCACGCGCTCGTGAGGAGCCAGCGCCATCAGCAGCAATCCCGTAATGACGGCGATATAGCTTACCGCATTGGCGAAAAAGCACCAGCCCTCGCCAATTGCAGCCACCAGAATGCCCGCGATAGCCGGCCCGAGAATGCGGGCGCTATTGACCATGGAGGAGTTCAGAGCGATGGCATTGATCAAATCCGGGCTTTCGACCATCTCCACCACAAACGCCTGCCGCGCGGGAACATCAAAGGCGTTCACTACGCCCAGGCACGCCGCCAGCGCCATGATTTCCCACACGCGAATGCGTCCGGCTAGTGTAATGGCGGCGAGCACAGCCGCCAGCGCCATGGCGGAAGATTGCGTGGTGATCACAATGCGGCGCCGGTTGTAACGGTCTGCCACCATGCCGCCAACGGGCGCCAGAATGAAAACCGGAATCTGGCTGGCAAAGCCGACAATGCCGAGCAAGAGCGACGACCCTGTGAGCCGGTAAACCAGCCATGCTTGCGCCACGGACTGCATCCAGGTGCCAACGAGGGAAATGATCTGACCGCCGAAAAACAAGCGGTAATTGCGGTATCGCAGCGCCCTGAACATAGGCGGCCACCGCGATTCAACTGGATGGGATCGTGTGGGCATGGTTAAGAATGGCTTGCAGCCCGTAGCGCGGGTCTGCGCATTTCAGGTCCGCAGGTTTGGTTGTAGCGGCGGCGTCCTCGCCGCCGGATTTTGATAATAAAGACCGGCGGCCCCTTACAGGCTTTGCCCGCCGCTACAATCGCCGCACGAACCGGAAAAACCCCCGTTTTTGACCGCAAAAAGCGGTTACGAACGGGCATGATCATCAAGCTTGCTCCGGCAGAAATACCGCGACGCACTCTGGTCGGGAAACTGCCGGCAGCGCCCCTCACCCGGCTCGCTCCGCTCGCCACCCTCTCCCGCCGGGAGAGGGCAAGAGGCCGGGATTCGATCCCTCTCCCGGTGAGTCTGTGGGACAACTCGGAGGTCGAACCTAGAATCAACAACTTACGGATGAAGCAACCCTTGTAACTTATTGATTCTTCGTCGGCAAAGTTAGTTGTCCCACAGACTCCCGGTGGGAGAGGGTGCCC
>DASZAE010000082.1:0-1789 GCA_035945515.1 Terriglobia bacterium
GGGCATTACCGATGAATTCATGCCGCCCATTGTGCTCGCTCAAGAGGACGGCCAGCCAGTGGCTAAAATCCGGCCGGGCGACGCCGTGATGTTTTTCAATTATCGCGCCGATCGCGCCCGCCAGACTACACGCGCCTTGACGCAGCCTGACCTCAACACGTTTGACCGCCGCAATTTTCCAGACAAGCTGCATTACCTCTGCATGACCCGCTATGACCGGACGTTTACGTTGCCCTACGTCTTTGCGCCGCAGGAATTGACGCACATTCTGGCCGAACTGCTGGGCGAGATGAACCTGCGTAATCTGCGCGTGGCCGAGACGGAAAAATACGCGCACGTGACTTACTTCTTCAACGGCGGCGTGGAGAAAGCTTATCCAGGCGAAGAGCGCATTCTGGTTCCATCGCAAAAAGTGGCTACTTACGATTTGAAGCCTGAAATGAGCGCCCCTGGCATTCGAGACACCGTGGTCAAAGCGGTCCACCAAGGTGACTTCGATCTTTACATCATCAATTTCGCCAACGCTGATATGGTTGGGCACACCGGAAGCCTTGAGGCGGCCGTCAAGGCAGTGGAAACGGTTGACGCGTGCCTTGCTGAAATCTATCAGGCGGTGTGCGCCAAGAACGGCGTGATGCTTATCACGGCAGACCACGGCAACGCCGAGATGATGGTGGACCCGATCACCGGCGACCCGCACACCGCTCACACCACCAACCCCGTCCCGTTCATTTTGATCTCTGAAAAAGGCAAGTCTGTTAACCTGCGGCAGGGGGGCGCGCTGGCGGACGTGGCGCCGACGCTGCTTGGCGTGATGGGCGCCGAACAGCCCAAAGAGATGGATGGCCGCGATTTGCGGGTGGCGCGCAAATAATGAAATTGAGTCAAGTTTCGCATTTCACCCCTCACCCGGCTCGCTACACTCGCCACCCTCTCCCCTCCGGGGCGAGGGTTAGGAAAAAATGAGGCAATCAGCCCTCGCCCGCTGCTGCGGGAGAGGGGGAACCGCGTAGCGGTGGGTGAGGGAACCCTTTTCGTGCTTTGTGGGCGCCGCAAAATGGCATGACCACTCGCAATGCTTTTCCATCCGCCACCATCTTCTGGAGGAAATGTGCCACTGGAACTCACCGCAACCGCGAGAAAGAACCATCGCCGCCAAGAGAAGATAATTAGGTTTGCAGGGCCAGTTGGGCTTGTTGGGCCTTATGGGCTAGCCGGTTTTGTCAGCTTGCTGTGCCTCATCTTTCTCACCGCCTTACAGCCGCAACCGGCAATCGCAGCGCAGCAGGCGCGCAGCGCACGTCACGTGCTCGTGATCTCGGTGGACGGCATGAGGCCCGACTCCTACTTTCGCCCTCCCGCGGGCGCACAGATTCCCAATCTGCTGCGCCTGAAGGGCGAGGGAAGCTTTGCGGAAGCCGTGGAAGGCGTTTATCCGACGCTTACTTATCCATCCCACACCACAATTGTTACCGGATGCTTGCCCGCGCAGCACGGAATCTACACCAATCTTTCTTCGCGCGTCGCAGGCAAGAATGCTGGCGACTGGTTCTGGTTTGCAAAATCCATCCGCTGCACAACGCTCTGGGATGAGGCGCGCGCGCACTCGATCACCAGCGGTTCGGTTGCGTGGCCCGTCACCGCCGGAGCCGCCATCGACTGGGATGTGCCGGAAATCTGGAACCCGGCGGAAGGCCAGGTGGCCGATCCGCTCTACGTGGCCAAATTCATGAATCCAGTTTTTGGATTGCAGATGCTCGGCGCGCTCGGCCCGCCCCAGCCGGGCATG
>DASZAE010000083.1:0-4125 GCA_035945515.1 Terriglobia bacterium
GCCAGCCGGAAACCCGCGCCGAGGTCGGAAAACTCCTTGAGCGCCGCCAGCCGCCGCCGGGCAAGTGGGGTGAGCGAATCTTCGTCGGGAATCAGCAGGTAAGCGTAAGCGCGGCGGTCCGAGCGGCCCACACGCCCTCGCAACTGGTAGAGATCCGAGAGACCAAATCGGTCAGCGCGGTTAATAATAATAGTGTTTGCCCGAGGGATATCCAATCCGTTTTCGATAATGGCAGTCGAAACCAGCACGTCGTATTCGTTCTGCACAAATTTCATCATTACGCGCTCAAGCTCGCGCTCGGCCATCTGGCCGTGGCCCACGCCAATGCGCGCCGTTGGAACCAGCTCCTGGATCATGGCCGCGATGCTGAAAATAGATTCTACGCGGTTGTGAACAAAATAGACCTGCCCCTGACGACGCATTTCGTTTAGAATCGCCGCCTGAATTAGCTTGGGCGCGTAGGGCGCTACCGTGGTCTGGATGGCCAGCCGCCCGCGCGGGGGCGTTTCAATCACAGAAAGGTCACGCAGTCCGCCAAGCGACATATGTAGCGTGCGCGGGATGGGCGTGGCTGACAAAGTCAGCACCTCCACGCCCGCGCGCAGCTTCTTCAGCTTTTCTTTGGCCGCCACGCCAAAGCGCTGCTCTTCATCTACAATCAGCAATCCCAGGTCTTTGAATTGAACGTCCTTTGAAAGCAGCCGGTGCGTGCCAATGAGGATGTCCACTTGGCCCGCCGCTGTGTCGGCGATGGCCTTTTTTTGTTCGGTTGCGGAGCGGAAGCGGCTGATCATCTCCACGCGCACCGGAAATCCAGCAAAGCGCCGCCGGAAGGTAGTCGAATGCTGAAAAGCAAGCACCGTAGTGGGCGCGAGAACGGCCACCTGTTTGCCGTCCTGAACCACCTTGAAGGCCGCCCTCATCGCGAGCTCGGTCTTGCCATAGCCAACATCACCGCAAAGCAGGCGGTCCATTGGCTGTGGGTTTTCAAGGTCGCGCCGGATTTCTTCGATGGCCTTGAGCTGGTCTGGCGTTTCTTCAAATTCAAAGGCGTCTTCAAATTCCTTCTGAAACGGCGTATCGGCGCTGAACGCCGTGCCATCGCCCGCTTTGCGCTCGGCATAAAGCTTCAACAGCTCAGCCGTCATGTCGCGCAACGCCCGCTTAACGCGCGTTTTGGTGCGCGCCCACGTGGCGCTGCCCAGGCGGTCGAGCGTGGGCTTCGGACCCTCCATGCCTGAGCCGGAGCGGTATTTCTCCACCAGGTCCAGGCGCTCAAGCGGCACGTAAAGCTTGGCGTCGTCCTGATAAGCCAGCAGCATGAAGTCGCGCCGCGCTCCTGCCACTTCAATCTGCTTTAGCCCCTGATAAAGCCCTATGCCGTGGTCAACGTGCACCACGTAGTCGCCCGCTTTGAGGTCGCTGATATCGGAAATGAAGCGGGAAATGGCGGATTTGTCCTTGCGTCCAGGAGGTCCCCAGTCGAGCCCTCCAAATAGATCGCTTTCGCTGAACAACGCCAGCCGGAGGCCGGGAAAAATGACGCCCTCATCGAGGTTTCCGCGCGCAATCCGCAGCGTGGCCGCTTCTTGATCGCTCCTCTTAGTTGTTTGATCAGTCTTAATTGTTTGAATCGCTTCGATTTCAGCGGACGCCGTAAATGGAATGTTGTAGTCTCGGAGCGTCTCTTCCAGGCGCTCGATCTTGCCGTTGCTTGAAAGCGCGATGAGCACGCGCTCCCCGTTTTCGCGGCGGGCGCGCAAATCCTCAATCCAGGATTTGACCGCGCCGTGAAATTTAGGCGAGGGCTGCGTGACGAGAGCGGCTGCGTCGCAACCTTGTTCCGTTAAAGCTCTGGTCGCGCTATTGACGCAGCCATTGCTGTCTCCGCCACCATCGGGCATCTCGCCAGCCATCACCGCTGCCGATCCGGCTACCGGCGAGGGTTGTGCTCCGGGCGCGCCGGAGGTTTCTGAAATCTCGAATGTAGAATCTGTAATCTGCGTGCCTGCGTCCGGCGCCACTTCGAGTTCTTTCAACTCGATCTGGCTACACGTTGCGAGCATGTTTTCAAATTCGTCTTCCCCTAGCAGCAAATCCTCCGGGCGCGGCCGCGGTGGCATGACGTCCCGCACCTCATCCGAGGCCGCGGCCCACGCTTCGCGGGCGGCTCGCATCTGGCGCATGGTTTCAACCGGCTCGTCCCAAACCACAATGGGATCTTTAAAAAGGGAAAGCAGTTGATGCGTGTGCGGCGCGGCGAGCGGAGCAAAGAACTCCCAGCCGGGAAACGGAGCCGAGTATTCCGGCGCCCAGGCGGGCTCGGAATCGGGTCTTGCACCCGCGCGCGCGCACTCGCAGAGCGCGAGCACAAGCGCATGAAAGAATGTTCTGGATTGCTGATGCTCGGAAAGCGGGAGCAATAGGGCTGAAGAAATAGGGCGCCGCGAGCGTTGGCTGGCGGGGTCAAACTCGCGCAAGGATTCGATCTGATCGCCGAAAAACTCGGCGCGCACCGGCCAATCCGCTTCCGGAGGAAAAATGTCAATAATGCCGCCACGCACCGAATAGAATCCCACCGCATCCACCGGCTCGCGGGCTTCATAGCCCACCGCGGCGAGGTGTTCGACGATATCCTGCGGGCTTAACTCATCACCCGCTTTCAGGCGCAGCGCCAGCGAGCGATAGTAAATGGCGTCGTGAAACCGCCCCGCGCCGGCAAGCGCCGGAGCGAGCACCACGCGCGCAGAGCCTTCGGCGATGCTCCACAAGGTGATGGCGCGGCGCTCAGCAATCTCTGCGTGCGGCGAGCGCCCTTCGTAGGGCGTCACGTCGTAACCGGGTAGAATGCAAACGCTCGCTGCCGTTCCCGGTTCCAGCCAGTCAAGAAACGTAGCAATGTTTTGCCGCAACGCCTCGGCCGGCTCGCGCTCGGCCGTGAGGACCACCAAGGGCCGCCCCAATTTGTGCGCGAGTCCGGCCAGCACCAGCGCCTTGGCCGTGCGCGTAAGATCGGCCAGAGAAACTCGCTGCCCCGCGCGCGGCTGCGCCGTTAGGCGCTCTGCCACAGCAAGGAACGCCGGATGGTCGAATACAGATTGGAGGAGATTGGTGAGGCTCTGCATGTGATCTTGCGGAATGATGAAGCCAGCTTCTCTAAGGGGCCGCAGTAACAGAACGAATAATCTGAGCTAAGCCAGAATTCCTTCGATCAGCGCCGAACTCGAAAATCCTTCTACAACCGGAACGGACACCACTTTTCCGCCCGCCGCCTCTACCTCTTCGCGGCCCACAATCTGGTCCGATTCCCAATCAGCGCCTTTCACCAGCACTTGCGGTAGCATCTCCGCAATCACTCTCTGCGGCGTTTGATCGTCAAAAACGGTGACATAATCTACGCATCCGAGGGAGGCCAGAACTTCCGCGCGCTCCGCTTCCGGGAAAATCGGGCGGCCCTCGCCCTTCAATTGCCGCACGCTGCGGTCGCTATTAATGGCCACCACCAGGCAGTCACCCAATTTGCGCGCGTCGGCGAGGTAGCGCGTGTGGCCGGGGTGAAGTAAATCAAAACAACCGTTGGTAAACACCACGCGGCAGCCCTGGCGCTTGAGGCTTTTGATGCGTTCAATCGCCGCCTTCAATGATAGGATTTTTTTCATGCTCATACAGGTTGCCACGGGCATCCTCACGCAAGAGGACGCCGATTTTTAATTGTAGCACGCGCCACGCGCGCCCTACGCGGAGGGGGTCTTCGGCGCCGCTCCGCGTTGGACTCTATCCTCACCGTCTTGGGCGCCAAAAGGATTATGGTAAGATACTGGCTTTTAGCTGGGTCTGGCTTGCGCCTTAGTCCGCGCTCCGGCGAAACTGAGGGAAAATGGCTCTTTACTTCTCTTCGCACACTATCGCTTGCCTCACCAAGCAGGCGCTTCGAGAACTCATGAACACGCTGATGGCCTCTACAGAGGTCAATGTCCACCGCTGCGTAGCAAGCCAACTGGGAGGCAGAATGCTGACGGAGATTGAAGCCGCCGACCAAGCCACTTTGCAGAAGTGGTTTGAAAAGCACTACGTGAATGTCGAGTGGACGATGCGGATCGATCTCGACGCGCGCGAGGGCCGCGT
>DASZAE010000084.1:0-9229 GCA_035945515.1 Terriglobia bacterium
TGCGATCTGCTGGTATGCCGCGAATGCGTTGACTCCCATGTCTTGAACCCTCCTCCTGGTCAAGGTACCGGGTATAAGCCGGAGAATTTCACCCTCGACGAACAGATAATCATACGGTGGCTCTCACCTGGTTTCAACCCATATGATGAGGCGCAAGAAACGCCCTAGCGCCGCGGTTCCCAGCGGCGTCACGAGCCACGGCATTTCCGCTGCCCGGATCAAAACCGTGTCTTACGGGAAAGATCGGCCGGTCTGCACTGCGCACGACTCAGCCTGGTCAGCAAGAAAAGCCGGCGGGTGCATCTTGCCTTCGAAATGGCTGGCTAATCAGCCGCGCCAGCCAGCGGTGCTATGTTAAACTTGGGCTGCGGAGAACGGACATCATGCAAACCTTGACCTCATTGATAAATACTAGGAAGCTCGCAGGCGGCAGGGCGTTCGTATTGATTCTATCTTGTGCATTCTGCTTCGGACTTACGCGCATAACGGCTGGCTACGCGCTGCCTCCAATGGCGCGTCCAGCAGCGCCACATACCCCTCCTTACCATGCTCATCCGCCGCGCGGACCCTTGCCGCAAGTGCTGCCCTGGGCTCAATTTGCAAGCAGCACCTGCGCGGAAAACGCCTATTACTTTGCGGCGCGGATTCGGCCTGTGCTTTACCAGCAGCCTTGCTATTGTCCTTGCGGCGAAGAACTTGGGCACACATGCCTGCTTGATTGCTTTACACGGCCCGATAAACACGCGGCGATATGCGCGACGTGCATGCAGGAAGCTATCTTTAGCTACCAGCAAGCAATGCAAGGAGTCAATGCGCAAACCATCCGCGCGAAAATTATTAAGGGCGAGTGGAAAAAAGTAGATCTCGCAAAATTCAACCATCCGCCCGCGCGGTAAAAGATGAAGCGGTCCGGCGAGGCGCGCATGGTATGCTTCACGCCGCGGCGACGTTTTCCTCGCACCCAAGCGCCGCCATCATTCGTCTGCTACGCCATATCCACCGGCTACAATGGCTTCGACCGCATCTCATAAAAGAGTGGAAGGACAATTCATGCAATTCAAGGGCAAGGTTGCTGTGATTACGGGCGGCGGGTCGGGGATTGGCCAAGCCTGCGCGCTCGAATTCGCCGGTGGGGGCGCGGCTGTCGCCGTGGTCGATCGTGATCGCGCAGCCAGTGAGACAACGGTGAAAAGCATTTCAGGTTCATCCGCCGCATATTTTCAGGCCGATCTCAGCCGGGCTGCCGAAGTGGAACAAATGATCCCCAAAATTGTTGCTCAGTTTGGGGGCATCGATATTCTGGTAAACAACGCCGGGATTCAACGCTACGGCAGCGTCACCACCGTCAGCGAGGCCGAATGGGATGAGGTGTTGAATGTGAACCTCAAAAGCGCCTTCCTGGTTTCAAAGTTCGCTATACCCGAAATGATCAAGCGCGGTGGCGGGGCCATCGTCATCACCGGATCGGTGCAATCGGTGTCGGCGCAGCGCAATTCGGTTCATTATGTGGTGAGCAAGCACGGCCTGCTGGGGCTTACGCGTTCGATTGCGCTCGACTACGCCCAACAGAACATCCGCGCCAATTGTGTTTTGCCGGGCGCCATTGACACGCCGATGCTCCGCTGGGCCGCGAGCCTGGACCCGTATCCGGAAAGGGTGCTGGCAGCTTGCGACAAGCTCCACGCATTGGGAAGGATGGGCAAGGCGGAAGAAGTCGCGCGCGTCATTGCGTTCCTTGCCAGCGACGCCGCCTCGTTCATGACGGGTTCTGCGGTGATGGTGGATGGCGGATTGCTCGTGCCCGCCGGAGGCATGGGCTTCCAGGAGTCGGGTACCGGCGGGACGGCAACATAAATCATGTTGATCGTTTGCTGTAGCGGCGGGCAAAGCCTGTAAGGGAGGCCACCGGCCTTTACTTTACTATTGAAAATCGGCGGCCAGCAGCCGCCGCTGACTTATGGCGTCATGGATAACGGCTGGCGCGGATTTAAGCTTGCGCGAATTTGAGTGCCTTGCCTATACTAATAAAACGCGCCAAGCGGGCAGAAGCCCTTCTTAGAGCCTGCTTGCGCCGTTTGGGCCTGTAGCTCAGTTGGCTAGAGCGCACCCCTGATAAGGGTGAGGTCGTAAGTTCAATTCTTACCAGGCCCACCAGCCTCTTACCCGCAGTTTAAGAGGGTGAACGCAACTTCTTTCCGTAGGGGTAAATACGTGTGTGTTCCCGTGTTCACCCTTGCCAGCCCATCGTAAAATGCGAAGGGTATTCTTTGGCGAGAACACTGCGTGTAACCGTGCGTTCTGTGGAAAAAATGAAGCGAACCTCGCTCCTTGCGAGCTTAGCTTGGCTGGTACATAATCTGCCTGACGCTATGGGAACACAGACGCTATTGAACGAACTGCGTGAGAGGGCCAATCTCTCGGAACTGAAACTTGCCGAGCTACTCGGAACATCCCTTGTATGTATATCACGCTGGCAGCGCGGCATTGGACGGCCTAGCCCTTCGCAAACGCAGCGGCTTCTGGACCTTTATGATTCGCTGCTTCGAGGTGCCGCGCCTAAGACGAGAGCGAATCCGTTTCTGTCAAAGGGCGTGCGTACGCGTTCCCCGGGGCAAGGAGTTCTTGGCGAAGTCGCGCCTAACATAATGCTGGCGGATTCGCCATTCCCGGCAGTTCTCAGTCGGCTTGCAATCCAAGACGTCTTCCACGAGCAGGGAGAGACCGCTCTTAACAAGCTGTTGCAGACTCATTCAGTCGCTGCAACCACGCCCGCTCTGCCTTTCGCTATGGCAGTTTCGGCAGGGAAAAACACTTACACGTATGACGCGCACACCTACCACACAAAAGTGCCGCCTCAGGGCATCGCGGAATTGCTCGCCTACTATCTGCCGGACGGCGGCTTGACGCTGGACCCATTTTCCGGCAGCGGCATGACTGGTGTCGCCGCGTCCGTCACAGGCCTCGATTGTGTCTTGAACGAACTCTCCCCGGCGGCGTGCTTCATCTCGAATCGGTTCACCACGCGAGTCAGCACGGCTGACTTCGAGGAAGCTGTTCGCGTGATTATAGCGAAGCTGCGCGATCTGCGTGCATTGCTTTATAGGACCGAATGCAGAGAGTGTGGGAGAGAAGTCGAACTCCTCTATACGGTTTGGTCCTATAAGGTGATTTGCTCGGATTGTGGGTTCGAGTTTCTCCTCTGGGATCACTGCAAGAAGTTCGGTAGGGTCGTGAGGGAGCACAAGATTTTAAGCGAGTTCCCCTGCCCAGCGTGCAGCAAGGTACAGCGGAAATCCATGTTACGGCGGACTGTGGCTGTACCAGTTCTGGTCGGATACAAGTGTTGCGGTTCCAAGCAGCAGGAGGTTACGCATAGTCCCTCGAAGCGAGATATCGAGCGGATCGAGGCGTTTGAAACCTCAGCTCCCCTTGCAGCGGGCTTTTGCCCATCCAAACCATTGCCTGACGGCGTGAATCTTAGGCAGCCGGTGAAGCACGGTCTGGACAGAATAGAAAAGTTTTATACCCGCAGGAACTTGTCCGCACTAAGTCATCTCTGGCAGACAATTCATTATGTAACGTCGCCTCAGCTGTGTGGGCATCTGGCGTTCGTGTTCACTTCTCTCTACCAGCGAGTAACCAAGCTATCTGAATTCCGCTTCTGGGGTGGAAGTGGGAACATGGCCCGCTTCAACGTGCCTTTCATCTTTAATGAGGCTAATGTCTTCATTACGTTCGAGCGTAAAGCCAGGACTATTTTGGACCATTTGGCTTCAACAGCGGCCAATTTCAAAGGACGGGTGGTGGTCGTTAATGACTCGGCAACCTCGATGAGCCGAATCCCAGGCAATTCAATCGACCTGATCTTCACCGATCCGCCGTTCGGAGCAAACATTAACTATAGCGAGATGAATCTGCTATGGGAGTCCTGGCTGGGTAAATATACGGAAACGATGTCTGAGGCTATTGTAAACCGAGTGCAAGGCAAGGGCATTCGTGAGTACGAGAGATTGATGACTCAGAGCCTCTCCCAATGCTACAGAGTTCTCAGGCAGGGGCACTGGATGCTGCTGGTTTTCATGAATTCGTCCAGCGCCGTTTGGGAAGCTCTTAGACGAGCGATAACCTTCTCGGGCTTTCGCGTGGTCAGGACGGACATTTTCGACAAGCAGCACGGGACCTTCAAACAATTTGTGAGCGAAAATGCGGCAGGCATGGACCTCGTACTACACTGTCTAAAGCCAACCGATATTTTACCTATACAGCCAGGAAACGCGAGCCGTGAAACGGGCTTAGATATAGAAGGTTTCATGAAATTGCGTCGCGGCCACCTGCCAACGAATGTCTTCTTGCATGTTGGCCGTGACGAGGAGATTGATTATCGAACGCTTTATAGTGAATGGCTCGCGCAGTCGTTTGAGCGGCAAGGTGAGTTTGTTGATTTCTCCGCCTTCAGGCAAATCGCGGAGCGATGCCTGAAGAAAGGTGGAGAATAGTGCGCCGCTCGAAAACGTTGCCGGCCTTCACACAAAAGGAAGCGGAAACGGCTCATGTCCTGCTCGCGACCCAGGTTGTGTTCATGATGGGACGTAAATTGGAGGAAGCAGACTGGTCCTCAGTTTACTGCAGAGCAAAAGGAATACCCGAACGCGGATGGAGTAACCTGAATATCGATGTTATGTATAGAGGGCTGGGCGTAGAGCACAAAATGCTTCGCGTTGGATCGGATGCGCCGATCAGAACGTTATGCGGCACTTCGCCAATGCACCCCTCTGCGACGCGCTCAATCCGCATCACGTCGACAGATGCTGATCCCAACCAAGTCATGACCGATGTTCTGACCCAGTATGGACGCAACCTGGATGAACGCCGCGCCAAGATTCAAGAGGACTTTCCGGACAAGGAACCGGATTTGAGAACGGGATGGCTGCTCTGGCAAACGAGCCTAACCGAGTTCCTGTACTTCGAAGAGGAGACGCTAAACCCTGACCCAACGGCCTACTTCGCAGAGTGGAAGGAAAGCGGTGGCACTGGCGCCAGAAAGCCGAGCAAGAACCTATGGATTTATGAGAAAGCAACCGGCAGAAAAAGATATTCAGTGACAACAGCTGCGGGCACAAAGATACAACCGTATTTTGATGTTCCACCGCCAAATGATCCCAATCTTTATGTGTTCAAGGTGCAAGGCGAAGAAATCGCATTCGGGATCATCCGCATTTGGGTGGGCGCTTCAACCGCGAGGGAGTTGGAGCACCTCATTGGTAGCCTTACACCTGAAAGGCTAATGGAGGTGATTGCCTCCGTTGCGGGTGAGGTTGAGGAGCGCGGAGGGGCCGGGTCCGTCGTGAGGGAGCAGGCAATTCCAATCACCTTGACCTCTGAGTTTTATCGAGTGCTTGTGGCTTCTTTTCCCGGCGCGGTTAACGACGAGCATCTTGCACAACTCTTGTTGGGTCGCCTTCGCAAATAGGCCTGCCCCTCACGACAGTTATAAGATCCTCAACTAGGGGCCCTACTAGCCTTTTACCCGCCTTCGTTAGCAGTGGTTCGTCTTATGCGTGGCGCCGGCGAAGCCCCAAAAGAACCTCTCACGACTCCGCGCTCATTTAACCGAGAAACAGAACGTGGATATAAGTTCCCAGCCGCACGTTGTAGGCCAAGTACCAGCCGACGTGATCTGGGTCTTCATAAATCACGATCTGATCGCTATTCCAAAGCCAGTCGTTGCAATAGCCGTAATCAGTTGGAGCGACGCTGAAATAGAAGTTATTAAACCAGAAGCGGGCCGGGCCGCCTCCTGCGAGATGCCAGACGTGACCGCGGCCAAATCCAGCCGTAAAGTGCCCGTGCTGCCAAGGGTGATCGAGATGATAGTGAGGGTCGTCACGCCCCGTATTATGACCGACCCATTGGCCGTTAGTGTGAACGTGGGGCGCGTTAGGATGCCCCGGCTGGTCAACGTAGGAGCGGCTTGACGGAGCCTGACGGACCTCTTGTCTCGCTGGAACGGAGGCCTGACGTTCACCGTGGCCTTGATTGTTACTATGATTGGGCGGCCCAGATTGCCGCGCGCCCCGGGTTGGAGCCGGGCCATGCGCAGGAATGTACCCATGACCAATCTGATGATTGGCACTGGCTTGGTGATTGGCTCCCCCCTTTTTTTGTTTTTGCGCAATGGCAGCGGGAGACAACATCAGCAGCACTGCGAAAAGCCCAATAGCTTTTTTCATGTCAGCCTCCAGTGATATTCGGACTTTTTTGATTTCGCTCTGTGCTCATACTTCGTAGAATAGCCTCTGTAATCAATCCCAGGTCATCGGATACAAACTTCCGTGCTCTCCAAATACATGATAGGTAGTTCGATGCGGCAGAGCGCGTCTTTAGCCGCCGTCAGTGGGTGAGTGTATTGCATCTGCTGAAGGCGGTCAACCTGCCATCATTGCTTGCAAAAGAAACCCATGCCCAAGGCTATTGATGAAGTTTCTCTTTTCATTGGGTGCAATTTTGATTAGCCTGTCTTTAGGCCTATCAGACTTATCGTTAGGCTTATTCTTCGCGCAGGGTGCGGCTGTGAAGCGCCAACCGCCGCGGCTCAGGGAGCGCGCCGCGGCAGAGAAAAGAATGGGTAATCTAACAGGATTAGACTGCATGGACGGATTAGGCTTGGCCGAGATGGTTGAGCGCAAGGAAGTAAAGCCACTCGAGCTGGTCGAGGCGGCTATCGACCGTATTTCCCGGCTGAACCCTAAGATCAATGCGGTGATCTATACGCTTTTTGACGAAGCCCTCGCCGTGGCCCGAAACGAAGCCGCGCTGCCGCAAGGCGCGTTCCGTGGCGTGCCTTATCTGATTAAAGACCTCGTAGCCGCCTATGCGGGCGCGCCCATGACGTTGGGCAGCGCATTTCTTCGCAACTACCAACCCGGCTTTGATAGTGTTCTCATCTCGCGCTTGAAGCGAGCAGGCCTGATTATCGTGGGCAAGACGAACACGCCTGAGCTTGGCCTGCTGCCCACCACCGAACCCCGGCTGTTTGGCCCCACGCGCAATCCCTGGAACTTGGATCGAACCGCCGGCGGATCGAGTGGCGGCTCCTCGGCCGCTGTGGCCGCCCGGATGGTTCCGATGGCCCACGCCAACGATGGCGGCGGCTCCATACGGATGCCCGCTTCCTGCTGCGGCGTTTTTGGCCTTAAGCCGACGCGCGGGCGCATCTCGCTCGGTCCGGCCATCGGCGACACAATGGGCGGACTTGTGGCGGAACACGCCGTCACCCTTTCCGTGCGCGATAGCGCCGCGCTGCTCGACGCTACGGCAGGGCCATCCGCAGGCGATCCCTATTGGGCGACGCCGCCGGTCCGCCCGTTCTCCCAGGAGATTAGCTCCAATCCTGGCCGGCTCCGCATTGCCTTATCAAAGTCGCCCGTTATCGGAACCCCCGTTCACCCCGATTGCATCCAGGCGGTGGAAGACGCGGCGGCGCTTTGCCGCGGCCTTGGCCATGAAGTTACGGAGGATAGCCCTAAGCTGAACGGCGACTTCCTCATTCAAATGTTCATGACCGTCTGGGCCGCTGGCGCTGCCGCCTCGATTGATGGCGCCGCTGCCGCCACCGGGAAGGTGCCGGATGAGAGCGAGTTTGAGCCTGGCACCTGGGCGCTGTATCAGATTGGCCGCGGCATTTCTGCTTCAGATTATCTTCGCGCTCTTGACGCGCTCCAGTCGATTTCGCGCGCCGTGGCCCAATTTATGGAGCAATATGATGTTTGGCTCACGCCCACTCTGGGCAGTCCGCCCGTGCCGCTCGGCTGGTTGAGCGCGCCGCCGCTGGACGCGCTCGAAGCTCAACAGCGCACTATCGCCTTTGCGGCCTTCACACCCCTTTCCAATGTGACTGGACAGCCGGCAATGTCCGTTCCGTTATACTGGAATAAGGAAGGGCTGCCCATCGGAACGCATTTTGCCGGCCGCTATGGTGACGAGGCGATGCTGTTCCGTTTGGCGGCTCAACTGGAGGCGGCCAGGCCGTGGATTAGACGCATCCCGCCAATTGCAGCTCTGGGGTGATATACAGAGCGGCATAAGTCAACAACGGTCATTGGCTGTAGCGGCGGGCCTCTGGCCGCCGGTTTTTAATAGCAAAGACCGGCGGCTCCTTACAGGCTTTGCCCGCCGCTACAAAATCAATCGTCGCTGGCCAATGGCGTCACGTATAGAAAGAGGCGCGAGTATAGATGATTGATATCCATTGCCATCCTCTCTATGAAACCGATGATGGCGCGAAGACCTTCGAAATTGCCGTAGACATGCTCAAAATGTCGGCGGATGACGGCGTGACTCATGTCGTCGCCACGCCTCACTGCAACTTCCGCTATTCCTACGATCTTGAAGCCAATCAGAAGAAACTCGCGGAGCTTCAAGCCGCCGTGGGCGACACGCCCAAGCTCCTGCTGGGTTGCGATTTCCGGCTCTCCTACGACAACATCAACCGTCTAACTCAAGAGCGCGCGCCTTACACCATCAATGGCACGCAATACGTTCTGGTGGAGTTTGACGACCATTTCATTCCCAACTTGATGGATAACGTGTTTTATGACATCCAGGTGGCGGGATTTACGCCCATTCTGACGCACCCTGAGCGCAATGCCGTGTGCCGGCGGAAAATCCAGGACGTGTACAACTGGGTGATGCGCGGCTGCCTGGTGCAGATCACCGCGCAATCGTATCTCGGGGGATTCGGGTCCGAAGCGTCGAATGCAGCAGAGCAATTGCTCGATCTCAACATGGTTCATGTTGTAGCTTCGGACGCGCACGACACCAAGCGCCGCCCGCCGCTCCTTTCCCCAGCCCGGCAGAAAATGGCTTTGGAAAGAGGAGAATCACTGGCAGACCTGCTCTTCCAGCAAAACCCCGAGGCGATCATCCAAGGCAATCCCCTTCCTCCAGGACCGCAGCCCATTTCACCGGCGGACCGGAAGGATAAGAAGTGGTGGTCGTTTCTTAAGAAATGATTGTATCGGCGGGCACGAGACTAGGGACATGAGACGCTAAAAACATGATTCAGCCATTCCAGATTTCAGAACTCTTCTAATCTATTAATGCCGCGTTTTTTCTGGCTTTTTTTAAGGTTGAGTGAAAAAATGAGCTTGACAGTTACAAGCTTATTACATAAAGTGGCACCTATCCGTAGGGTGTTGGGTCTCAAACAAATCTAAGCATCACGAGAGGA
>DASZAE010000085.1:0-3122 GCA_035945515.1 Terriglobia bacterium
GCGAGATTAGGACGGATCAGTTGATTGACTCGCGCGCAGAGTTTCTGAGGACAGGACGCCTCTTCTGCCGTGGCTTTGACTGCAGCCTGTAAATTCGACATCAGAAGAGCTCCAGCCACCCCCTTGCCGGCCACGTCGCCGATGCACAACGCCGCCTGGTCAAGATGGAGCCGGAATACATCAAAGTAATCTCCGCCGATAACGCGCGCTGGCCGCCAAGCGCCGGAAATCTCGAAACCAGGAAATTGTGGAATTTCCTTGGGCAGAAAGCCTCGCTGAACATCACGAGCTTCCAGAATCTCACGGCTCGATATGCCCTGCTCCAGGTTCAGGGCTTCCATTTGGCGCCGTGCCCGGCCTTGCTGAATTTGACTGCACACGATATCGACGAGCCGGGCGTCGTCCCACGGCTTCAAGATGAAATCTCCTACCCCCTGGTGCATGGCCTCCACCGCCAGTTCGATGTTCCCCCAGGCCGTCATGGCAACAATAGGCAATGCGGGGTCCAGCGCGCGCACACGGGACACGGCGTCGATTCCTTCCCGCCCAGAGGTGGTGTCGCGGGAATAGTTGAGGTCCATGACTAAAAGGTCGAATTCTCTGGTTTGAACGGCTTTGAGAATCGCCTCGGGAGATGTGACAGCCTGGACTTCATACCCTTCCTGTTTGAGTAGCAGGCGCAGAGCTTCCAAAATGTCAGTCTGATCATCGGCGACTAGGATCCGCGCCGACATAGCATCCGTCAGCATCGTAAAATCCTCTAACAAAGCTTCCATGACGACCTCATGTCTGCGCAATACTCACAGGGTTACAGGGCATCTTTCATACCGTTCGCTGCTTTGCTGGCAAGTTATTGAAAAATAGGAACTAAATTCACAAGGCTGGAATGTAGATGGGTTGCGCCGGTGTCCGCTTTTGGAAATGAGTTGTTCAAAAACGCACACTGAAAACTCATCATTTGCGAAACGTCCAGGCGGCAGCTTCGTCAATCGGTGACCCAGAGCAGGCTTGTAATCCACCCGATAACAAACGTGGTTGTGGCGCCGATCACCACGTACCACGTCCAGGCCACAGCGGTAAATTCCATCACTCCGAACACTGCCGCGAGGCCAATGAGCGCGCCCGTCAGCGTTCCGCGAGGGCTGGCTTTCTTCACCAGCGCGGCCAGCAGGAAAATCCCGAGCATACTACCGTAGGGGAAAGACGCCACGGTGAGCGCGAGCACCAGCACGCTCTCTTTAAGCAGGTGGGCGAGCAAAGCGAAGGCGATGAGCACCGCGCCCCAGAAGATCGTCATGCCGCGCGAGACGCGCATATAGTGCCGTTCGTCCTTGCCGGGCCGCATCCACGGCCGGTAGAAATCCATCACCGAGCTGGAAGAGAGCGAATTCAGCGCCGCGCTCAGGTTGGCCATCCCGGCGGCGATGATGGCCGCCGTCACCAGTCCCGCGAGCCCAACTGGCAGCGAATGGACTACGAAATACGGATAAATCTGGTCAGGCCGCGCGAAGCGCACAGCGGGCGGAAAAAGATGGTAATAAGCGAAAAGCGCCACGCCGATCACCAGAAAAAGAGCGAACTGAAAGAGAATCACCAAACCGCTTGAGAGTAGCGCGGCTTGGCTCTGGCGCTTGTTGCGCGCGGCAAGCAGGCGCTGCACGATCAACTGATCCGTGCCGTGGCTCGCGCTGGTGAGGAATGTGCCGCCAATCAATCCGGAAAGGAAGAGATAAGGCTGATGAAAATTGAAGGCAAAATTGAAGACTTCAAGCTTTTTGCCCGAAACCTGCGCGAGATGGCTGACTGCGCCCCAGCCGCCCGGAATCCAGTGCACCACCAGAATCAGCGCAATCGCGCTTCCGGCCAGATAGATGCTGAGTTGCATCACGTCGGTCCAGATCACTGCCGTGAAGCCGCCCTCGAAGGTGTAAATCAGCGTGAGCACGGTGACGATGATGACAGCCGTGAGCACCCCCGTGCGGAAAATGATCTCAAAGACAATGGCAATGGCAAAGACGCGCACGCCCTCGGCCAGCGCGCGGGTGGAAAGAAAAAGCCCGGCGGTGAAGGCCTTGAGCGGCCGGCCGAAGCGGCGTTCGATGAATTGATAGGCGGTGAAAATCTCGCCCGCGAAATACTTGGGAATCAAGACAAAGCTCACCACCACGCGCGCCACGACGTAGCCAAAAATCAACTGCAGAAAATTCATGTTTGAGCCGTAGGCGATTCCCGGCGTGCTAATGATGGTGAGAATGCTGGTCTCGGCGGAGACGATCGAGAGCATGATGGCCCACCAAGGCAGCTCGCGGCCTCCGAGGAAGTAATCGCGCAGGCTCTTCTGACGGCTGCGGAAATGCGCTCCAAAGATCGTGATGCCGATGAGGTAGGCGAGAAGGACGATAAGATCGATCGGGCGAAGGGCCACTCAAACTCCAGCGTTAAACAGGCGATGCTGAGTAGCATAGCATTGTAGCAAGCTGTGGCGGAGTTGCCCAAGTTTAGGGTGAGTTTGGAGCGCGGCAGGAAAGCCGCCGCTATTCACAGCGCAAGCAAGCTTGGGCAATCCAAAGAGCGGTTGCGGCTGAATATGTTCAGCAATGTTTTCCGCGCAAGCCTTCTATGCCCTCTTTTGCAATGAGCGGGACCATGATGAGAGCGGCGGCCGAGTCCGCCCACCAAAGGCCGAATGTTGCGTTCAGGATGAGGCCGGCCAGCATGATGGCAGAGAGGTATACGCAGAACTGTGTTTGCGCGGAGTCTGCCAGCATGGCCGCGCTTCCAAGCTTAACTCCGACTTTCCGCTTTGCCCGCGCAAGCACCGGCATCACGATGAGGGACACAACGGCCAGCACAATACCGGGAATGCTGCGACTTGGAGCTTCTTGCCGCAGCAGGCCGAGGATGGCGTCAACGGCCACATAGAGATCCAGAGCAATAAAGCAGAAGCCAACCAAACGCAAAGCGAGCCTTTCCCTTGACTCCCTGCCGCGCTTATCCGCGTCCGCCGCCATGCGCCACAGCAGGACGCTCCCGGAAATGACTTCGATAAAGCTATCGATGCCAAACGCCATCAAGGAGAGGCTGCCCGCCATGACGCCCATAATCACAGCAACAAGACCCTC
>DASZAE010000086.1:0-24511 GCA_035945515.1 Terriglobia bacterium
GACTTTCAACCTGATCCCCGTGCTTGACGCCTTCGAAAACGTTGAACTGCCTCTGCTGCTTACCAAGCTTTCCGCCGAAGAGCGCAAAAAGCACGTGCTCGCGGCGCTGGAACTGGTGGGTCTGAAGGATCGCGTGCATCACTCACCGCGCCAGCTTTCAGGAGGACAGGAGCAGCGCGTGGCCATCGCCCGCGCCATCGTTACCGACCCCACGCTGATTGTGGCCGACGAGCCGACCGGCGATCTCGATGCCCGCTCCGCCGACGAAGTGCTCGACATTCTCAGCCGGCTAAACCGCGACTACAAAAAGACGATCATCATGGTGACGCACGACCCGCGCGCGGCGCGTTTTTCCAGCGTGGTGCGGCACCTTGAAAAAGGCCAGTTGCTGCCCCTCGAACATGCAGGCGAACCCGCGATGGCATGATCTGCCTTCCTCCCATCCGGCTCGCTCACATCAAATTCTGCGCTTCAACCTTTCCGGCTGCGGAAGTTTGCCGGTCCGCGGCCGGCGCCTCCATGTTTTCATCCACGATCCTGCCGTCAAAGAGAGAAACCGCGCGATCAGCAAGGCTCGCATAGCGTTGATCGTGAGTCACAATCACAATGGTGGCTCCGCCGCTGTGCAGCTCGCTGAGCAGCGCCATCACCGCTTCGCCGTTTTTGGAATCGAGATTGCCCGTCGGCTCGTCGGCTAGAAGGATAGCCGGATCGCCGGAGAGAGCGCGCGCCACGGCCACGCGCTGCTGCTGGCCGCCCGAAAGCTGCGAGGGATAGTGCTTCATGCGATGCGCCATGTTCACCCGCTCGAGAGCCTCCTTCACGCGCTGCTTGCGTTCGCTTGCAGGCATTCCGCGATAGGTGAGGGGTAGCTCGACATTTTCAAACACGGTCAGGTCGCCAATCAGGTTAAAGCTTTGGAAGATAAACCCCACCTCGCGGTTGCGGATGCGCGAGCGGTCCCCGAGACCTAAGTCTTCAACCGCTGTGCTATTCAGCCAATACTTGCCGTCGCTCGGTGTATCGAGCAGGCCGATAATCGAGAGCAGCGTCGATTTGCCGCACCCTGAGGGGCCGGCAATGGAGACATACTCTCCCTTGTTAATTTCGAGGTGAATTTCGGAAAGGGCGTGTGTCTCCACTTCGTCGGTGTAAAACACCTTCTTCACTCCTTCCATTCGAACCAGACAGTTGCCATTAGATTGCATCGTTTCCTCCTTTGATAAATTGTCATTCATCTCGCAGCGCGACTATCGGATCGACCTTTGCCGCTCTGCGCCCGGGGATGTAACATGCCAGCAGCGCCACTCCAATCAGCACCAATGGGACGATAATGAACGTGGGCAGGTCCACCGGCTTTACGCCATAAAGCAAACTTGTCATCAGCCGGGTCAGCCCGAATGCCGCAATCAGCCCCGCGCCCGCGCCAGCGAACGCAAGCTTGGCGCCTTCACCCAAAACCTGTCGCAAAACATCCCGGCGCTGCGCGCCCAGCGCGATGCGGATGCCAATTTCGTGCGTTCGCTGAGCAACCGAATACGAAATTACACCGTAAATACCCACCGCAGCCAGCACCAGCGCCGCGGCGGCAAACAAGCCGAGGAGCAGCGCCATAAATTGTTGCTGCTCGGAAGACTGAGACACGATTTGGTCCAGCGTTTCCACCTTGAAAACCGCGAGTTCGCTGTCGAGGCTGTGAACAGCGCCCCTCAGGGCAGGGGCTTCACTAAGGGGCGGGATGGCGGTCCTGACAACAAGATTCAGGTACGAGTCAGCGCCTTGCGACTCCGGAAAATAGGCTTCGGGAACAACCGGGTCGCTCAGCCCATACTCGCGCACGTCGCCCACCACGCCAACCACAGTGATCCATTTCGGTTTTTGATAATCGTGGGCAAACCGCTTGCCTACAGCGTTCTGATTCGGCCAGAAACGGCGCGCCATGGTTTGGTTAATAATCGCAACTTCGGACGACTTTGGCCCATCCTGAGCCGAAAAATCCCGGCCTCTGAGCAGCGGAATGCGGAGCGTGCGGAAGTAGTCCGGCATCACCGTGCACCACTCCACCAGGGGGCTCGACCACATATCTTTGGGCAAGGGCTGTCCTTCGATATAGACAACTCCGTTGCTGCCCCCCTGAAGCGGCAACTGAGCGGCCACCGATGCAGACACAACCCCTGGAAGCGCGCGGACGCGATCCAAAAGTTGCTGATAAAAAGCCGTTATTTGGGGGTCTTTTGGATACCGCACATTAGGCAAAGCAATCCGCGCCTTCAGCACGTTGTGCGGATCGAACCCCGGCTGAACGCCGAGCAGACGCACGAGACTCTTGATGGCGAGACCAGCCCCGATGAGCATCACCATCGCCAGGGCTATTTCAGCCGCGGTCAGCACTCCGCGCGAGCGCCGGTGCGCGACACTCAACGCCCTTCCTCCCTCTTTTAGAGCGTTATGAAGGTCTGGCTTCGAGGTTTGAATGGCCGGGACAAGACCCGCGAAAATGCCGGTCAGAAATGCGACCAGGAAAGTGAAGGCGAAAACCCATCCGCCCAGGCGCACGTGCATCATGCCGGGAACGTAGCCCGCGGGAGCGGCGTAAAGCAGGACGCGCAACGCAGCCCACCCGACGATAAGCCCAGCCACGCCGCCGAGCAGGAATAACAAAACGCTTTCCGTAAGCAATTGGCGGACGAGCCGGCCCCTTCCAGAACCTACCGCGAGGCGGATGGCAATTTCCCGGCGCCGCACGATGGCCTTGGCGAGCAGGAGATTGGCAATATTGGCGCAGGCGATGAGCAATAGAAAACCAACGGCAGCGAAAAGCACCAGCAGCGCCGGTCTGACAGTTTTAATAAGCTGATCGTGCAATTTCAGCACCTTGGCATTCACGCCCGTATCGTCGTGCGGATACTGGCGGCCCAAGTTCCGCGAAACAGACGCCATATCCGCTTGCGCGCTGGCGATGGCGATGCCGCTCTTCATGCGCGCCATCACCCACAACCAATGGTTTCCCCGGTACTTTCTATAGGAGGGCTGTTGAAAGTTCAAGGGCATCCAGAATTCCGGTTTGGTCCCATAAAATTGAGGGAACTCGAGCGCGCGCGGCATGACGCCGGCCACATCATAGGCTTTGCCATTGAGAGTGATCGTCTTGCCGACAATCGACCGTTTGCCGCCGAAAGCCTGCTGCCAGAGGCCATAGCTCAAAACCACAACCTGATCCCGGCCTGTCTGCGTTTCATCTTGACGAAACGTTCTGCCAATCAGCGGCTTGACGCCGAGCAATGAAAATACTTGCGGTGAGACCTCAAAACCTTGGAGCTGCATCGGCTGGGCGTTCCCGGCAAGCCCCGTGAGCGTTGCTCCAGCCCCCGTGCCTGCCGCCATGCTTTCAAACGCCTTGTTTTGCTTGACCCAATCGATGAAGTCCGGGCCGCTAACAGGGTAGAGATTCCCCGGGCCGCTGGGTTCGGTGACGCGCAGCAGCACGAGGCTCTGGGGATTTGGGTAAGGCAGCGGCTGAAGAAGAATGGCATTCACCATACTGAAAATAGCCGTATTGGCTCCGATGCCCACCGCCAGTGTGATCATCGCCACGGCCGTGAAACCGGGGTTCTTTGCCAGCATCCGCAGGCCAAACTTTACATCTTGAACGAGCGATCCCATTCACTACCCTCTGCCTGAATCAAGCCTTGCGATCTATCTTCAATCTGACGAACAAACACCCGATTCGTGAGCACGCGATCCTTGCGGCCACGAGTATGAATACGTTTGCACGATAGAAAAAGGTCCATAAATTTTCGAGGGATTTTGGAGGCTATTGAACGGCCGGCCCCTCACCCGCCCTCCTGCGTCGGGCGCCCTCTCCCCCAAGCGGGGAGAAGGCGACAAGCCCTTCGCTTGTCATTCTGAGGAGCCGAAGGCGGTCCTGAGCGTAGCGAAGGAAGAATCTCCGCAGTCGGTTGAAAACAAAAATGCCAAAATGCTTCGCGGAGTTTACCCTGAGCCAAATGCCGGGATTCTTCGCGGAATTTACCCTGAGCGAAGCCGAAGGGCTCAGGATGACAAGCGAAGGTAGAAACCCTATTCGTCCAGTTGGCGGGCGCGGCTTCTTCGAGGGAGGAAAGAACTAACGCCGGCGAGCCAGCCCTCAAATTCCACATCGCCCAGGCTGGTGACGTCAACCAGGCGCGGCAGCAGGAGCGAATCAGACTGCGTTGTGGCGAATCCAGGGATGCACGATGTGGCCGAAACCACTCCAAGCTGGCGAAGCCAGGGAAAGAATTCGCTGTGTGATTCGCCGCTCGGATAACAAAAATGGGAGGGATTTCTGCCAGTCATTTTTTGAATCCACATCCGGTTGTCTTGAATTTCCCGCTCAAAGAGGTCCTGCTGCAACGGCACCCGGTGGCGGTGCGTGTGCAGCTCGAAGTCGATTCCGTCAGAGGCCAGCTCCGAAACCTCGTCTGGCCGCAGGATGTGGAGAATTCTCTTCCGCAGAAACTCGTCGTAAGGCAGGCCCAGATACTGAGCCAGTTCGCGGGCCAATTCGTCCTTTGCTTCACCGGAAAGGCCCTTGCGATGGGCAAATTCGACGATCCCCGCCCGTGCCTTCTCGCGCGCTTCAGGAATGCGGAGGTCGGCCCTTTGATCGAGACCCAGTGATGGATTGGCTTCCACCACTTTGCCCCGCGCTTTCCAAAGAAGATAAGCGCAAAACACGTTGAACACGGGCCGGTTGTAGTTGCAGTAGTACGTCGTCAGATAGACCGTAGCGGGAAAGCCATGCTTCTTGAGGATAGGATAAGCCTGCGGGTAGAAGTCCCACACGCCGTCATCGAACGTGATGGCCACGCTCCGGCTGGGAAGGCTGCCGTCCCGCAGCCGCTCGACCGCCTCGCCCAGCGGTAGAACGGAATAACCTCCGGCCTTGAGTATGGCCATCCGGCGTTCAAACAAAGTTGGGCTGATATAGAGCGCGCTATCCCATTCGTGCTCATCCGCGAGCGAAACGCCGTGGTAGCACAAGATCAGAAGACGGCTGCGGCGCCACTCACTTGAGGCGAGCAACTCAAAGACCCGCGCTCCCTTCAGCCCGCCGAGCAGCGTGCGTTTGATGGATTTCAGCATGAATCGTTTATCAAGTTTTTGAGAAGGCGCGAACTGCCTCTGGCCGTGGAGAGCAGCGTGGCCTTTGGCCGCAACAACTGGCCTGTCATGCTGAGCGAAGCGAAGCATCTGCTTTTTTCATTGCGACACCTGCGGATGCTTCGCTTCGCTCAGCATGACAGGTACTAACAGCAGCTTCTATACGTGACGCCATAAGTCGGCGGCGCCTGATTCTGTAGCGGCGGCCTCTGGCCGCCGGTCTTTAACTATTAAAACCCGGCGGCCAGAGGCCGCCGCTACAATTCGCGTCTCCCTTCTCGCCGGTTTGTCAAACCTCTATTCCGAATGATTCGAGGGCGTGAGGGTAACATCGTCCACCCAAACCTTGCCGGCAATCTGGTTGAGGAATTCCTGGCTGACTGGCCGCGCAATATCCACTACGACGAGACTCGTTTTTGGGCCGGTTTCAAAATCAATGCTGAGCGGAGTCCACGTCGGGCTGGTGCCGGTCAATTGATCGGAATACTTGTCGAGCAAGGCTGGGTTATAGGCGTCCTTCACTTCAATCCGGGGGCCGCTATCCGTGGTGATATTGTCGGTCTTCATAAAGACCGACAAGTGATAGCGGCTGCTGGGCCGCACGGGAACAAATTGATAAACATTGTGATACTCCAGATTCTGATTGCCCGGGAATTGGATGAGCAGCGATTTAGCAGCCGAATGATAGGCGCTATCATCCAGATCAACATAAACCCCGCTCACGGCGGCGACGCGCCAGCCAAAGCCGTAGCCGAGCAGCGCGTTTTCAAAATTCCCGTTTTCAACCAGGTTCTGCGGGGTCTCAAGATATGTCGGGGGGATCAATCCCTTTTCCCGCAGCGTGGTCCAGACTTTCCACGCATGGTCCGCCTGATGCGCGCCGATCAGAACGTCCATATAAAACGCCATGTCCGACGCGGGAAACTTATCGGGGCTTGCCGCAAGACGGTCCCAAACGGCGCCCGTTTCGCTCAGGCGGCGAGTCGAAAGCAGATAGTTGAGGTAGTCGATTTCCGGCCCGGGGCTGTTCGGAATCAAGCTGGCGAGAATCAGCGGGCCATTCCCTGAAGCTTTCCATGCCGTGTTATAAATCGCCTCTTCGTATCCGGTAAACCCGTCAAGAACCATTCTGAAGTGCTTGAAGGATTCCTGCACGTTGTTGTGAAATAGAAAGAAATTCCCAATCGCCCACTGAAAACCGGGGATGCGCGGGGCCAGCGTGTCTGCGCGGCGCATACACACCTCCGCTTTCGCATTGTCCCCCTGGAATTCCGCAGCGGTGCCGAGGTCAAGCCATGCCTGCGCGTCATAGGCGTTGAGCTGGATGGAACGGGTAAGTTCCTTAATCGCCAAGTCTGGATTCGCGTTCTGAACAGTGTATTGGTAGGCGCGGCCCGCGCTCAGCGGGTATGCCGCGTCGCCCGGATCAAGGCCCATCGCCGTCTGATAGTTTTTCAGATCCGGCCTTTCTGCGATAACTCCCGCCAAGTAGGCTCTCCCCACCCAGATGAAAAGCAGGATAAAGATGATGACTCCGGCTACCGCCGTGGCCAGCCTTGCCGCGCTATTTTTGAGGGTAATGTGCATAGTTGATCTCGTGAGGTTCGTCCGGCTATTTTCTAATCTTCGTTTTGTAGCGGCGGGCAAAGCTTCTAACAGGTGTTGAAAAACTCCGTAAATGTGTCATTCTGAGGAGCCGAAGGCGACGAAGAATCTCGGAAGTTATTGATTTCACGCAGAAGCAGATTCTTCGCTGCGCTCAGAATGACAGCGCGAACGAGTTTTCAACAAACCGCTAAGGGGCCGCCGCTACAACCACCGTAAAAGAACGATTTTGACGTACTTTTTGCAATCAAAGCGGAGAGGTTATTGATTCCAGGCACCTTATTCGCTTCGTATGCGAAAATTCCGATATCGTCTTTTTATTCATGATGATGTAACGCTTTTTCAGGCTATTTTCAGTCCGGTTCGCGCCGGTTCGTATTTTTAATGTTCATTTGCCTTCAATACATTACAGAAATATTAGAAAAACAAAAACAATCCTTTTTTATGTTTTTATTTTTCCAACTTTTTGATCAAAAATCATAGCTTTCATATAATTACATTATAAACATGATGTTATATCGGTAAATCGTTTTCAGCAAAATCGCTTCCATTGGAATCGTGAAAACTGCTCACCAACGGTGTCATTCCGAGCGAAGCGAGGAATCTCGCTTTGAAATTAGGACACTTACGAGATTCTTCGTCGCCTTCGGCTCCTCAGAATGACACGCAACGTGAGTTTTCACACAGACTCCCATTGGGAAGGCTCAACGCGCTTCGAGCTTGCCTTAATCTTATGATATCAAGCATCTTGTTTTGATCCAGATGGCTCATTTGAAACTGTGTAGCGCAGAATTTTGCTTTTAAGACTCTGCGGCTTGCCGACGGTCCCATCTTGGCAAGCCGCTGTAGCGGCGGCCTCTGGCCGCCGGTCTTTAATTAGTAAAAACCGGCGGCCCCTTATAGGCTTTGCCCGCCGCTACAACATCAGCCGCAGGATTGTAAGACAAACCCTGCGCACCACAACAGCCTAACACGCCGCTCTGAGATTTTTGAGACATACGGGAAAAAAGAGACGCTTTTTTGCCCATCCCAAAGACTCAGTCTTGCAAGCCGCATGTCAGCCCTTCCCTTCCCGTTCCGCCGGGTTTGCCGGCTGCTGCTGGGTAAGGCAATGCAGCGTGCCGAATCCCCAGACGAGGTCCGTGGCGTGGATGCCCGCCACCGCCCGGTCCTGAAAAAGGTCCGCAAGAATGCCGAGCGCGACCCGGTCTTTCGGGTCGTTAAACGTGGGCACGATAACCCCCGCGTTTGCGATGTAGAAATTGGCGTAACTCGCCGGCAGCCGCTGGCCGTCAAAGTAGAGCGGCGAGGGCATGGGAAGAGAAACCACCTCCAGCTTCGTTCCGTTTGCCAGCCGCGCGTCCTCAAGCCGTTCGCGGTTTTGATGGAGGGGCGCGTAATTGGCGTCGTTCGGGTCATCCTCCTGGCAAAGAACAACCGTGCGCGGCCCTACGAAACGGCATACGTCGTCGATATGGCCGTGCGTGTCATCCCCTGCGATGCCTTGCCCCAGCCAGATCACCTGCGTGGCGCCCAAATAGCGGCCCAGCGCCTCCTCCACATCCAGCCGGTCGAGGCGCGGGTTGCGCGGCTGGACGGAAGCATCGAGCAGGCATTCTTCCGTGACGAGCGCCGCGCCCGCGCCATTCACGTCAACGGCGCCGCCTTCAAGAACGAATTCTGCGCCGCGCGCCTCCGCCGCAAGAATCGGGCAGCCTAGCGCCCCGGCAACCTGGCCGGGCACTGCGTTATCAAGCTGCCAATCAGAATATTTCGCCCAAGCGTTAAAGGCGAAATCCACAATCACATTCTCTGCCGCCGCGCGAGCCGGCCTACCGGTTCCATCGATTCCATCGGTTCCATTAGGCTTACTATGCTCGCCATCCACATTCGACTCGTTAGTTTTACTCGGCAGCAACCGCCGCGCAAAAATCGGGCCGCAGTCGCGCGTCCATCCGCGATTCGTAGGGACGCGGAAAAATTCCACGCGCGCAAGATCGACGCCCGCGCGCTCGAGCACGCGCCTGGCGCGAGCCTCATCGCGCGCTGTATTCACCAGGATGCGCAGCATTTCACCGGGGACGATCTTGCGGGCAATCTCCGCGTACCCCCAGGGGATGGGAGCAAACTTCCCCGGCCAGTCAGACGTGTTGCGCGGCCACGCGATCCAGGTGGCTTCGTGGCGCTCCCATTCGGCGGGCATCCGAAGTTGAGACGCCGGCGCGCTATACGTAACGCCATAAGTCGGCGGCGCCTGATTCTGTCGCGGCGGCCTCTGGCCGCCGGTCTTTACACTTAAAATCCGGCGGCCAGAGGCCGCCGCTACAGCCAATGACCGTCGCTGACTTATGACGCTCTGTATAGAATCGCGTCCGGCCGCAGGGCGCCCCTGCGGAGCTGCTGGGATTGCTGTGATAATTGAATTCCCACTCACGTTTCGTTTATCCCTGGGACATCGCTTTGGCTGCGCATGACTCGATGCGGCCCTTCAGATCAAGGAAAATCATGTGGGATAATATCACGTGCGCGTCTTCAATCCGCTGCATGTTGTTTGAGGGCACAATCACAGGGCAATCGAGCAGCGCCTTCATCTTGCCTCCCGCAAATCCACCGAGTCCCACCGTCACGGCGCCTTTGCGGCGGGCAAGCTCGAGCGCGCGCAGCACGTTGGGCGAGTTGCCACTGCCGCTGATGGCAAACGCCACATCGCCGGCCTCGATAAAGTTCTCCATCTGGCTGGCAAAGACGCCTTCATAAGCTGTGTCGTTGCCCCAGGCGGTGAGCAGAGGGACGTTGTCCGTCACCGAGAGCGCCTTGAGGCGCTTCACCGAATCCATCCAGGAAGGGCCGGGCTGATGCGTTCCTTTGCCAAGGTCAGTGGCCATGTGCGAGGCAAGCGCGGCGCTGCCGCCGTTGCCGAAAAGGAAGACGGTGCGGTTCGCCTCGTAGGCGCGGAATAGAATATCCGCCGCGCGCTCCGCCTGGTCAAGCGGAAGCTGATCCAGAGCCTCCTTCAGATCCGTCAGATAGGACTTATAGCTGTGCTCGGCCAATGGGTTTCCTCCGTGCTCCACCGAATTACGTATCATGATGATCGAGTTTATTCCGGCACCAAGTTTCTCGGGACGCTCCCTCTCACCCGCCCTCCTTCGTCGGGCACCCTCTCCCGCCAGGAGAGGGTGCGAATCCTGGCCTTTTACCCTCTCCCTGCGGGAGAGGGTGGCGAGTGGAGCGAGCCGGGTGAGGGGCGTTGCCCGCGATTTCCGACCGGAGTGCGTTGCGGTATTTCTGCCGGAGCAATCCGATATTCATATTACGTATTATAGCGGCGCCAGTTGCCGCAGGGGCAGCCTCTGGCTGCCGGTTTTTAATAGTAAAGACCGGCGGCCAGAGGCCGCCGCTACAGCCAATGACCGTCATTTATTGCACATCGCTGACAGGGTTAGACGCCAGGTACCGCTGCACCCGGCTGATGCGGGATTGTATCTCTGCGTTCGCAGGCGAAAGCTTCAAAGCTTCATTGTATTGGCGAAGGGCTGCATGGTAATCGTGAGCTTGCTCGTACACAACCCCCAGGCCCTCATGACCCGGCACGGAATCCGGCTTCATGCGCAGCGCATTGCGAAACTCGGCCTCCGCGCCTGGAATATCCCCTTTTTTTGAAAGCGCGCCGCCGAGGTTTTCGCGCGCCATCCAGGAATCCGGGCCTAGATCGATGGCTTGACGGTATTGCGCAATGGCGTCGTCTAAGTGGCCGCTTTGCTGCAACGCGACTCCAAGATTGTTGTGCGCCCTCGCATCGCGCGGCTCAAGCTGAAGCGCGGCGCGGAACTCGCGCGCGGAATCCTCCAGGTCTCCTTTAGTGAGGAGCGCGAGACCGAGGTTGTAATGGGTTGGCTCCATATTGGGTTCGATAGCCAAGGCTTGGCGGTCCGCCGCGATTGCGCCGTCGATATCGCCGCTCAAACGCAGCATGGCGCCAAGATCGCTGCGCGCGAAGGGATTATCCGGGTCCGCCTGCGTCGCCACGCGATACTCGGCAGCCGCCTCGGCGTACTTCTTTTGCTGGGCCAGAGTGTAAGCGAGATCGAAGTGAAGCGAAGAATTTGCCGGATCGAATTTCATTGCCGCCCGGTATTCATCTTCCGCCTGTGAATAATGCCCCTTGTTCATCAGTTTTGAGCCGCTGACCAGGTGATCGAGAACCCGGGTTTCACTTCCGGCTGCATCGAGCGCGCCGGGCGTGGGCGCGTCAAAAGCTGACCGTTTTGTTTTGCGCAGCAGAGCGATCAGCGAAGGCGAGGCTCCCGCCCGCTTTAAGTCCTGCAAGTATTTTTCGGTGGGCTGGAAAGATATGCCGCGCTCCCGCACTAGGTCGCCGATCCTGGAGCTCGATACGCTGCCCGCCACGAGACCCATCAACTGAGTTTCGGACAAAGGCTTCCGGCTTTTGGGCTGCGCGGCAAGGATCGCCTGCGCCCCGCTCAGCGCCGCCAGAAGCAGCGCACACATGATCCATTTCAGTCGCATCCGAACCTCCATTTGCGGTCCTCGCGCGCACGCTCCCTCTTCCCTATCCTAATCCACCATCCGCAGAATGCCAATGGCAAGAACGCTAGCCGCAGGTCCCCTTCCGCCTGGTGTAACATACAATATTCTGGCAATATTCTGGAGAGATGATGATCATTCAACCCATGACCTTTGAAGGCCCCCGCGTGCGCCTGGAGCCGCTCACGCTGGATCATGTGGACGCGCTAGCGGAATTTGGACTAGATCCCGGCCTTTGGCGATACCGGACCGAGGTGGTCCAAACGCGCGATGAGATGCGGAGCTACGTTCTAAACATCCTCGACCGCCAAGCTGCGGGCACAGAAGTAGGCTTCGTCACGATCGAGCGGAACTCGGGCCGCATCGCTGGCTCTACGCGCTTCATGGATATCGACGTGAGAAATCGCGGCCTCGAAATCGGGGGCACCTTCATTGACCCCCAATGGCAGCGCACGTTCGTCAACACCGAGGCCAAATACCTGATGCTCCGCTATGCCTTTGAAACATGGGGCTGCGTGCGCGTCTGCCTCAAAACGGATTCGCTCAATGACCGCTCGCGCCAGGCCATTCTGCGCCTTGGCGCCAAGGAAGAGGGAATCTTTCGCAACCACATGATCATGCCCGGCGGGCGGCTCAGGCATAGCATCTACTTCAGCATTATCGATTCGGAGTGGCCGGCGGTGAAAGCGCGCCTTGAGGCGAAGCTATACGTAACGCCATAAGTCGGCGGCGCCTGATTCTGTAGCGGCGGCCTCCGGCTGCCGGTCTTTACTATTAAAATCCGGCGGCCCCTTGTAGGCTTTGCCCGCCGCTACAGCCAATGACCGTCGCTGACTTATGACGCTCTGTATAAAGTCGCTTATCGAGCAATGAAAACCATCCATTTCTCGCGCCGCCAGTTTCTGGCATGGTGCGGCGCGTTGCCCATCCTTTCTCAGCCGGGGGAGGCCTTCGCGCAGGCGGCTCCTCATCATAAGCTGATCGCAGATTCGCCTTCCTCAACTCACTTTTCACAGAGCATTGAGCCGCAGACCACGGAAGTCCTCTTCAAACCTCATTATCGTTCGCCATCCCCCTTGCAAAACATCTTAGAGAAGGTTGATCCTGCAAAGGATATTTTCCCTTCGGAAGTTGCCGCCGCTGATCTCAATCGTATTTTACTCACGTGGCGGAAAGCCCTCATGTCGCCCAAGCCGGATTGGAATGTTTTTGCAAATTCCTTCGCGGCGCAGTTCAAAGGTTGCGCGCTGACGCCCGCTCAGCGGACGATCCGGCGGCGCGACGCAGCTCTACAGATTTGGGATCTGGCCTTCAACCCTGCGCTCGTGCTAAGCAGCTCAGACTTCCTGAACGCGCTTTCGACTCACTTCCGGGACGCTCAATTTCTATGGGCCGAGTTTAAGATTACGGCGATTGATCAGGCCGCCGGTGTCACCAAGACGCATATCCGCTATGACCTCGTAGATACGGCCGCTGGCTATCATCGCCAGCAGCGCGTTGGCTGGATGGATTTAGTATGGACGCAAAGCGCCACCGGGACCGCGAAAGTCATCGAATGGCGGCTACTGAATGAAACTTGCAGCCGCAGCCTTGCGCCGCTGTTTGAGGAGATCACGAAGAAGACGTTCGGAGAAAATGCTTCCTTCCGCGAGCAGCTTGCGCGAGGCACGGACTACTGGCGGACGGTCCTCGACGGCGCCTGCGGCATCGACATCTACGGCAACTTCGGCGTGGCAGCGGGTGACATCGATAACGACGGCTGGGATGACTTTTACATCTGCCAGCCCTCCGGCCTTCCCAACCGCCTTTATCGCAATCGCGGCGACGGAACATTTGAAGACGTTACAGACCGCGCGGGCGTGGGCGTGATCGATAGCAGCCCTTCGGCGCTCTTTGCCGACGTTGATAACGACGGCCATCAGGACCTGATCGTCGTGCGCGGCACAGGGCCGCTGCTTTTCTTAAATCAAGGCGATGGAACGTTCCATTTGAAACAGGACGCATTCCACTTTGCTCAGAAAGCGCAGGGCACGTTCACCGGAGCGGCGCTGGCGGATTATGACCGCGACGGATGGCCCGACATCTACTTTTGCCTTTATTCTTATTATCAGGGACCCGACCGCTACAAGTATCCCGTGCCTTATGATGACGCCGAAAACGGTCCGCCCAATTTTCTCTTCCGCAACAACCGCGACGGCACGTTTGCCGATGTCACGCGGCAAACGCATCTCGACCGCAACAACAATCGCTTCAGCTTTGCCTGCGGATGGTGCGACTACGATGACGACGGCTGGTCCGATCTCTACGTGGCCAACGACTTCGGCAAAAAAAATCTCTATCACAACAACGGCGATGGCACGTTCACCGATGTCGCGGAAGAAGCAGGCGTGCTCGATACTGGCGCGGGCATGAGCGTCTGCTGGCTCGACTACGACAACGATGGCAAGCAGGACCTTTACGTGGCCGATATGTGGACAGCGGCGGGCCTGCGTCTCACTCATCTCAATCAGTTCATGCCTAACGCGCCCGAAGACGCGCGGAGCCTTTACCGGAAGCACGCGATGGGTAACTCATTGTTTCACAATACGGGCAAATTTCAGAACGCAACAGCCGCGTCCGGCTCTGGCATGGGCCGGTGGGCATGGTCGAGCGACGCATGGGATTTCGATCAGGACGGCTTTCCGGACATTTACATTGCCAATGGAATGATCAGCGGACCCAACACCACCGAGCTTTCAAGCTTTTTCTGGCGGCAAGTGGTGGCGCGCTCTCCGCTTGGCAACATTCCAACCGATAGCTACCAACAGGGTTGGAACGCTATCAATGAGTTGATTCGGTCCGATGGAACCTGGAGCGGCTACGAGCGCAACGTGCTCTATGCGAACAACCACGACGGCACGTTTTCAGAGATGTCTGGAGCGGCGGGGCTTGATTTGATCGACGATAGCCGGTCGTTCGCGCTGGCCGATATCGATCACGACGGGCGGCTCGAAATCATTTTGAAAAATCGCACTGCGCCGCAAGTGCGCATTTTCCATAATGTCATGCCGGGCTTGGGCCATTCGCTTTCCTTCAAACTGAAAGGACACAATAGCAACAGGGACGCTATTGGAACAGCCATCACCGTGCGCGCGGCGAACATTCAGCAAACAAAGTTTCTCCAGGCGGGCTCGGGCTTTCTCGCGCAACACGCGAAGGAAGTTTTTTTTGGCGTGGGACCATCGAGCGAGCCGGTTCACGTTACCCTGCGCTGGCCGAATGGATTGTCGGAAGAGTTCGAGAACGTTCCCGTGGATCATCGGATTGAGATTGAAGAGGGCGATGGGCGATTCAAAGCAGTTCCATACACGAGCGGGCCAGCGGCGAAATTGGAGAACGCGACGGTCTCGTCTCCATCGGATCATCTGAAGCGCGAAAATCCCGCACAAGGGCTCGGCTATCGTGAGGAGTTGCCGCGTGCATTTGAAACCTGGCTGATTGCGCCCATCAACCCGCCGGAATTTTCGCTCCCCGATTTTTCTGGCAGTTTACATCGTCTGAGCGATTACCGCGGCCAGTGCGTCATGCTGCAATTCTGGTCTCTCGCATCGCCCTCTTCTGCGCGCGATTTGCGCTTGCTTCAGGACAATCTCGCGCAGCATCGCGGCATTGCGGTGCTCGCGGTGAATGTTGATCTTCTTCCAAATGCGGCCCGTGTTGCCGCGCTGGCGAAGCAAGGAGGGCTGCGTTTTCCGGTGCTGATGGCCGCTGAAGAAACTCTTTCCATATACAATCTGCTCTACCGCTACAGCTTCGACCGCCGCCGCGATTTGACCTTTCCAATTTCATTCCTTCTTGATCCAGAGGGAATGATGGTGAAGATTTATCATGGGCCGCTCGATGCCAGCCGGGCCTTGAACGATGCAGGAAAAATTCCCAAAACCAGGCGCGCTCGCCAGCAACTGGCTTTGCCGTTTCGCGGCGATTATTATGGCGGCAGTTTTATCAGAAATTATTTTACTTACGGCGTGACCTTTGCGCAGCATGGCTATCCTGAAGCTGCAGAAGCCGCTTTCAGGCGCGCCATTCAGAATGAGCCGCAATCAGCCGACGCCTATTACGATTTAGGCACACTCTACATGCAGCAGCAAAAGTGGGGTCAGGCGCGGGAACAACTGCTCAAGGCCGCTCAACTGAAGCCGGGCGACCTGATGGCGCTGAACAATCTGGGAGTGATCGCCGCGCGCGCGGGCCGCGCTGCAGATGCCGCCGCGTATCTCACGCGCGTGCTTCAATCGGATCCCGGCAATGTGCTCGCGCTCGGCAATCTTGCCGATCTTAGGCGTTCACAGGGGCAATTCACCCAGGCTGAGCAACTCCTCGAAAGCGCATTGAAAAGCCAGCCAGATAATCCGGAGTTAAACTATAAGCTAGGCATGGTCTTTGCGTCGGCGGGCAGAAACATCGAAGCAAAGAAGTATTTGGAAAAGGCAATTCAACTGCAACCGGATTATGCCGAGGCGCTCGACAATCTAGGCGTGCTCTATGCGCTCACCAATCAGCCCACGCGGGCGATTGCGGCGTTTAACGAGTGCATTGATCGCGCGCCGAAATTTGACCAGGCGTATTTGAACCTGGCGCGCGTGCAAATTAAATTGGGAAATCGCGCCGGGGCTGCCGCTGTGTTACGTGAACTTTTGAAAGAAGTTCCAGGTCATCCGCTGGCCGAGAAATATTTGCAGGCGCTCGGGCAATAGAAAACGTGTTGCAGCTTAAATAAAGCCACTGCTTTTCGCGCTGCCATTCCAAAATTATGCGAGAGTCTCTTCCAAATATTCCGCTTGCTTTTCCAGCGGCAAGGCTGCTCCGAATCGCCGGCGCCGCAGCAGGAATACTGCTATTTGTGTCCGCGATGCTTTCCGCACAATCGCGGGGCAGATCGATTGAAGGCGAGGTTAGGAACGCCGCCGGGGTAACGATTGAAGGGGCAAAAATCACTCTCAAAGACGGAAGTGGGAAGGCTCTCGCATCCACGCTCACCAATGACCATGGGTTGTTTCGGCTGCCGCTGGCCAAGGGCGGCCCTTATGGATTGGAAGTGGAACGCGCTGGGTATTCAAGCGCCATAAAGACAAATATAAATGCCGCCAGCGTAACTTCGGCGCGACTGACTTTCGTCTTGAAACCCGCGCCGCAAACGGAACCCCACGGTGGGCTTGGCGCGATAAGCTTTTATCAAGGACCTGAGTTTAAGCCGGGCAAACTGAAAGATCCGTCGGCGGGCGGGGGCTACAGCGACCAGGCTTTGACAGAGGAAAACCGGATGATCGGCCAGTACCTGGCGCCTGCCGAAACCACGTTGTCCAAAGAAACACCGGATGCAATGGCGAATTCCAGTGAAGAGGGGTTTGAAACTTCAGGGGCAGCGCTGCTCGCGCAACGGGATTACGCGCGCGCCGCGCCGCTCTACCATCAAGCGGTAAATCGCTTTCCGCATTCGGCGCGTCTGCAGACGGGTCTTGGCGTTGCGCTCTACGGACAAGGCCAATATCCGGCAGCTGTCGCGGCTTTGTGCGCCGCCGCGCATTTTGCTCCGGACGATCCCTCCATCTATTTACTATTGTCCGAGGCGATGCAGCTCACGTCCCATCCGAACCTTGAGGCGACCCAGCTTGTGAAGAACTTTGCCGCCGGGCATCCTCAAGTCGCGGTAGGACACTATGCCTACGCTTTGAATTTATGGAAAAGCTTTCGCATGGATCACGATAGCGCGCCGCTGGCTGAGGCCCAAACAGAGCTCGAGAAGGCCATATCGCTCGACTCATCGCTGACGGCGGCGCATCTTCAGCTTGGCATGGTGTACGACGAAGAAAAATTGACTACACGCGCGATTGAGCAATACCGGGCGGCCGTTCGCCTGAATCCTGACCTCGCCGCCGGGCACTACCGCCTGGCCGAAGACGATGAGCGCAGCGGCGCGAAACAGGACGCCGCGTCTGAGTTTGAGATTTATGAGCGTCTGCGTAAAAAAATAAACAAGTGAGCTGCGGCAGCCACAATTACGGTCGCCAGTCTTTACCCTGTAAAAGCCGGCGGCGATGTCACCGCTACAGTAGAGCGCAGCCTGAGGCATGTTCATCAGAATTAAAACACGGCGACTGGCATCTCTCGCGGCGGCGGTTCTGCTGGCCGAATGCCTGCTGAGCGCGCGTCAGGCCATGCCCCAAGACGCAGGCAAGGGCCACCCGGCTGCATCCGCGATGTTTGCCCAAGCGCGTGAGTCGTTTGCGCGCGGCGATACGGCGGCAGCGTTGGAAGCGGTGAAGGACGGGCTGCGTCTTGCGCCACATAACATCACAGGGCTGAATTTACTTGGCATCATTCTGGCCCGGCAAGGGCAGCGGACGCAGGCGTTGGCAGCTTTCGGTGATGCGCTCAAAGTCGATCCGCAATCTGCGGAGACACACGACAATCTCGGCAGTTTTTACGAAGGCGAAGGAAAGCTCGAACTCGCGGAGAGCGAGTTCCGCGCTGTGCTCCGCGCGCATCCTACCGATCTCACGGCAAATTACAACGTTGGCGCCCTCCTTTTATTGCGCCACGACGCGCAACACGCACTGCCCTACCTTCTTCACGTGCAGCCGCCTGACGCGACCACCGGGGTAGCCCTGGTCGAAGCTAATCTTGAGCTTCACCGCATCTCCAAGGCGGTTGCGCTCGCCCGCTCACTTTCGGCAAAATCGCCGCAAGACGCGCGCCTGCACTTTTCGCTGGGCGTCGTGCTCGATTCCGGCGGGCAACGCGAAATCGCCATTCACGAGCTTGAAATGGCCAACGCACTGAAACCTGGAGATTTTACGACGCTGCGCCAGTTGGGCGGCGCTTATTTGAACGCCGGCAATTACTCCAAGGCGGACCACGCGCTGGCCCGGGCCCTTGCGATCAAGCCGGATTCTGTCAACGCGCTGGGCCTTGAAGCAGAGGCGTACTCGCGCGAAAACAAGACTCTCGAAGCCTTTCAGTTGCTGTTCAAAGCTCGCAAGCTGGCGCCCGAAAACACCGGCATTATTTATCTTCTAGCCAAATTGAGCATGAAACTTGCTTATTATTCCGACGCCATTCCGCTGCTCGAACAAGGCGTGAAGCTTGCGCCGAAGCAGCCTGATCTGCGCGCCGCGCTGGGGGAAAGTTATTATCAAGCGGGGAAAATCGAGGATGCGTTCAATCAATTCCGCGCGCTCATTCGACTCGATCCTTCCGCGTCGTCCTACGCGTTCATGGGATTGTTTTACCTTCATCAGGGCCAGTTCACCCAGGCGCAGGAATATTTCAAGAAAGGCCTGGAAAAAAACCCAGGAGACCCCCAGTGCCTATACAACCTGGGCTCCATCGCGGATAAGCAGGGGAACTTTGCCGGGGGCCAGAAGTATTTGGAAGAAGCTCTTGCGGCCAAGCCGGATTACGGGGACGCTCTCTACGAGCTAGCCAGCGCGAAAATAGAAGCAAAACAATTCGCCCAAGCCATTGTCCTGCTTAATCGGTGCGCGAAGGCCGATCCGAATAAAGCAAGAACCTACTATAAGCTTGCCGTTGCGGAGCGCAGCCTTCACCAGACGGAAGCGGCGGAGAGAGATTTTAAGGTCTTCCAGACGCTGGCCAAGAATCCTGCATCGATGCCCATGCCGTTCCAAGATTTTTTTGCAACCGTTCAGCAGAAGGTCAGCCTCTCCCCAGAGCAGCAAGCTGAAGTCGATCTCGAGGGGTTAGAGGAGAGTGTTAAACAGCATCCGGACCAGCCTCGATTGATTTATCTGCTTGCGGAGACATACCTAAAGCTGGGCCAAACTTCCGCCGCCGGGGGGGAGCTTGCGCATCTGCGCCAGGTGAGCGGTGGCGATGCCCGCACGATGACGGGCGCCGGCGTTCTGCTGGCGCGCTATAAGCTTTACCCGGATGCGATCCAGTATTTTCAGATGGCGCTTGCCGCTGACCCAAACTCCGACGACGCGAAATACGACCTGGCCGACGCCTACTACGAAACGCGCGATTACGCGCATGCGCTCGAATGGCTACAGCAGATTTCACCCCAAGGTCAAGATGACCCTTCCACTTTGGCGCTGCTTGGCGACACGGAAGCGCGGATGGGCCGTCTCAGCGACGCGGAGCAGGCGCTGAAGCGGGCCATTGAGCATAGCCCCGATGACGACGGCTACTATCTCTCGCTCGCGTTGGCGGAGATTCTTTCCGGCAATCTCGCGTCCGCGCAGCAAACGCTCGCCGAAGGCAGATCTCGCGTTCCCGATTCTGGAAGAATTGCTTGGGGGATGGGCGTGCTTTCCGTGATGGAGGGCGACAACGCGCAGGCGGAGCGCAAGTTTGAGCAGGCGCTTGACCTGATGCCGCAGTGGGAAAGCAGCTATTCGGCTCTCGGAACTTTTTATTTTGATACAGGCCAGGTAGCAAAAGCCCAACAAACGCTGAATCGTTATGCCGAACTGTTTCCGCACGGGTTGCTCAACGTGAACAGCTTGCGCAGCGTTCTGGCCGATGCCGCGCACGAACAGGCGGGCCAAAGTGAACAACCAGGACAAACCGGACAGAACCGGCAGGACGGATACGCCATCCAGCCCATGTCGCCTCAAGCTAAGTCGCAGTTCCTGGCCATGGCGCTGGCCCTCGAAGGAATCAACCCTTAATTTGGGGATGAAACATTATGTAGCGGCAGTCTCTGGTTTTATTTTAAAAGCCAGTGGTGGTGACACCGCCGCCAACCTGCCTATCTTACTGATTATTAAGGCAGATCATGTTTGGCTCGAAATCTGCTCATGAGAACAACGTGTTTGACATCGTAACCGATCCGGCAATATCCTTATGTAGTAACCTTCCAAACGAGGCGCGTGGATGGCCGGTTTTGGCGACAATTTGCGGCGCGAGCGCGAGATGCGTGGAATTACGCTCGAAGAGATTTCCAGCACCACCAAGATCAGCGTCCGATTTCTTGAGTTGCTGGAGGCGGAAGAGTTTTCCAAACTCCCCGGCGGGATTTTCATTCGCAGCTTCATTCGATCCTACGCCAACTATCTGGGATTGGATGAAGAGCAGGTGATGGCCGAATATCAACTTGTGGCTCCGCCTCAAGGAGGCGAGGATTTCTCCCGGCTCGGCGTCACCGGCAACTCGGCCAACAAAAAGAATCGTGCCCCGGTTTTGCCCTGGATTATTGCCGTTATACTGCTCGCCGGAGGCTATGCAATTTTTCGCTACGCTCATCATTCTTCCGAAGCTCCGTTAGGCTTTGGCAATCCTCCTCCAATTTCGAAGGCTGTATCCGCTTCTGCTAAGGCTGCAGTCAATGCTCCTAGCGTGCATCCGCCTCAGGTGCTGGCTGCGCCACAGGGAGATGGCTCATCCGCTGCGCCAAATCCAGCAGCCACCAGCGCAAGCAATGGCGCCGCGGTGAATCCTGTTCCATCTAGCAAGAGCGCCGCGGCAAATGGCACGATGGCGGGATTAGCTTCTGCGCAAACGTCCCAAAGCAATACGCCGGCCGCCGCGGCCGCTGGAAATGGTCTTACGCTGCAAGTGGTGGCAACCGAGCAGGCCTGGGTATCGGTAAAGGCAGACGGAAAGACGGCGCTCGAACAGGTCATGAAACCAAATGACGTGCGCACGCTGACAGCGAAAAGTTATTTTGACGTAACAACAGGCAATGCGGAAGGCACCGTGCTTACCTTGAACGGTGTCACTTTGGGACCGCTGGGACGACGCGGGGAAGTCAAAGTGTTGCACCTGACGTCGGATAGTCTGAAAAATCCCAATCCTTAAAAACGGTGACCAGAATCAAGAGGCAAGCAAGATCGCTGTAGCGGCGGCCTCTGGCCGCCGGCCTTTATTATTTAAAATCCGGCGGCCAGAGGCCGCCGCTGCAGCGATACTCAATCACCAGATTAAGGCCAGGGCGGTTCCGGCAGCGGACGCGCTGAGGTACAGGTTTATTGCATCAAAAGCTGGGGTTTGCAGCCAGACGGCAATATTTGAGGTAAGCTGAATGGCAAGACCAACCGGCTTTCTTCCTAGAAAATGCTGCGCGCTAAAATTGCCCGCGCCGCTGGGCGCAAGCGCAACCAAGCCAAATACTTTTGTCGCTTGTGTCACAGATGTCATGGAAGTCGCGCTGGTTACACCTTGCCCAATCATGGCGTCGCCCGCGTTTGCGTTCGCGGGGCTAGCCTGCCAGTAAAATCCGCTCAATGAGTTGTAGAAAAGATAGCTCGTGGCGCTTGCAGGCGCGGCGGGAATCGCGGGCGCTGTCGCGGGAGCGAACCGCTGGCCCTGGGCATATAACACGCCAATCGTCAAGCCCGGTATGAGTGAGGACGAAGTCGAAAGCGTGAATCCACCCACCACGCCGTTCATGCCCAGGTCGTTGAACATCAGGTCGCTGATGAACGCTACGTTGCCGTCGAGCAGCAGTGCGTTGGCGTCCTGATCGGCTTCGTAGCCGGTGAGACCGTGCTGCGATTGGATCAAGCCCTTGCGCGGAAGAATGGTTCGAGTCACAGCCATTGTTTCATTGCCTCATTTTTCATTGATTCATTGACTCGGTGAGCCAATGAATCAATTATTCTGGTTCAGCGAGCTGCGCTGGCAGACCGCGTAAACTTTTAAAGTACCCTCCGTAATTGCGCCGTTCGTCGTCCAATAACTTTCGTAAGTTACCTCCCCGGTGGCGTCGTCGATATCGTAAATATACGGGCTGGCAATGAGATTTCCCTGCCCTGCGCTGTTGTTTTCAAGCGGCGGCGAAGCCGCTTGTCCTGGAATAAAACCTGCAGCCGGCGCGCGGCTGGAATAGATCATGCCCAGCAATTGAACTTCCCCGCGCGAGTAGCTATAGCCGTCCACCGGACTCGCCGGCACTGGCACTGTGTTGCCGTTGGTGTAAAATCCCATGAAAATGACCTCACAGCGCACCGCAGCAAACTTGGCGTTGTGTGATATCTTCTGCAGCGAATCATCAGTCAGCGGTTGATTGCCCGCAATAGCGGAATCCGCCAGATCGAAGAAGCCCGGAATGGCGGTGAATGTTAATTGACTCATGTTTCATCGATCCATTTCTTCATCGGTTCAATGAATCAGGGATCCAATGAACCCATGGCGCAATTCAGAAGATTGTGTTCCCTGCCGCTCCATCGGCATAAGTTCCATTATTCGCGGCGCTCGAAACGAACATATACTGTGTCTTTTGCGCGGCGCTCGCGTCCGGCCAGCTTGGAACGCCAGAGGCCGAGGGCGCGATGTAGTAAGGCGTCGTCAGATTGATAAAACGCGTATCGAGCAGATCGAACTCCACGTTGCCTTGCGCGTAATTCGGACGTTTGCCGGTCACTTCACAGACGACGCTTGTCAGCCCCAGCTTACCGGTTTGAAAATCCGCCACCAACGGATGCGTCAGCCACATGTAGTCGCCCAGTTCCATCGTCACCGTGCTTAAGAATGCTTTCACCTTGTAAAGCGGCGGTGCGAACGCATGGCGGCGAAAAATGCGGTCGGCGATCATCTGCGCGCGCATGTATCCGCCGTATGGCAAAACCAGGCCGGTAGCCTCAATCTGCTGCTGAAATATCTGGTTGTAGCGAATGAGCGACTCCTGCTGCTCGAACGCCACCTGAAAGTCATAGGCCCGCGCGGCCGTGGTGACGCCGGAATTCTCCACATTCATTTTCACCGTCACTACGTTGACAATGGGCTGCCGCGCGGTCTGCGGAATGCCGATGATGTTCTTCGCATTCAGCGCCATCACCGGAGTTTGAATCGCGGGCGATTTCATCGACTTCAGCGAAAGCTGCCCGTTTGGGCGGACGATCAAGTAGAGACCGAACACCTTTAGAATTTGATCTTCGATGAACTGCTTGCCATCGATGGGCCGCGTGATCTGGAACTCAAACCAGTCGCCCGAAAACTCCGTGTCGCGCAGCGCCAGAAAGCCCGGCACGTCGATATAAGCGTTGGGATTGATTAGCGTCGAGTCGTCGCCTGGCGTGAAAATCACCCAGCCCGGCGCGGATCCGAGCGGATCGTAATTCTGCTGGTTCGTGTAAGCGGAGATGGCGCGCTGGAGCACATAATCCGAGCCGCGCAGCGACGGGTCCTGCCCAACGCCCAGCTCGTTTTGCAGCGTTGCCAGCAGCAGGTCGATAGGATTCCCCTGCAAGTAGCGCGGGTTTTTGTCGCTCACCGGAAACGCGTTCGCGCCTGTGCTTGGGCCGATCGGCTGAGCCGCTTTAGGATCGCCGGGCGCCCATTCTAGCGGGCCACCGCGCAGCCAAATTTGTTGGCCCAGCAGAAATCGCTGCACGTCGCTTAGCGTGAAGGTGACTTGGCCATTCGCTGTCCATCCGGTTTGGTTCACCTGCGCGGTATGTAGTGTGACGAAATCGCCCAGGCTCTGGCCAGGAAAACCCATCTTAATTTGAACTACTTTGCCGATTAGGGCGTCCTGCGCAGTGAGGCCCTTCAGTGTGCCACTCGGATCAATGCACTTCAGCGTGTCTGAGCCGATCGAAGATCGCCCGTCCAGCTCATTCACTGTCTGGCTCATACCTTGCGGAATGGTAAGATAGGGCAGCACCTGCGGGCTGCTCGAGACGGTCAAAAGCAAGTCGGGAAAGTTCGACGTAATCCACATCCAGGCGGTCGAAGCAAACATCGGCCAGACTTCAAACTCGTAGGGCAGATTACGCGAGGCCAGCGAATAGCCCAAGAGGGAGCCGTCTGCCGTCGCACCGCGGATCATACGCTGGCTGGAAATCAGCGTCGTCAGAAAAGCATCTAAGTTGACGTTTTGCGCGGTAAAAAAACTTTGGAGGTTTGAGTCTCCGTACATCAGCAGCAGCGCCAGGATCATGCCCCATGTTCCCTCCTGCCAGACGCTCGCAGGCGAGCCGGAATAGCCGCCCGGCGAATCGTTGTAAGGCTTTAAGCCGCTGAATGGCGTGAGTTGCTGGTAAGCCTGATTATAGGAATTTGGAGTTAAAGATTTGAGAATTTGCTGATTTTGTAGGTAAAAATTCTGAAATAGAAATTCAATGCCCTGCTCGGCCTGCGTAGTTGCGCCCACGGTGTAAGCTAGAATCGCCGCCCACGTTCCGCTTGCGTCGAGCGCCTCAGACGTATCGAGGCCGCTCGCGGAAGCTCCTTGCGCGAAGTGGCCGGGCACGCCTCCATTCGGCGC
>DASZAE010000087.1:0-11611 GCA_035945515.1 Terriglobia bacterium
GAACGCCCAGCCTCCGATCGGCCTTTCAACTAGGATGGCACGCCAATATGATATAGAGAGAAGCGGCTATCGCTGTATCGTGGAGGTGCTTTAAAACAACGGAGCGAAGAGGAGCAAGCGGAGAGCCGATGGCCAACATTCAGCGAGATTGGAAGACTCGGGTTGTTCGCGGTGGGTTTCCCGACCGGAGATTCGACATCGAGTTCTGGCAGGAACAGGGCGATGAGGCAATCTTCCGCGCCGCTTGGGCCTTTTGCCAACGACGCGCTCCCCCGCCATGCCGGAAGGTAGCCCATGAAACACCACACACCCGTGAGTCGGTTCCCTTTGCGTTATTGAAAGCGCGTAGAACAAAATGCCGCTGACCATGCTTCCTGCCATCCGGCAACTCCAGCAGCAGGCTCGGGTGATCCATCCCCGGGAACGTCCGTCGGTAAAGAAATCGAAACCAGTGGAGGCGCGTTAATCTGCAGGTAGTTATGATGCCCGTAGTCCCAGTTGGCCGGTATCTCGAAGGGCGATTGAAAATTGCCCGGTCTGGGCCTTGACGGACCGCAGTGCCCCAGGGCCGCGTGCCACCACGGATGCCCCTGGGCAATGATCCCTCCAATCAAGTTCCCCAAGGGAAACAGTGACGAAAGCACGCCGTCTTTCATCGACGCGAGCGCCGATATCTTCCTGATCCGCGCAGCGGCCGCCTGGAACTCCGCGTCCAGGCAATTGTCGTCAATCGCTCCCGCCATCAGCACAGCTCGCCGCACCGGCAGGCTCATCTTCGAAATCGTTTGCAGCACCAATCTCGCGCCCAGGCTGTGCGATGCGAACGACAGGCTTGCTGCCCCGCCAAAATACTTATCGATAAACGGAGCGATCAGCACGCCCGCTTCGTTCGCGATCTTGGGCTCGTCCGGATAATCCAACCCGTGCGCCCAAACCGAGTCCCCCGGCCACAGCAGCCCTACAAAAATCGATGGCGGAGCAAGCTGAAGTAAGCCTTCCCAGTTTGAGAGGCAAGCGATTCCACTCGCCCGGTTCACGTTGTATCCGTGCGTCCCGATCAGCACGTGGCGTCCGCGGATATCACTCTGTAACTGGTTGATATCGAGGCTCTGATAATTAGCGATCGTCCTCCCCTCCATCATCGCGACAGACGTCGCCAGATTCCCCCCAACCGAATCCAGCCGCACATCGAGAAATCTCGTCATGAGCTGGCCTTTTTTACCGACTGCATCGTGTTCACCGCTGTCGCTAACGCGCTGGATAAGTCTTTCGCAATCGGTGCCAGCGGCGTCGCCAGCAGCCCCACCAACACAGACCGCGCCAGAATCGACCAGTAGCTATGCAACCCGTGCAGCACGATAAATCCGCCCAGAACCGCAAGTACCACCGCCACCCCCGACGCGATCGCCCGCGTCCAGTTGGTATAGAAATTGTCGGAGCGCTGATACGTCTCATCGAGCAATGCCGTGACAATCAGATCGAACCGCCCATATACATCGTTCTGCGCAGCCGTGAGTGGCCTTCCCGTCGCGATGCTCGCCGCCACCGCCGTAAGCACGGCTGGATCGACCCCCGTCGCAGTCGCAAGCGCATTCGCGTTCCCGGGACTGAGATTCAGCTTGATCAACGACTTCGCTATAGCTTTTTGGCTACCCAAATCCGTCCCGTTGATCCAGTTCGACCGCAGCGTCGCCACAATCTTGTCCTGCGACAAAGCATTCGCTGCTGGACCCGGCGTCAACGCCTTCAGCGTCCTCCTGATTCCAGGAAAGCCAATATCGTTCACCGGAAACACTGCTTTGCTGGCATCCACCAAACCAAACGCGGCAGTTCCCAAGCCCCCAATTGCAGCAACGATTTGCGGCAGCGTTTTCAGATCGATCATGTCCATGCCCCTTTTCTTTCGAGACGACTTTAAATTGCCGTAAGTGTCCTCGCTACACGGAGCCAATCACTTCGCCGTGTTCCCTCCGAATAAGGATGCTACCGAGTCCGTCGCTTCGATCCCTACAAAAAGGCCATCAAAATATGAAAAGTTTTCGCGAATGGCTACCCGGTGCCTACCTTGATGAATGGCCTTGCAGTGGAGACGTATTCGATCATTTCACGCATATATGAATCGTGATCCCGTCGCCGGTACTCACTGCGATTTTTTCCTGCGTGAGCCAAAGTGACCGATCAAACGAACTCTTCGTTCTCCGGGCAGTGCGATTGTTATTATTGGAACCATGTAATATGACATAACAAGCAGTACGTCAAGTTTATGTTGACGCTCTGATAGACAGCGCTTAAGCTCTGGGGCTTGCAACCGTAATGGTCGACGTGGAACTTATCGTCGGACCTCAAGGAGGCAACCATGCCGACTACTTTAGACGTAGCGTCTAAAGCCGTTGCAACTGCGTGCGCACATGTGAGTAACTTGGTGACGATTTCGAGTTTCAACCCGCTAACCGTGAAGCCGGACAATCTTTTCCTGCTTTCTCTGTCCAAGATCGGTGTAAGCGACACGGGAACGTTTCTGGAATCTCTGACGGAAACGTTTCCGCAATTCGAGCAGAATTTTCAACAGATGACGCTAACAACAGATACGACATTGGCGCTGGTGGTAAATTTCCTTGAATCGCTCCTGGATGCCACCTGAGAACATAGCCGGGAAGAACAAGATCTTGTAAAAACGATCTGGGTGAATGAGAGAAGAATTATTTCTTATGGATGCAAGAGGACGGAGTTCGTCGGTGATCATGCTCGGCTTCGCAGTCTGGGTGGCTGCGACTGCTCCTGCGTTCGGTCAAACGAGCGGCAAGTACACGATCGTGACTGCCCGCCTAATGGACCGTGCACCGCTGTGTTTTGTTGGAAATGTCTCAGGGACTTGTCACGATTGGCGGGCGGACCATGCCTACAACGTCGGAGACCAGATCCTCCCGAAAGCTGGTAACGCAGCTGGCTTTACATACAGAGCGACTACTGCTGGCAACTCAGACGCGGCCCCGCCCATCTGGCCGCAAGCTGCCGGTGCGGATGTGCAGGACGGTCCTGCAGGTAGAGGAGTTCACTGGACCGCGCAAGATACCATCGGTCGCCATTTCATACGCCTTGACTTCAGCGACCCGCACGTCGAGGCGCCAGCAAAGCAATCTGATCTCGCGATCGCTAACGTCACGGTCGTCACCACGCCGAGTAATAAGTCACTGAAGCTCACGAACAACGGTAACTTCAGTTCCGGGTTTGGCAGTCAGGTGGTCACCTTTGAACTCTCGAGCGATGCAACAACTCCTCCAGGCGACACCGGTGTAAAGGTGTGTTTTGCTGCATATATGTTCAGGAGTAAACAGGACCCGGTCACGAATCTCTGTGGTGAAGGCAAGATCTACAACGACGCTAACATAAGTGCGCTCACCAAAGACTCCGAGCAAGCACTAAACAACGCTGTTTCTACCGCCAAGACATCTGCTGAAAAGAACATTTTTGCCGGTCTCAGCATAAGCGCGCCATCCGGAGGAGGCGAGACACAGGGCAGCGGAGACCTTAATGTGAATCATTACTTCGCGTTTCCGCTGGTTGGCCAAGGCATATTCGGGCTGGAGGTTAAAAAAGGAAGCTCCGTGAATGCCGATCCCCAGCACTTAACGGGTGGGATCACAGCTCGCAAAGTCTGGTTACTTGGAGTCAGTCAGACCGACCTGAGCACGCTCCGATCCGCCATCGTATCGAGTTCCGGTGAACTCAATGCGGGCGCGGTCTCGAAAATCGGCGCGATCCAAGCCAAATATTTTCGCTCAATCTATTTTGACAACGGTCTCAGTTATGAGGCGAACATCGCGAACGGCAGCCTCGGAAACGTCAGCAACGTGCTCTATAGTGGAGACACTTGGGTCAATACCGCAGTGCGGTCCCTCACCAAACGGACTGGTTTTTACAATTTCCGTATACTCCCTATAGGAATTGAGGCCGGCTACAATGTCGCCGCTAATTCCTCCGCTTCCCTTTCCGGGTCGCCGACCGCGACCACTACAAGCAGCTCGGCCCCGAGTCCGAACTATTCGCTCGCGCGCCTAAAATCGGGGGCGACCTTTATTCTCTCCTCCGAGTCTCCCTTCACGACAAGCCCTTCCCCTCGATTGGACCTCGAAGTGAGCGCTGTAAACCGCTACCTATTTGAGAAGGAATTGATCTATAACGGAAGCACGAAATCCTATTCTTCCACTGGCACGGGCAATAGATATTGGGTGGACGTGGCGCTCAAATTTCTCGCTGGCTCCATCGGCAGCGGCTCACTTAGTGGCCGCCCGGGCCTGAGACTCGCCTTTGAACGGGGCTCGCTTCCCCCCGTCTATGCATTGACGAGAATGTTTACAATCAGCTTGATCTTCGAAACGGATGACAATACGACGCAAGAAGTTTCTCTCGTTAACCAGAAATGAGAATGGCGGCGTTGACTCAAAATCAACACGAGGTGTCCTGCCTATGTTGACTATAAAAACTTCTGTTCTTTCTGGCAAACACTCGGTCCGTGATGCCCTCAAAAAGGTATCCACCTCGAAAGACAAATTCCTTGTTGCCGATGTCGGCGGACGTCCGAGTTTGCTGAAACAAAGCCAGCTCCGGCGAGTCGTGTCCGCTTCTGGCGAATCGGAGCTTCTTCACAATCTCAAACGAGAGGTCGGTGAGGAGCTCATCGTCGTTCCGAAGAAATCGCTTACTCGTTTCGGGATTTCTTCACGGAGCGGTCAGTTGAGCGGCGATGTGCAAGGGCTTATGAACGACTTAAGTCAGCGGTTGGCGCTCATCAACTTGTCCGATGGCCAATCGTTCCTCGTCTCCGCTTCCGAAGCCCATCTCGTCGATTACCATTGCAAAGATAACGATCATTCCTATTCTCCGCCGCCAGCCTGGTATGAAGGAATGAAATGCAAAATTTGTGGATCCGAAATAGTTCGAGAGGGATAATCGCATGGGGAGTCTCGGCACAGTTTTGGAACGTCTGAGCGGCCTGTTCTCGAAGTATTTCCTCGTCGCCGATTACTTCCCCGTGTTGATTTTCCTGGGCGTCAACGGCTACTACCTCTATTGCGTCAATCTGACATTTCACCAGGCGGTCGGACAAGACCTGACCAAAGAGACGTTCCAGACTGTTGGCGTTCTCATCGCTGCTGGCGTCCTCGCCTTTTTGCTTTCGACGATGAGCCAGGCTCTTCGCGAAGCTCTCGAAAACCCGTGGTTTCTCCCACAGAAACTGCGCAAGGAAATGGAGACCCAAAGACTGGAGGAGCGCGCAAGTTGGGACGATCAACTCGAGCAAATGCGCAGAGCTCGCCTCCAGTTCATCAGAGATCAAGCGAGTTGGGACGCGTTACTGAGACAAGCCAGACAAATCGGCGAGACACTCAAAACAACGAACGCCTATTCGACTCCGTCCTCTTTTGATTCGCTCCTCCTTCGCTTTCGACGCGGCGAGCAACCCGCACGAGACGACATTGACAGCGTCGTTACGCAGTTTGCGGATCTCCTTCGCGCCAATAACCCCAGCGAGAAGGACTCTGCCGTTCCCCCCAAACGAACGCCTAACGCTGCTTCGCTCGACAGCGATGAAGTACGATTTCGGAATTTTCTCCAGACTTTGCCGAATCGTTCGGAATCGGAAGCCTTCAGTCTCTACAATAGGCTTCAGCTGAATTTTGCAAGAAATCAGATCGCCGCCACTCGCATGGGCAACATTGCTCTGTCCGTGCAGGGTTATTTCACTTCGCGCTACTCTTTGAACTTCAACTTCTTCTGGACGCGCATACAACAAGTCCTACAGAAGGAAGACAAATTCTTCGATGTGCTGCAAGCCGCCAAAGCACAATTGGACTTCCATGTTGCTTTGTTCTGGCTACTCTTTCTGTTCGCAGTGGTCTGGACCCCGTGTTCTGCCCTCTGGAGCTTTTCAATTTGGCTTTTGGCATTTGCCGTCATTGGCGCGCCGTTAGCCGCATGGATGTTCTACGAACTTGCCGTTCAGAGTTACCGTGCTTATGCCGATCTGCTGCGCACGACTGTCGACCTTTATCACTTCAATCTTCTGAACTCGCTGCACATCCGCCATCCGGCCTCCATCGACGACGAACGCCAGGTTTGGATCGCGATCAACCAGTGGCTCGGCCTCGGCGACTACAGGGATGTCGAATACAGCAGTTCACCTGCACCAGTCCGTTCCGGCGCAGCCGGTACGCCATGAGCAGCCCCGCACAAACTGCCCATAAGGTAGCCGCGTCTACGGAACCACCTCGCCCTAAGCTCATCAGGACAATCTTAATTGCCAAGATCACGTACATCCTCATTGTCCTCCTCAGCTTCTCCGCTTTGTTCTGGACAATTCATCGTCACGAAACTGATGCTTACAAAGCGGGGATCTTTCATAGCAAAGTGCACTATGTTGCCTCGCGCGATTTGCACGCGCTCCATCGGCTGACGCAGGGCGATTTCTATCCTCCGCCCGGTATCCCTGACAAACTCGCGATTGAGTTGCCGGATCCCAAATATCTCATCGGTGCTTACGTTCTGCATGACGTACCGGTCGGCAAGCCCATCGAGTTTGACTCCCTGAGTACTGCTCCTGCCGTCGTTGCTGAATCTGGTAAAGCTCTTCGCTTCGTGCCACTTTCGGAACAGACGCAAGTCCTGGATTGGATCGACGCAGGAACCATTGTGCAGATTCAAGCTGTTGAGAAAAAAATCCTATCCAAAGTTCTGGCGATCCGCTGTGGCACACCGAACGACAGGAAAACTTGCGGCGCGATCGTCGAAGTCGACAATCCGGCGCCGAACGATTCCGACGCGACCAAGTGGCGTCTCTGGCCCGTCGAGATTCAGCTTCCGCAGCCCCCTCCACGCTCTTCGAAACCTGCGGCCGTAGAGCCTAACAAGCAAGGAGCAAAATAAACGTATGCAACCTCTTTGGCGGAGTATTGTCACCGATTTTGAAGTTAGTGCCAAACCGCAGGGCATTTGGACAAAGATTCTCGATTACGTGGGGCCGTCGCGCAAACTACGTCTCCGGGCAACCGGAACCTGGACATGGCAAGAAGCGGCCCCAGCCCCTTCGGGCAGCCCACAACCTGTCACAAAACCTGCGAACGCCATAGACGCAGTGAAGGCCGCCGCTTCGAGTGCCGCTGTTTCGATCGGCCACTTCGGCCAATGCGGCCCGGACGGCGACATTTATGTCACGGCACCTGCGGATGCACTCCTTGCTGACGTGTTGCCCGGTGCGCTCATTGGCAAGATTGGCGGCAGCAGCGCCGCAGTCAAGAACTCAGGCGCATTCGTCGTCGGCAGTGACTGTGTCTTGGAGGTCGACGCCAATACCAAAGGACCACTATATCTGACGATTAACGACTCCTGCGTGGGGATGCACGACAATAGCGGCACAATCCGTGTCTCCATTTGGGAGGCGTTATAGCCATGGTCGAGCTCATCTCGACCCTGCCGCCCATGGCTTATCATCAGAACACCGGAGACAGCGGTTCTCGAGAGGTTGATCTGTATCCTACGCTTGCGGCGATGCTGAAGGAGTATCTGGATAAGCATCAGGGAATGCTTAAGTCCAACCTGTTATTCCAATCGAAATCGGGCAAGGCTCTTCACCAATCTAAGTCTTTATTCTTCGGTGCACATTGCGTCCCATCCTCCCATCCTGGAAAACCTCAATGAGTTGAAGTGGGGCTGTCGCGCCTTCCGCATGTCTGAAAGATCGGCGTCCCCGAAGAGCGGAACTTCTGGAACCACTCCGAGTACCCCCATCTGATTTGGCTTCTCGTCTTCCAGGGCTTGCATCAGTGTCATTAATAGTCGAAGTCTTTGCTCTCTCGAAATACCTTTCTTTCGCTACTCCATCGCGAGACCGCGCGCGATCAATGTGTTTCTGAGACCATTTCGGAGCCCACCTGACGCAGTTGTTTCTTATCCAGTAGTGGGACTGACAGGCCAGACTCCAGTTGCCAATCGAGGGGTCCAGCGAAATTGTCTTACCATCAAAAATGAGCTTCCAGTCCGTGGGGCGGATTGGCGTAACCACCTTGTTCCCACAGCCGCAGCAACACAGATGCGACGCCGTTGCGAAACGTATCGATACGTAAATCGTCCCTTGCTCCAGCTCATCTGGAATGAAGTCCACAAATTCATGCTTGAGGACGATTTCCTGCTTCATTGCGGCCGATCCTCGTTAAGGAGCAGATTGGTATCGACACTGAACTGGCTGTGGTGCTCGGATTTGAGATCCCTGTAAAAACCAAAGAGTTTTTTCCATTTGATCACAGCGAGAGCCGCGTTGAGCGCATTTAGATCAGCAATCTGGATGTTGCGGTCATAATCATCGCCGCCCGCCGCATCCTCGAAAGACACTCTGCTTCTGAAATGCTCGTGCATCTTTGCGGTGCTCGTCGTGACTCTCACAATGCCGCCCAACGCATCGTCGCTTAACTGTATGCCCATGCCCACATCGGTGAACGGAATATTAAGCGCTTCGAGCTTTTCAACAATGAGTTTCTTTATGCTGCCCCTATCCACACAAACAAAAACAAAATCCATACCGCGCAGTTCTTCGACATTGCTGGCATCGAGATAGACAGGGTGATCGACAATGCCGTGGTGCATCTTCGCATACACGCTTTTGAAATAAGTTGTCTTCGGCAGTTTCGCCCTCAGATCGGTGCCTGAAGGCGCGCTCGGGGAACGGAAGGCGTTGTGCTGGGAGAAGGTGTCCCTATCATAGAGGTGAATTTCCCTTACAGGAGTCTTCGCGACTAGATCCAGTATGTAAGAGCCGGTTCCGCCCAAGCCTGTTATTGCAATCTTCCCAATTGCCAGCTTCTTGGTAACAGCCACGATCTCCGCTCTGCTGGAAGCCGTGTCGATATAGTTGAATGGTCCCTCGGTTTCCGCATCCGCCTCGATCAGTGGAAAGGTTTTGGCCGTGGCCGTGGAATCGATCCTCCAGGCGGGACCAGAAAGGACGGCGACATAGGTCGTCACCTGGGCGTAGTAGTCCGGATAAGAGTCGTTCGGCTTGGGCTTAGCCGAAAACGAATGATTGACCACGACCCCGTCGGCAAGAGAATGCTCACCGCTTCCGTGCCTTATTTTTTCAATTTCGGTGCCATCCTCGTTACAGGGATACTCCCCCGAGAAATAGGCAACATGCGTGTCAGGACGGCCCGTTTGATCGTCTGCGAGCACGAGCTTTATGACCAGGATTCCGCGCTTGACCTCCTTGCGCGAGTTCACGTACGGAACATCCTTCACAAGCAGGCAGCCGGAGCGGATCTCCAGATCGTAACCTTCATCGCGCAGTTTCTTTAGATCTGCGCTACGACTTATCGGTCGCTGTGACATTGAAGATCATTCCGTTCTTCACCTTGACTGTCCCGCCCTCCTTGAGCGAACCCTGGGGGTTGGCGGGCGGACCATCCTCGTAAGAGATCGTGAACAAGATGTTGGTGCCGCTCGGGGGCGTTGGAAAAGCTAGCTTCACGATTTCGCCGAAAGTTACCGTTTTCGTTGTGACCACTTTCCTCTGCCCATTCACGATGATTTCGAAATGGTCACTATGATCCTGCTCTTGAGCGCCGTTCATGTTTCCTCCGGTCCCTCCCGGTGACCGGGAGATATGCAAATCATGGACCCGCTCCTTGGAAATGTCAACGTCCATAACATATATGTCAGTGTTGCAAACATACTGTAATGCGGCATGGACAGTCAGTGTCCTAAACGTGTTTGCGAAGTTGACATCCCAGAGATCCTGCGTGACACTATCAACGTGGCTCCGACGCGTTCCGACCACCAGCTCTTTTACCGCCAGTTTGGCCGAATACTCGCAGAGGCCAGGAACAAGAAACAAATGTCGCAGGAGGTGCTCGCGAGAGAGTTGGGACTAACGCGGACCTCCATCACCAACATCGAGAAGGGCCGCCAGCCAGTTCAACTGCACACCCTCTACCATATTTCCCAGCTACTCTTCGTGGAATTGAAAGACCTGCTGCCCGCACCCCAGCTCATTCAAAGACCTGATGCCAATCAAGACGTGAACGTCAGCCGCACTGATTGGCTTCAGACAATGAACGTGAAACTGCCCAATGGAGGCAACGATGCGAAAACGAAGAGATATCGAATTCGAAGCAAGAAGACTTCTCAAAAATAACTCCGTCTCCCGTCCGCCTGTTCCTGTTCAGGAACTTGCAGCGGCACTGAACATTGATGTCCGGTTTTCTGCCGGTAAAGATGATGTATCCGGTGCCCTGATTCGGAGTGATGGTTCTGTCGTGATCGCGGTGAATTCGGCACAGCACGAAAATAGGCAGCGCTTTACCATCGCGCACGAAATCGGTCACTTTCTTCTCCATAAGGGAACACGAGTTCATTTTGACGACGACTTCCGAGTTAACTACCGGAAGGCGGACACCACGGGCATGGCGACGGTTGACGAAATGGAAGCCAACTGGTTCGCCGCCGCATTGCTGATGCCGGAGAATTTCCTAAGGAAGGATTGGCTAAGACTCCGGCTCGAAAATCACGCGGCGCTCGGAGCCATCCAGTCTCTCGCGGGTAGGTACAAAGCGAGTCCAAAAGCTATGGAACTCCGGCTCGTAAACTTGGGTTTCGTATCACCCGTGGAATAACTGTGGCAAGTGACCCACATCTACCACATCACGCACGTCACGAATTTGGCGGAGATTCTCCAACGGGGGGTCTTCTTTGCGACAGGTTGTGCAATGGCGGAAACGTGCAAACGCAGCAGATCGGATACGCGCACATCAAACAGCGCCGTATGGCGCGCGCCATACCTATCGCACCCCAAGGCACATTGGGTGACTATGTCCCTTTCTATTTTGCGACACGTTCAGCGATGCTCTACACCATCGAGCGCCGCAACACGCCGGACTTTCAGGAAGGGCAGCAACGTATCGTCCATTTGGTTTCATCGATTGAAACGGTACGCGCCGCGCAGCCTCCGGTCAGATGGCTTTTTACAGACGGCCATGCCGATATGGCATACAGCAGTTTTTAGAACAACCCCGGCTTCTCTAACGGCGGTATCGTAAAGCGAAACCACCAGCAGAGGCGATACTCGGCCTCTTACGGATCTTTCCAATTCATCTACCGGGCGCACCAAAGCCGCAAGCGCTTCAGTGTCGGCAGGCGTGACACACAAACCCGTCTTAAGAAACTTGCACAACAGTTGGACGATCATCCTCGTAATCGTCCGCGCGTGGTACGGGAAGGTCTAATCCCTCCAACCCCGTCTTGGTTTCAACAAGCAAGTTTCTGTGCTCAGCATAGAATGCGATTGCCCCTTCGTACTCGGTCAGCAGGGATATTCCCGAGATGTAACCCCGCGCATGCAATTCCACTCATAGCTGGCAGAAGACATTCTCAGCATTACTGGGAGGGCCGTAACGCTTTTCCAGAAGCGATTCTCCCGATTGCCTCGCAATGCGAACATCGTATTCGCCCTCGCTGCTTCCGAGCGGAAGCAAAATGTTCAAACGAGATGCTTCACGACTCAATTCGAGTGGCTTAACTCCCGGTTTGGCTCGACGCCGCGCGTCACAGACCAATTCCTCAAATCCAG
>DASZAE010000088.1:0-2056 GCA_035945515.1 Terriglobia bacterium
GAGGGAAGCGCCCGACCCGTTTGACCTGGTGCTGATGGATATTCAGATGCCGAGAATGGATGGCTTTGAAGCCACGGCCATGATCCGGCGGATCCAGAAGGGCAGCGGCAAGCGCGTGCCCGTGGTCGCCATGACGGCCCATGCCATGAAGGGCGATAAGGAACGCTGCCTGAAGGCGGGCATGGACGGATACATCTCGAAGCCCGTGCGCCGGAGTGAGATCATTGCGACCATTGAGAGTTTAACGGGATGGCGCACGCGCATGGTGAGCGCCCCGGCGGCGCGGCTCCCCGTTTTTAACCTCGATGAATCGATCGCGCGGCTGGGCGGCAACCGGAAGCTTCTTTGCGAGATGGCGGGAATTTTTCTCAAAGCGACCCCGGCGGAGCTTGCTAACATGCGCGCGGCCATCGCGGAAAACGACCAGGAGAGATTAAAGCGGTCGCTCCGCACCCTTGGGAGCGCGCTCGGGGCGTTCTCAGGAGGGGCCGCGGTCCAGTCCGCTCTCGCCCTCGAAAACGAAATCGGCCAGAAGCAGCCGCAGCGCATGATCGAAGCCTTTGAACGGCTAGAAAAACAAATCGATGATTTGTCGATGGCGCTCGCCGAGCTCGTTAGATCGGATTCCGCGCTGTCGGCGGAGAAGCCGCCGAATAGCTCCGGCTCGCGCTTGATGCCGATGTGATACCACTTTTACGGCATACGTGGAGTTTTGCTCTAGGGTGGCTCATACATCCCGTAGTTTGGGATGTGTGCGGTCACGCAAAGCCGCACACATGACACAAAGCGCCATGTGCGCCACCCAGATTCTATCTACATAGGATCTCAAATCCGTATAAAATCCTGGCTTCCCGGCGCGCTTACCCCCCTTCGGAGCGGCATTGAAGCTGCCCCTGCTCTTTCCAAATGTTAAATCCACGATTTCTTCAAGCTCTCCAGTAATAGGCTAGTTGTCTAGCTATCAATTTCATTCTCACCAAGTATTGGGCGCGATTTGCGTTGGCGACTTGATCTCCGGCTATTAACTGCGCAGTTAGTACCTGGGTACTAGTACCCCTGCGCCATTCATGAAAGCCCGTATTCAGGCGACAGTTACCTAGCGAGCTAATGCTCAAGCTTGATTTGATTAAAAAGGAGTCAACGAACATGCTAATTGGTGAACGAATTAAAAGGTTGCGGGAACAGAAGGGCCTTTCGCAGGGCGACATTGAGAAAACCAGCGGCCTGCTGCGCTGCTACATCTCGCGCGTCGAGCACGGGCACACCGTGCCGTCGCTCGAAACGCTGGAGCGGTTTGCAGCTGCGCTGGATATGCCTCTCTACCGCTTGTTCTATTCCGGAGACAGCTCGCCTGCTTTGCCCCACCTCACGGAGCGCAAGACTCTGGAAGAGCTGGCCGAAGCAGAGGGCAACACCGGCGCCGAAGCCCGTTTCCTGATTAAGATGAGGGGCTTGCTCGACCGGATGGTGGAAACCGACCGCGCCTTTCTGCTGGACTTTGCGAAGAAGCTCGCGGCCCGGTAAGGACGAAGAGGGGCGGGCGTGAGGATGGGGGCCGCTGGGATGACAGCGCGCCTCACGCTTGATCGTCGGTCTTGAAGTCCGTCCAAGGTCCGGCGATCATATCGCGCAACAGCGGCGACTGCCAAGCGAACTCAGGGTGCGCCTTCAGAAAGGGCGCCACCCGGAAGTCGCCGCCGCACGGATGTCCGCGGCGCGCGGCGAAGCGCATTTCGCCGGTCATGCGGCTGTCCGTTACCTTGCCTTGGATCGCGCCCATCGGGTCGTAGGGTCTGGTGTCAAAGGCCTTGTCGCGATAAGGCGTCAGATCGCCGTGTCCGCACAGGGTGCGGATTCCAGCCTGTTCCTTCTTCTCATAGGTGTCGTAGTGGTCCGCGAGGAACCGCTTGCCCAACTCAACATCGATCTGGCCTTTGTATTGTTTCATGAGCTGTTCCCAGCGGACGCGGCGGGCGTTTGGAGAAGTGGAGAGGTCGTTAGCGTCAAACGTCGTGTCTTCGGCCAGCACCTTGGGATCGCTGACGAAGTTTGACCC
>DASZAE010000089.1:0-7289 GCA_035945515.1 Terriglobia bacterium
GGCCTCTGGCCGCCGGTCTTTACTATTAAAACCCGGCGGCCAGAGGCCGCCGCTACAGTACAAAAACCGATGTTTTCATTTCAGCGGCTGAAGAGGCTGCGGAAAAACTCTCTTGGGATCCCAAAATGGCACTGACTGAGATCTGTAACTTATTGATTCTCCGTTCGAGCGGTCGTCATTTTGGACCGATTTCGGTCTCGAAAAAGCGTTTTTCCGCAGCCTCTGAAGCCGAGGTCAGAATGCAGGCGTTGACGTCGGAGCTAAAGCTCCGACCCCCAGTTTACCCTGAGCGAGGCTGAAGGGCTCAGCATTACAGCGTCCATGTTAGCGGACGAAGGCTGTCAGCGGCCGCCGCACCAACATTATTACTGGCTTGGGTTGACAAGGCCTGGGGTGTATAATTATTAGGCGTCAGTTAAACGCATGTGAAGCATGAACGAAACTTTTAATATTCGCCGCTATTGGGCGGTGGTCGTTCTTATTTTGGCGCTGGGCGCGGGTGTCGTAATCGGAAGCCTTGCCTCGCGCGGCGCGCGCACAGCCCATGTGCTCCCCGATGCGCGGCCTCTTGTCATGGCCTCGCCGGTAAGCCTTTCCAATACCTTCGCGGAAATTGCCAGCCGCGTGACGCCCGCTGTCGTCAACATTAACACCGAATCGACTATCCGTTTTCGAGACGGCGCATCAGGCAAGCCAGACTCCAATCCCAACGGCTTTTTCAATCACTTTTTCGGGATGGGCCCGGGCGGCATTCCACACGAAATGCACCAGCAGAGCCTGGGATCGGGCGTGATTTTGGATAAGAGCGGCTACGTGCTCACCAACTATCACGTCATCATGCAGGACGATGGGCGTCCGGTGGATATGATCCGCGTCCATCTGCAAGGCGATGACGACGGCAATCCGCACGGCTACCAAGCCAAGGTTGTGGGCTACGATAAGTGGACCGACCTCGCTGTGATCAAGATCAACGCCCGCCGGAGTCTGCCGGTGGTTGAGTTAGGGGATTCCGACCAGACGCGGGTGGGCGACTGGGTGCTGGCCATTGGCAGTCCGTTTGGGCTGAACGCCACCGTGACCGCCGGCATCATCAGCGCCAAAGGGCGCGAGATCAATAGCAGCCTGGAAGACGAGTTCAAGCGATTTCTGCAAACCGATGCCGCCATTAATCCGGGCAACAGCGGCGGCCCGCTGGTGAGCCTCGCGGGGCAGGTCGTGGGCATCAATACGGCCATTGCCACCACGCGCGGCGCCTACGACGGAGTGGGGTTCGCCATTCCATCGAAGATTGTCCGCAAGGTGTATGACGATATTGTGACCAACGGCTCCGTCCGCCGGGGCGCCATCGGCGTGAGTTTCAGCCCGGAGCAGACCCCTGCCCTCCTCGAGAGTTTCAAGGCCAAGCACGGCGTGCTGGTGCAGAGCGTGACTGCCGGGAGCCCGGCGGCGCGCGCCGGCCTCAAGCAAGGGGACGTGATCACGACGATCAATTCGCAGGCCATTGAGAGCGGGAGCGAATTGCTCGGGATCGTTTCCGGAACCCAGCCGGGCCAGAAGCTGCGTGTTGAGTTCCTGCGCGACGGTCATTCGATGAACTGCGAGGTCATGGCCGGCGACTGGAATAAAATCGCGGGCGAAAGCGGCATGCCTGGGCCAGCCGCGGCGCCGGAGGGAAGCCCGGACCCCGAGCACGGCTCGCTGGGACTTTGGGTAAAGGATCTCAGCGCGGATCAGGCCAAACAGATTACTGCCTCCTTGCACCTCGGCCAAGCGGTGGGCGTCATGGTGGAAGACGTGGAGCCTGGTTCTTTTGCCGATGACCTTAACTTGCAGCGGTTCGACGTTATCTTAAGCATTAACCGCCAGGATGTGCACTCCGCGGCTGATTTTAAGCGCATCCAGTCCAAACTTAAGTCCGGTCAAAATGTGCTAGTTCTGATTGCCCGCCGCAGCGAAGCAGGCTATACCACCACGTTTTTGGCGGACCAGCTTCCATGAAATCGAGGTGCGAAGCGTTGAAATCCGAATCCCGTTTCTTGGCGTGCGCGCTGGTTTTTCTGCTTGCGCCGGCAGTTGCCCTCGCAGCTGTCGTCACCAAACCTCACTCGTCGAGCAAAACCAGATCTCATTCGAAAAAGGTTCTGCCGCGGCTTGCGAAGGTGCGGCGGCGGATTCCGCTGCATCGCGCGTCGTCGAGCCGCCGGACTCTAGCCTCTTCCAAATCTAGCCGGACCACTCGCGCCCGGCGGTCTCATCACGCCTATCGTTCTTCGCGCGCCGCTTCGCATCGCTGGCACATGCCGGCGACCGAAATTCCCGCTTCGAGAGCGGGGCAAATCCAGCAGGCGCTCATTCAGGCGGGGGACTTGCACGGGCAGCCGACAGGCCAATGGGACGCTCAAACCCGCGAAGCGATGAAGCTCTATCAGCATAAAAATGGCTTCCAGGCCACAGGCCTCCCAGACGCGAAATCGCTGATGAAAATGGGCCTCGGTCCTCATCCACTCCCCGCTCAAGCCGATCCTTTGGCCAAGTCTCAATTGCCGCAACCCTCCCAGCCGACTCAACAAATGCAACAGGCCGACGCGGGCCTCGGCGCGCCCGGCGGCGATGCGAACCCCCCAAGCGCCAACCGTCAGCCCTATCCTCAGCCATAAATCTGGCGCATCGCCCCACTACTGGCCGGTCTCGACCTCCCTCCCGGTCTTTGCTGCGCTACACTTGCTTCACATGGCAGAGCGCCACCCATCTTTAACAGGCAGTTGAAGCAGCCACTCAGCAAACGACTTCCATATCAAGTAAGATAATAGTTTATGAATAAACACTTTTGTGTTAAATTTTGAAAAGATGAGGAGTTTCTGTCTTGCATTACTTGGACTGAGATGACCCTGTTTCGCGCGCATCATCCAGAGCATCAGACCTTAGGCGTCATACTGATGGGCGGACGTCCCCATGACTGGGATCCTTCCTTGAAGGCCCTTCACCGCGCCGGAATTAAGACTGACCCTCAATACGCGAGGTCCGCTGCCGCGCTGCGCGGCATGGCTGGAACCGCGCCTTGCCAAATGATCCTGGCGTCTCCCGACTTCTCCGGCTGGACGCCCGGCAGCATTCTGGCGACCGTCCGCGAAGCAGTTTCGGATTTGCCCTGGGTGTTGGTGAGCAGCACTATTTCACCCGAAGAAGCGAGGGAGTATTTCAACGCCGGGGCGTGGGATTGGATCTCCACTAGCGAGTTGTGGCGCCTCGCCTCGCCCGCGCGCCGGGCTTTGGAGAATCACGCTCACCACCGCAATCTGACCGAGGTGGAGGGCTTGTGGGCAGGCGTGGGCCACGACGTGAACAACCTGCTCTCCGGCGTGATCGGCAATTCCGACTATCTATTGCAATTCCTGGCGACGGATGCGAAGGCGCGGCAGGCGCTCGAAGGCATCCTCACGGCGGGCGAACTCTCGGCCGCGTGGGTGCAGCAATGCGTTACGTCAGGCCGCATTTCTCGCAGCGCGGACCTCGGGCAGGTGCTCGAAAGAATGGAGAGCACACTGCGTCTGCTGGCCGGGACCAAAATCCAATTGCGCCTGAAGACCGGAAGGCGCCCCGTTCCCGTCGCGGCCGATCCGGCGCAAGTGGCGCGCGTAGTGCTCAACCTGGTGTTCAACGCGCGCGACGCCATGCCCGATGGCGGTAGCTTGATGATCCAGGCTGAACTCGCGCATCATCAAGGTTTTGAAGCCGCAGGATCGCGGCAGGAATGGGGCATGGTTTCGGTCGCGGATACGGGCGCCGGCATGGACGCGCAGACGTGCCGCCGCATTTTCGATCCGCTCTTTACGAGCAAGAGCCAGCACTTGGGGCTTGGATTGCCCACGGCGCGCGCGCTTGTGGATCAGAACGGGGGATTTATCGAATTGAAGAGCGGCTTGCGATCGGGAACTACTTTCTACGTCTATTGGCCGCTCGCGGAAGCCGGGCCGGAGCAGGAGAATACCGGGACCATCCGTTCAGGGGAAACGGGATCGAAGACCATTCTCGTGGTTGAAGACGAGCCGGTGCTGCGCGAAATCCTGATCCGCACCCTCAAAAGCGGCGGTTATCAGGTCCTCGAAGCGGCGCGCGCGGACAAAGCAATCGAGCTCTCGCGGCAGCGCCCCATTGATCTGTTGCTGACCGACGTGCGTATGCCCGTCATGAGTGGAATGGAACTCGTGAGCGCGGTGCGCGCCCGCGAGCCGGGGATGAAGGTGGTCTACATTTCCGGGCGCCAGGACGCGCGCCTCGATTGCAATGCCAATGGAACTGCTTTTTTGCTCAAGCCCTTCAAGCCGCGCGCCCTCCTGCGCAAAGTCGAGGAAGTCTTGTTGTAGCGGCGGCCAGAGGCCGCCGTTACAATTGCTTACGCTGTCCAACTTCCCGATGCGGATGAGGACTCTTGCGGGAGAAGCGCGTTGAGGGAAGGGGCGGTGCCAGGTTTAAGACGAGACGCTTCGGGCGGCGCTGCTGGGGCCGTGCTGGTCGCAGGACCAATGGCGAGTGACTGTTCCCAGACTCTCCTGACTTCGGCGACATGCGCCGCCGCCTGGCGGACAATACCAGCGTCCAGTTTCGCGCTGCCCTTGAGAATCTCGCGCCAGATCAGGCTGTAAAACCGGCTCAGGGTCTGCGCCACCTCGCCGCCTTTTTCAAAGTTCAGAGCGCCTTGCAAATGGAAAATGATCTCCAGCGCGCGATTTAAGTCCGCGGTCTTCTTTTCAATGTCACGCGATTCGATTGAAGCTGCCGCGGAGTGCAGCAAGACGGCAACCCGGTCATAGGCTTGAATGAAGACGTCGGGAAGACTGCCGCCCTGGATTGATGCTTGCCGGTATGCTTTTCGGGGATCGGCCATAATCATTACAAACCTGACGACGATGACGATGACGAGCTGTTGGAGTTTCCAAGCTCGCCATTGATCTGCTGAATCTGCAGCGGAAGCGTTTGCAGCAGGGAATTCACCTGCGCATATTCCTGCGTCCACTGAATGGCCTGCTGGTTCACGTTGGCCTGGAACGCGGTGATCTGATTCTGAAGGTCTTGCTCGTTCTGGCTAATGCCCTGCAAGTCAAGGTACAGGGGGCCGCTGGTCGGGCTGGTCAGATTGAGAAGGTTGTTTCCGAAGTTGACTGCAAACCCGTTAGTCCCGTTATTCTGCTGGAAAAACTTCTGAACCGCCGAGGGGTTGCTGCTGATGGCGTTGTTCAGCGTCCCGCTATCCGCTTGCAGCGTGCCGTCCTGCTGAACCGTGATGCCGAGGGAAGCCAGCGTATTGAAGCCGCCGTTGCTGCCGCTTAAAGAGAAATTGACGTTGTTGTAGAGCGACTGCTGCAGTGATTGCAGCGAGCCATCCGAAAACAGCGGAGGCTGACTGGTGGCGCCTTGCGTGTAAGTGAATTGCGAATTGATCGCCTGAATGACGGCGTTATAGGCGGTAACGAAATTGTTGATGGGCGTTGAAGCCTGGCTGGTGTCCGCGCCCACCGTCACCGTCGCCGGATTGGCCGAGGTCCCTGTGAGGGTGAGGGTCACATCGGGGATGGCCCCGGTCACGGTATTGCTCGTGGTATTCAGCGGCACGCCGTCCACGTTGATGGATGAGTTGACGCCTGTCACGGTCTGGTTGAACGTGAGGCCGATGGTGTTGCCGGTAATGCTGAGGTTGCCCGGCGCCCCGCTGGTGTTGCTAACGATGCCGAGGCGCGCGCCGTTGGCGTCGGTAATGACGTTGGCCGTGACGCCATAGTTTTGGCTGTTGATATACGATGCCAGCGTGTTCAGCGTGGTGTTGTTATTAGAGCTGTTGACGTTTACCGTCACCGGCGAGTTTGATCCTACTTGCAAGCTGAACGAGCCGGGGCTAATCGCCGTATCGCCTGAGGCAAGAGCGCCGGTGTCGTATGCGGAAGTAGTCGCAAGAGAAGTGACCGTTACTGTATGTGTGCCGGAGCTTGCGCCCGGCGTGGATGTGGCGGTCGCGATGCTGTTATTGGAGGATGTCGCGGCGGTGTCGCCCAGGCTGCCGGCCGGGTCTTGCAGCGCCAGAATGGCGGTTTGCAAATTGCCAAGCAGGGTGTTGATGTTTTGCGCGGCGGACTGCTGATTTTTGTAGTTGGTTTCTTCGTTCTGAAGCTGGGTGACCGGCTGCTCCGCCGCGGCAACGAGGGCCGCCACGGTCTGCTGGACGTTAAGACCCTGATTGAGCCCCAAGCCCGTGGTATTGATATTCAGCCCAAACCCCATCGAAGATCCCATGCCAGCTCCTTCTGCCGCTCCAGCTAAACGCTAAACCCGCGGAGCCGCTGAGACCAGCCCCACGGGTTTGCGGTTCAACGATCAGTTGCTTCCAGAAGTTACGGAAGCAGCTTCAACAGGCCCTGCGGAAGCGAGTTGGCCTGCGTCAGTGCGGCAATACCCGTCTGATCAAGAATAGTGTACTTGGTCAGATTGGAGACGACTTGCGGGATGTTGGCCGCGGTAATGGTATTCAGGGCCGACGTGGTGTTCTGCGCTTCAACGGTGTCCACGTTCTGGGCGTCCTGCAACTGGTTGATGGCGGCGCCGATCTTACCACGAATTGCGCCGACGTTGATGATGGCGGAGTTAATCTGGTTGAGGGCCGTCTGCGGATTTCCGCTAACCGTGAAGTCCGTGGTCGTCAAGCCGAGATTGGCGGTGGTCAGCGTGGTGGTGGTAACGCCGATTGTGTAGCTCGTCGTCAAGTCCGTCAGGAAGACGCTGGTGGTGGACGAGCCGAACACTGCCGAGCCGTTGAAGTTGGTGTTGGTTCCAATGTTTCCGATTTCCGTCAGGATGTTGCCGTACTCGGTGCCGAGGGCGGTCAACTGCTGACTGGAAAGACCGCCGTTGGCGGCTTCGGTGGCCAGCGTCACTGCGGTGTTGAGCAGGGTGCTCACCTGTGAAAGCCCGCCGTCCGCCACCTGCGCCAAGCCAATGCCGCTGCTGGCATTGTTGACGCTCTGGTTTAGCGCCGAAGTTGCGGCGTTCAACAGGTTTGAAATCTGCAAGCCGGCCGGGTCGTCGGCGCCGCTATTGATGCGCGAGCCGGTGGTTAATTGCGTCAACGTGTTCTGCAACGAATTGTTCGTCTGCGTCAACTGATTCTGCGATTGCAGCGAGGGGATGTTAAATAGGACGCTCAGTCCCATGGGTTTCTCCTTTTCGATTTGGTGGCGTACTGCCTCCGGCGGAGAACCTGTGGCTGACGTCCGGCCTGCTCAGGATTTCCTGCCTTGGGG
>DASZAE010000090.1:0-11438 GCA_035945515.1 Terriglobia bacterium
GGCCTCTGGCCGCCGGTCTTTAATTAGTAAAAACCGGCGGCCAGAGGCCGCCGCTACAAAACGGCCGCTACAAAACGGGCTGGCCATGCCAACAGGAGAACTCACGAACCATGCTCGTGTGCTGTCCCCTAAGAACGCTAACAAAGCCGTCACCTGTCACCCTGAGCGGAGCCGAGGATCTCAGCGTGACAATGGGCCGTTAGCGCACATGAATTATTGCAGTAAGCCATTGAACGAAAGGCGGTTAAAGGGGAAAAGAGAGCAAAAACACCAAAAAAGGATTGTTTTACTTTTTGCAAGTTATAGAAACTAAAGAAAGATTAGTGACACGAACCGGCGCGAACCGGACGGAAAAACGGGCAAAATCGCTGCAATGGATTGAATGCAAAGGAATTACAATGATTTTTAGGACGAACCGGAGCATTTGCAACAAAACAAAGGAGATGCAAGAGCAGATCCGGTTCGTAACGGCTTTTTGAGGCCAAAATGGCAGTTTTGCCGAGTGCGAAAGGGCACGGCTTTAACTTTAACAGGTTGCTGAAAAAGACCCAAGACTGTCATCCTGAGGAGCCGAAGGCGACGAAGGATCTCTGTATTTGCTTGATTTTATAAATACCGGGATCCTTCGCTTCGCTCAGGATGACGAGCGAAGGGCTCAGCATGACAAGCCAGACGACTTTTTCAGCAACCTGTTTAAGCCGTGCCATCGGCAGTCTGTCATAGATTTGGCCCTCGCGCGCCGGTGCGGCTTGCCGCACCGGCGCGCGAGACGAAAAAATCCTTTACGATCCTGTTCCGGCGCGACTTGAAGTCGTGCCCTTTCTCAATAACAGCGGTGGTGGGCAAAGCCTGTAAGGGGGCGGCGGTCTTCATTAAAAACCGGCGGGCCAGAGGCCCGCTACAGATGGTTCTGGAGGCGATCAAAGCGATGTCCAAATCCAAAGGGTGGATAGCAAAACTTCTGCTTGCCGGCGCAGTGCTTGCGTTCTCGATTGCGCCGGGACTGCTGACGACAAGCAGCCGCGCGGGTGGTCCGCTCAATTTATTTTCTGCGAGGTTGATCATGGCAAGTCCGGCGAGTCCGAATTCTGTTCATCTTGAAAAGGCGCAGTACAAGGGGTGGAACGTTTACCGCGTGACGAACGGAATCATTAGCCTCTACATTGCGCCGGAAATTGGCGGGCGCGCCATTCAACTTGAGTTAGGCGGCAAGGGGCTTTTCTTTGTCAATCAAACGCTCGCGGGCAAGGTGCTTCCTCCAAGCGAGGACAATGTTGCATCCGGCTGGGCCAACTACGGCGGCGACAAAGTGTGGCCCGCTCCCGAAGGTTGGAATAACGAAAGCGAATGGGTCAGCATCCCCTATTACAATCTGGACGGCAGCCAGTTTTCTTTCGATGTGGTGAAAGATACGCCCGCCGAAGTGGCCGTGCGCGTGACCAGCCCGAAGGACGAGCGGACGGGCGTGCAATTCGAGCGCACGTTTCACGTCTACGCCGGGACGACGCGGGTGACGGTGGATCAGGTGATGAAAAACATCAGCCTGCGCCAGATTCGCTGGGGCATCTGGCATCTGATTCAAAACGACGCGGCGGACGCGAACGATCCTTCAAAGCCCAACCCCGATCTTTATATGTACGTCCCGGTGAATCCGCATAGCATGTTTCCCCGAGGCTACTACATTGTTTACGGCGATGCGCGGCATCCCAGCTATCAATTGGCAGACGATGGCCGCACGATGCAGATTCACTATCTCTATCGGGTGGGCAAAGTGGCAATGGATTCGAGCGCAGGCTGGTACGCCGTGGTGAACGGGCAGAAAGATATCGGGTACGTGGAAACGTTCAAGCACTTCAGCGGCGTCGAATATCCAGATAACGCTTCAGTGGAATCGTGGAACGACGGCGTTGGGACTATCTCGCGCGGGCCGTTTTTCCAGGTGCTTCCCGACGATCCCGTGAAGACTCCCTATTTTCTCGAATCTGAAGTCCTCAGCCCCTATGCCACGCTCGATCCCGGCGAGCAGTACGAATTCACCGTGCATTGGTCGCCCACCAGCGTGACCAACCCCATCGTGGATGCGGTTTGGGGCGGGGCCATCAGCCAGCCGCTCTCGGCCAGCGTCGCGGGCGCGCGGATCACGCTCAAGGGCGTCTTCGGAGTGTTTGTTCCCGGCGACTTGGTGGCCAATTTCTACAGTCCGATGGGGGAAATCCTGAGTGAACAATCGCTGGAGGCGGTGGACCCGCGCCAGGTGGCGCGGCTGGATAAGACCGTGGACTTGCCGCCCAACGCCTACCGCGTAAGCGTCTTTGTGCGCGACGCCAATGGCCGCAACCGCGGATATCTGGGCAATGTGATCTTGAAAGGGCCGCCCAGTAATCCGTAGCGATGTCCCTTTTGGAGGCTTTGGCCGCTAGTTTTGCGGCTCAATCGCCGGTGAGGAACATCCAAGAAAAGCACGCCCATTAATCTGGATCGTGCATGAACCCACAGGGCATTGAGAAAGGACAAATCTGAAAGCGTGCCCTTTAGCAGGTTGCTGAAAAAGTTGTCTGGCTTGTCATGCTGAGCCCTTCGCTCGTCATCCTGAGCGGAGCGAAGGATCCCTGTATTTGTAAATCAAGCAAATACAGAGATCCTTCGTCGCCTTCGGCTCCTCAGGATGACAGTCTTGGGTCTTTTTCAGCAACTTGTTAGGTCCTGTGGGCAACGCATGAATAATCCTGGTGTAGGGAACGGCGCAATTCATGGTCGCGCGGACGCCGCAAGTCCGCAGAAAAGGCGGTGAAAATATGGCGAAAAGAATGCAACGGAAGGCGAAAACAATTCAAGAAACAGCTTGGCAGGAACGCGCCAAGCCGCTCCTGCACCAACGCGCAAGAGAAATCCAGGCTTATGGAACGATTGCCAAGTTATCCATCGCGCTCGATCAAAAAACGTGCGCAGCCAGCGTGGAGCTGCTGAATCAAATCCTGGCGGACACCATGACCCTGCGCGATCTCTACAAAAAGCACCATTGGCAGGTGGCCGGAGAAACTTTCTATCAACTGCATCTTTTGTTCGACAAACATTATGGAGAGCAGGTTGAACTTGTGGACGCGATCGCGGAACGCATTCAACTGCTGGGCGGCATTAGCATTGCTATGGCGCCCGATGTCGCCGAAATCACCTTTATCCCGCGCCCGCCGCGCGGCCGGGAAGAAGCTCCGGTGCAGATTTCCCGCCTGCTCGAGGCGCACGAAATCATTCTCAAGGAAGTTCGCGCTGCCGCCAAGCAGGCGGACGAGGCCGGCGACGATGGCACAAACGATTTATTGGTAAGCCAAGTGATGCGCACTAACGAGTTGCAGGTGTGGTTTGTTTCTGAACATCTGGTCGACGTCCCTCTGGTCCGCGCGAAGTGAACGAGGGTCTCTGTTTCTTGGGCGGAGTTGATAACTTGTTTGCACAATGAATGGAACGAGCGACTGTGCAGCGGCGCCTGATTCTGTAGCGGCAGCCTCAGGCTGCCGGTCTTTACTGTTAAAAACCGGCGGCCAGAGGCCGCCGCTACAGGCAATGATCGTCGCCGACTTATGGCGCTCTGTATAGCCGCGATAGGCTGCTAAATGTAGCCTAATAGAACCAGGATCAGGACGATGATGAGAATCAGACCGAGTCCGCCGGTCGGATAATAACCCCACTCGCGGCTGTGCGGCCAGCTTGGGAACGCGCCGATGACCAGGAGCAAGAGAATAATAATCACGATCAGTCCAAGCACGGTGGCTCTCCTTGTAGGGGCAGTCACAACTATACGTGACGCTATAAGTCGGTGGCGCCTGATGCTGTAGCGGCGGCCTCTGGCCGCCGGTTTTTAATATTAGAGACCGGCGGCCAGAGGCCGCCGCTACAGCCAATGACCGCCGCCGGCTTATGGCGCTCTGTATAAATGCGATGATTGTTTCCTGGCGTCGAAAGCGCGGGCGGAGGGGCTTTTATAGGAACGCTCGTATCAAGCGTGCGCTAAAAAGCCCACCCGTCCGCGCAAACTGGAGCGATCCGCTGCATGGGAATGCCGCATCCGATTTTTAGCGGATCGCGTCAAGGGGTCAACAATCCAATGGCCAAGCGGCCCTTAGCGGTTTGATTGGCCGCCCTGCTGGTGCTGGCCTTGGCCCTGGCCTGGTTGGCCACCCTGCTGATGCTGGCCCTGGCCTGCGTGTTGGCCCTTATGCATTTTCTCGTTGTGCTCGCGCAGTTCATGGTCAGACTTAAACGTTTGTCCGCACTCATGACATTTAACTTGGCCGCCTTTTTCTTGTCCGTCGCTCATTACGTCACCTCTGATGTGGGATTGACTCAACTCAGCGCGCCTGGATTTCCAATCTCTTTTCAGTTCCGCTCAGATGACTCATTGTTCCTTGGCACGCTGAACATAGAATGGCGCGGGCGGGATAGCAGCGTAAATCCGGCAGAATCCGTAGTATCTAGAGGAAGTTGCGGTAGGCAGTTTGCGCCTTTTCACATAAGCCTGGCGGGCCATAGGCGAAGATTTTCTGGCTATGCAGTGGTCCTGAGCCGGCGGGTCCAGCGATGATAGACGAACCAAATGAAGCCGATCACGCAGACTGCAACGATGATCGTATCGAAGCGGTGAAAGTAAGGCTGGATGGCGTCCCAGTGCGCTCCGAGTCTTGTGCCTGCATAGGCCAGGGCCCAGCACCAGGGTAGCGATCCAAGACAGGTATAGATGTTGAAGCGGAGGAAGTTCATGCGCGCGACTCCGGCGGGCAGCGCGATGAAGGTGCGGACAACGGGAAGGAGACGGGCGAAGAAGACCGTCGCGTCGCCGTAGCGCGCGAACCAACGGTCCGCAAGCTCAAGATCATGCTTGGAGACCAAAAGGTATCGGCCATACTTCTCAGCCAGGGGGCGGCCGCCGTAGGCGCCTACGGCGTATGCGACAATCGAACCGGCGTTGCAGCCCAGCGCGCCGGCGAGCGCCACCCACTCCAGGTTGAACCGGCCAAGATAAACCAGATAACCGGAAAACGTCATGATGACTTCCGAAGGAATGGGAATGCAGGCCGATTCAATCGACATCAGGAGGAAGATGCCCGCGTAACCGGAATGAGAGATGGCGGAGGTGATAAAACGGCCGGCTAGATCGAGCGCGTTGGGGGTCATGGAGCGGCGGAATTCAACCTTCTATCAGCGTAAATCCCGGTAATGCTTGGCCCTGCGGTTCATCCGCGATCAGCACGCGGCGGGAATTTTCGCCCGTGCCGCCCGCTCGACGAAGGACGGCGTAGGAGTCAAGGAACTCGCTATAGGTGCGGGTCACCAGCCATTCGATTCCATCCTCGTTTGAGCGCCAGATCTGGCCAGGTTTCACGGCACGGTCTTTCATGGGATCAATTTACTCCGGCCCGCTTCAATCTGGACAACCTCGTAACCTCTTTGCCCCTCTAACCTAAACGTGGGGCGCGAGACACCCTCCGCAGCGCGTTGGGCAAAAACAACCGGCTGTTAAATCTTATTCAGGGAACGGCGCGAAAGCTAGGGAATGTTTTTAACTGTTATTATATAATAGTCAAAAGAGGGTTGCCAGGGAGGAAAGAACATGAAAAAAGCCATTACAGTTTTTCTGGCGGCAATCTTCGTTTCAGTTCTCCCGCTGGCAGCCGCGGCAAGCCAAAAAGACGATGTCAATGATATCGGGAATCGCAGAGTAGCCCACCGCAGTATTATCTCCGAGCAAAAAGAAGTGGCCATCGGCAAGCAGTACGCGGATCAGATTGATCATTCGGCGAAGCTGATTAAAGACCCGGTCGTCAACGAATACGTCAACCGCCTGGCGCAAAACCTTGCGCGCAACTCAGATGTGAAGGTGCCGATCAGCGTCAAGATCATTGACGATCCCACAATCAACGCATTCGCGCTCCCCGGCGGATTCCTCTACGTCAATAGCGGAACCATCCTGGCCGCGACGGAAGAGTCGCAGCTTGCGGGCGTCATCGCGCACGAAATCGCGCATGTAGCGTGCCGCCACTGGGCGTCATCGATGACGAAGCAAACCCTCCTTCAGTATGCGATGCTGCCGCTGATGTTCACGCCAATGTCGCTTGGGACCTACTACATTCTGAACGCGGCGATGGGGACGGGCATCCCGATGGCGTTTCTAAAGTTCAGCCGTGATGACGAGGCTGAGGCCGATTTTTACGGCTTGCAATATATGTACAAGTCGGGATACGACCCGAACTCCTATGTTGCTTTCTTCGGCAAGGTTTTGAATGAGGAGCGCGAAAGCCCCGGCAGCGTTGCATCGGTTTTCGCCGACCATCCGCCTACGCCAGACCGCATCATCAAGTGCGAGGAAGAAATCAAAAGCGTTCTTCCCAAGAAACAGGAATATCTAGTAAACACGTCTGAGTTTGATGATGTCAAGACTCGCCTTGAAACCCTCCTCACCGTTCACCGCAACCCCAATGCGCCCGGACAGCCTACGCTGGAGCGCCGTCAGCCGCAGCAAACGGCGGGCTCGACTCCGCCGCCCACAGGCGGAACGCAAGGCACGGACGCCGGTGATCAGCCGCCCGTGCTCAAGCGCAAGGATTAAGAATTGAAATTGATGCTGTAGAGCAGATTGAAGCTTGTAAGGGGCCGCCTCTAGCTTAGGGCGCTCCCCGGCGCTGTGGAGGCGAGACTACAACGCCGAGCTTGCGTAGCGCGTCGTTATAGTATTTCCTGTAGACGATGTCCCACTCTGCGCTGCCTTCCGGGATGGTCCGCTTCTGCGATGTGATCTGCTGACGCACGCGCGCGTCAATCGCCTCTTCTTCGCGCATCAGGCTATTGAAAATCTTGATGATTTCCAGGCGGATGGCGTTGGGTTCCTCGAAGATTTCAACCTCATCCAGATTGGTGATGGCAGTGGTAAGGAGACGGGAGAGTTGGCTGATTTTTTCGCTGGTAAGTTTTGGCAAAGTCCGTGTGCCTGTTCTTTAGTTTAGCTCATTCTGGTGCGATGCCACTGAAAAGCAGTGAATAGCCGTAGGTGAAACCCACGGAGCGTAATCGGCATCATTGAAATGCGTGACACGATGAGGTTGTCATTCTAAGGAGCCGAAGGCGACGAAGAATCTCGGTATTTCTTTCATTCTGAAATGCCAGGATGCTTCGCGGAGTTTACCCTGAGCGAAGCCGAAGGGCTCAGCATGACATATCCGCTGGATGTGTCACAAATTTCAGTTGCACAACATTAGGATCAGGTTTTGAAGCTCAGGGCGCCTAAAGCACAATGTTCCGTTCACGGACGAGCTGCCGCTTTACCTTTTTGAACATTTCCTCGTAAGAGACGCCCATCTCCTGCATCTGGTTGTCATAAGTCTCGAGGATTTTGCGCACCTCGTCGTTCACATGGTCTTCGATGCTGATCTCTTCGAGCATGACCTGCGTCATGACTTCATTCACGTAGTCAGGTTGGTCAAACTGGATGAGCCGCTCCGCCGCGAGGCGCTTAAGCACTTCCTTGGCCATATAGGCCACATATTCTCGGGGCAACCGCATAGCAGACGGAGGGACCTCCCTTGACGCTCGTTAGTAGGGTAGTGTATATTGCGCCGATTCAGGGTGTCAAGGTTGAGGCGCCCTGATTGGATATCATAGTGATGGCAGATGGGGAAGCGGGGACCGACCTCCTGGCATGATTCGGTGTCCTTGAGCTGATCGTGCGTACTCGATTGCGGCGTACCGATTGTCTACCTTGAGCTTTGCGTACAGGTTCGAAAGGTGGAATTTTACAGTGCTTTCACTGATGTTGAGGATATTTGCGATTTCTTTCCGACAATAACCCCGGTTGAGAAGTTGCAATGTCATTGCTTCTCTGCTGGTGAGTTTGGCTGATTCGCACGGCTGCATCGAGTTCGAATACTGCACAAATTCGGCCAGAACTTGCGGGGTTGCCCACGGCTTATACTGGGCCACGCTGCGAATCGCCGAGCCCAATTCGTTGTCGACTTCGTTTCGACTAATGATTCCGTCAATTCCGAGGAATAGCAGCCCACACTGCTCGTCGACCGGGATCGGCTTCGTGACCGCCAGGATGCCGCAGATGGGAACGCGTGTTCTCAGTGTTCTGACGTAACGGCTCGGCGACAACTCAAGGTCAGCAAGGTTCAGAATGACGATCGTCCGCGGCTTGGCAGAAACCGAGTGATCCGCCCTCAAGTTCTCTTCTAGAACGATACGCACTCCGCTGTCGTTCCGGAGCAAGTGACGCAAGTAGCGAGAGCCGAGGGATTCTGGCGGAATTACGCAGACATCAACACGTTGGGGTTTCGGCCGTTCGCGGCGAGCTGACATTTCCCCTCCATCTTGTAATCGACGGAATGCGGAGTTTACATGAGAGAACCGAAATGTGAACACTGGCCGTGCGGTTAGCTGGCCGGCGGCTAGGTTCAACCCTAGCCATCAGGCCAGTAGACAACCATGTGGTGATGCAGTACCTTGCTGGCGTTCGATCTCCGAACGACGTCGAACATCGAAAAGCACAACGCTGGTTGTGACGGGTGAGGGAACCACGATTTCTCTACGCCTGCCGACGGCCACAGTATGTGGAGGGAGCATATGAGCAAGCTTGTGACGAGGAAGCAATTCTTGTATTCGTTGGCCGCTATCTGTACTAGCGGACTTTATACTGCCAAGCTGGAAGCACATCAGGTCGTTATGCCTAACTCCCTTTCTCATTATGCGCCCGTCGTCAATCTGGAAGGCACTGCGCAAGCCGTACATCTACATGCTGATGACTCTTCAATCGCTGCTTTGTCCAAAGCGGTCTTGGAATTTCCACACGCTGTTGACGTTCCGGCGGCTGCCAGAGCTGCATGTAGTCCGCGTATTTCAGCAGCGGAGAAGGCGTATTTTAATCTAACTCATCCCGGCGTCCGGGAAGATATGCTTGCTGCGGTTCTAAACGACATCGCGACCGAATTAGGCGCCCCCTCTTTTGCTCAAACCAGCAGTCACCAACTTCGAGTCACGCGAATGCGACTGTTGCTATCTAATCCTGTATTTATGGGTTTTCGGCTGACGACTGCCAACGCTAAGCCCGGAGATTCCATCAATCCTCACATGTCGCCGTTACAGGCAGTGCACCTCAGCTTGACCATGGCGGATCAAAAAATGTTCAATCCCGACTATCAATACGAGCCGAGCGAATGGGAAGTGCATTACCGGCAACATCGGGCGGGGCAGTTACAGCGCAGTTTGATGCCGAGAACCTACACTGTTCGCGTGGTAGCCTCTACGAATCGCAAGAGTAAACAACTGGTTGACAGCGTCAATAAACGGCTTGCCCAAATGACATCAATAGACATGGTCCTTCTTGCGAATAGGAGTTTGGACCGACTGGATATGTAACTATTGAGAGGCGTACGGTGAGGCTATATCGCTTAGTTCGTTACCCCGCATAGTTGATGGCGGCGTTCATGGTTGCTTGTGGGCCGGGCTCAGGCCCCTTACCTACGCCAACTCCCGGCGGTGGTTTTTACGTCGAGACTCTGTTCCAACAAGCAAACGGACTCATAGGTATTATAGCAAACATACAGTTCAGTGGCGAGTTCTATGACGACCTCGATGGGGCTGCGGGAAGCCCCAACCCGTTCACTGACACAACAGGAAACAACGGGTTGACTGAAGAGCCGGGTCGAAGGGCACCAGCGACGTGGACGTTCAAGTGGCTTAGTCCATGGCCCACTCCTAGCTGTTCCGGTCAATCAATACGATACGCTGTAGAAGAAGTGTGGGAGACTGTGGGATTGGACTGTCAAGAAATTGTGATCAGTGAGCTCAGCCTCAATCCAATACCGATCGATCTCTCGAGCCTACCAAGCACAGTGAGTGCCTCCGGCGCCTCCCAAGGAGCGTTTGTTGCCACTTACGGCATGCCTCAGGCCCAGTATATCGATGAAAACGGCACGATTCAGGGAGTAGCCAATGCGTATTCGATTTCGCCCGATGGCACATCGATTTCGGCGGACACGCCATCTATAGGGTACATTCCGATTGGCACTTATGTTGGCGTCGCGGGGAATGTACAGCAGGACAACAGCTTAGGAATTGTAGGAGCAGGATCAGTCCAGGTTCAAAACACGGTATATGTCACCGGCAGTCTTGACGAAGAAGACTCAAACGGAGTAATGGGCGTTAGCATCGTAAACGACGGCATTGAGGACTCGCAGAACATGCCTTCAGTTGAGATATGGGACGCCAACAATCGAGTTTGGGATGGGCCGTTTACTGCTGGCAGTTGCGATTCTAATTACTGCTATTGGTCGCTTCAGGCTCCAGCCGGAACGTCTGGAATGGATTTACCGATTATCGTCTACAATTCGGATCCCACTTATGGATACGTGCCAGTCGCCAACGGATCTGTAGGGGTAGAGACTGGAGAATGCGTCGCATCCGGACAGCCGTGTACGGACAATTCTCAGTGCTGCAGTGCCGCGTGCGAGCCCGGTAACGGCATGTGCCAATAAGTTTGCCTCTTGCATCCTGCGCCTAGCTCCGGATTCAGATGATGGTCGTGGGTGATTCCGATCTGATCGTGATGACCGATTCCGGATTCCGGTGCGCAATAATAATCATCACGATCGGAGCGAAACTATGCAGCGAGATTCGCCGCCAGGACCCCGAAGCGTGTGGTAGCGCCGCCGTTTTGGATACCCCGGGCGCGGAACGCACCAGGGAGTGTTGGTCATGAAAAGCGCCGGACGAAGAGAGGTGGCAATGGCCAATTCATTTCGTGGGTGGACCCTCTACTATCATAGAAAGAGTCCACGGACCGAAGCACGCCGCCCCTGGCTGCCCGGTCTGGCCGCACTTGTAACAGCCGTTACGGCGGTGGGGCTCTACGGAAAGCCCCAGCTTCACTCGCACCTACAATCGCACGGAGTGCAGTGCAGGATTACAGACGCCAAGGTCGCAACTCTGCCCGGCCCTGCGGGCTCCGCGACTACACCGATGACTGCGGCGCAGGGTGCCGCAATCCTCAGCGAACTTCGCGCTATTCGGCTTCTATTGCAAATGGGAGCGGCGCGGGGCATTGGCGCAAGACCGCCGCTTTCCGTTCAGCCTATCAAATTGCAGGTCGGGCCCGGCTGGCACGAACTTGGGAATGCCGACGCACCGGTGACTATGATCGAGTTCGCTGATCTGCAATGCGCCTTCTGCCGGTCGTTCGAGATCAGCACCTTTGCCGAGCTCAAGAAGAATTACATTGACACAGGGAAAGTCCGGTTCTTCGCGCGCGACCTGCCGCTCTCGATCCATCCCTACGCCCTGCGGGCCGCAGAGGCTGGGCGCTGCGCAGGTGACCAGGAGAAGTTCTGGCAATTCCGCGACGCAGTCCTCCGGGATCAGGTACCGCCAGCCACAGACGTCTTGCTCAGGCATGC
>DASZAE010000091.1:0-4091 GCA_035945515.1 Terriglobia bacterium
CATCAGGACGGCAAAGATCACAGCCCGTGCTATTACACGTCGAGCTATCCCGGGGCGATGCGCGCCGCCTACGACAAGCAATGGCACGAGGAGAACGATCCGAAGCTAGGCACGTCCAAGCTGGACGAAGGCGAGAATTACGCATATCCCCCTGGCTACAGCGAATACCGCGAGCACATCTGGCATTTCTTCGAGTCGGTGAGAACAAGACAGCCGTCGGTGGAAGACCCGGTGTTCGGCAATAACACGGCGCTCGGATGCCACATGGCGAACTATTCGTATTTCCACAAGACCGCCGCAGTGTGGGACACGGACAGCAAAAAAATTACCAGCTAAACCCACAGCATTAAGACTGCATGGCCCTATGCTGTAGCGGCGGCCTCTGGCCGCCGGATTTTAAATGCAAAGACCGGCGGCCAGAGGCCGCCGCTACAAAATAGGGTATCGTAGCTTCATGTTCTCCCGTAATGCTCACAGTATTCTCGCGATTGCTTGCGCAGCGCGAGCCAGTCAAAAAAGAGGTCGGGGGTTTCAAGCCACACGCGGAACCAAGACGTAATTTCCTGCTTTTTGCGGCGTTTTGCTTCGCTTACACGACGGCTCCGCGCCAACTGCTCAGCGCGCTGTTTGCCTTGAAGCACAACACTGCGCACATAGCTGACGCCCTTATGATCATGGGCGGCAAGGTACTCACGGTAGACGGCGTCAAGATTGCGCAGCGAAGCTTCAGCGGCGGCCAAGTCGTGAAAGTGCAGGACGCCTTTCAAACGGCTGGCATAAGGCTCTGGCATCGAGGGAAAAGATCCGGCGTAATGGACCTTGACGCCCGCCCCCTCCAGCACGGTTGCAATGTAGGGAAATGAAGTGTTGCCCTGATTTCCAAGGCGGCGCTGCAACTCAGCGCGAAGGGCGCGTAATTCCTCAAGGCCAGCTTCCTGATAACCCTTCTCGCGGAAGCAATCGAGGATGACCTGTTTCTTGCTCGCCGCCGTTCTTTTCGCCATAGAAGCTCACTTGCGTCATGGCTTCAGCAGCTTGCTTGTTGCCGCGCCCTTCTATTTTTCATCTTTTTGCGCCCCCGATTCTTTGCGGTAGTGCTCGACGTTGCGATGATGCTCGGCAAGCGTATCCGCAAAGACATGGCCGCCGTGATTGTTGCTCACAAAATAGAGAGCGGTTCCAGCAGTGGGATGCAAAGCTGCCTCAATTGATGCTGCGCCAGGGCTGCAAATGGGGCCGGGCGGCAAGCCGGCGTGCGCGTAGGTGTTGTAGGGCGAGGCGGTAGCGAGGTCGTCGCGGGTAAGGGGCCCGTTAAAAAGGCTCAACCGCCCAGCAGAGCTTCCGGCGAGCCGCAGCGCATAGATCACCGTCGGATCGCAATCAAGCGCCATGCCTTTTCCGAGCCGCCGGGTGAAGACGCCCGCGATCAGCGGACGCTCACTTGCCTGCGGCGTCTCTTTTTCGACCAGTGAGGCCAGCGTGATGGCGTTGTGCAAGCTGCCGGAACCGCCGGAAAACTGGACGCGAAACCGCGCGTCGAACACGGAACGAAAACGAGCGAGCATCGTGGCGATAACTTTTGAGGCTGATACTCCGCGAGGAAACCGGTAGGTGTCAGGGAAGAGATAGCCTTCGAGCGAAGGCGCGAGCGGGTCAAGGTCGTGAATTGCGCTGGGGCTGGAGGTAGCCGCCAGAAAGGCCTGCGGATCCAGGCCAATCTCGCGCTCGTAAATGCGAGCCATGTCCATGCGGTCCGAGCCTTCCGGGATCACGACCGCGTGCAGCCAGACTTCGCCCCGAATCAGTTTTTCGTATACCTGCGAGACGTCGAGTAACTGGTCGAATTGATATTCGCCGAATTTGATCGTCTCATGGCGCCGCCGGCCGAGCCAGTAGCGGAGCAGAAATGGGATCCGGTAAGCGAGCACACCGCGCGCCTGCAGTTCATGGGCGACTTCTGGCGCTCGCGCGCCGGGTGAAATGGTAAGGACAACGCTGCCGGAATAGCCTTTGTACGGCGTGTAAAACTCCCACGCCGCCCAGGCTCCGGCTAAAATGAGCGCAGCAAGCGGGATAATCCAAAGCAGCTTCTTCATGCCTCATCCCCCGCTTCGCCTGATGGGTGTTGGTTGGCTTTCCAGTCGAGGTAATTCTGCAGGATCAGCGTGGCTGCTACCCGGTCCACCGCGCGCCGCCGCTTTTCGATGCCGAGGCCGGCGCCGCGCAACATGCGGTTGGCTTCGGCGCTGGTCAGTCTTTCGTCCCACAGCTTCACGGGGCATCCCAACCGCTCGCGCAGTTTGCCTGCAAATTCGGCAGCGCGACGCGACATATTGTTTTCCTCGCCGCTCTTGCTGAGCGGCTGGCCAACAACCAATTCACGCGCGTCGTATTCGCGGATCAATTCATCAATCCGCGCGAGATCGACCGCGAGGTTTGTGCGTTCGACTGTTGGAAGCCCCAACGCAACCACGCCCAGAGGGTCTGAGATGGCCACGCCGAGCCGTCGGACACCGAAATCAATTGCCAGAATACGGTGTTTCATGCTTCGACCAAGGCGCTCAAGACCATTGTAGCGATAACCTCTGGTTGCTAGTCTGTCCTATTTAAAAACCAGCGGCCAGAGGCAGCCGCCACAATTGCAATAGGCCCATTCAGGACTGCTCAGGCTTGGGCGGGTTTGGGTTGCGCAGGCGGCAGGTCGAACGCTTTCACTTCGGATTGGAACCCGCAATTGCGGTGCGAGCCGTCGCAAAACGGCTTGTTTTCAGAGTGGCCGCACCGGCATAGCGCAATGTTCACCCGGCCGCCTAATCCAAACGCGTTGCCGTCCTGATCGACAATCTCAAAATCGCCTTCAATCCGGACGGACCCGTTATTTCTCACCGTGATTTTAGTCGCAGCCAAATTCTCTCCTCCCCATTTCTTTTTTCAGAGATGATCCCATATAGCCTTTGGACGCCGGTCTTTCCTGTTAAAAAACGGTGGCCAGGGGCCGCCACTACGGCCCTACTTCCAATATGCTCTGCCCGGCAAGACGCAAATCAAGATGGCGAGAAACACCAGCGAGATGGCGCCGTGCAGCACCATCCAATTGCGGCGGGTCATGATCCGCCGCCCATCCACAAATTGCCGCGCGCGCGTGTAAGTGATCACGTGCAGCACAATCAGAGTCAGCACCAGCGCCATTTTGCTCTCAAACCAGGTCTCGTGCAGAATGTCCGGCCACTGTGACCAGGAGAGGATAGCGCCCGTGATGATTGTGATGGCCGCGCCGGGGTTGGCCATCCCGCTCAGCATTCTCAGCTCGGCCTGCCCAAGCGCCAATTGGCCTTCCGGTGATTCTTCCTTGGCGTGCTGGCCTAGTAGCGCGGTCGCCACCAGAAGCCCTCCCACCCAGAACACCAGGCCAACGATATGAAACAGCACTGTCCACGTGAACATTCGATTTTTAGTCCGTCTTATTGAGGATTACAAATTAAAGTGACAACTTTTTCTGTAGCGACGCTCTTTGAGCGCCGCCGTTTTAAGTTCCGGCCGGCGGCCAGAGGCCGCCGCTACAACGTTTGTCGTCACTATAATTTATAATCCTCAATAGTTCTTTGGAAGCTCCGTCTTCCGTTCAGATGATTTCGGTTGCAAAACCGCGAAGGAAAACAATAACCGCTTGCAAAGACGCCAAGGCGCGCAAAGACACAGGCGAAGGACGAGCAAGAGCATCTGAACTGTCTCTTGCCTAGTGCTGCGTGCCGCAATTTTATTGACTTATTTGGCCGAAACCGACTTTGTGTGTATCAGGGCACGGCTTTCAGCCGTGCCGTAGGAGATGCTATTTATTATGAGGGCTTTAGCCCTTGCGAGCCATGCTCAGCGGCTAAAGCCGGCTTTCTCTTGGCCCTTTTGCGGCACGGCTGAAAGCCGTGCCCTGATACAAGTAAACCTAAGTCAGCCTGTTACTTCGCGGAAGCGCCCATAGTAAATGTAATTGCAGCACGCAACACTAGCTACCGGCCTTCGTCTGTTTGATAATGCCCGCGCCTTCTTTAATGGTGATGATCTGGTTGGCGGCGACATGCGCAAACTTTTCGATC
>DASZAE010000092.1:0-15439 GCA_035945515.1 Terriglobia bacterium
GCCCAAGGACATCAGCTTAATTGGGTTTGACGACCGCGAAGAAGCCAGCCTGATGGATCCGCCGCTTACTACCGTTCGCGTGCACAAGGAAGAAATCGGCGAGGCGCTGATGAAACTTCTGCTGGAGAAATTACACCAACCCGGCCAGCCTTTTACCCGGCGGATTTTTTCGACCGAACTCGTCACGCGTGGGAGCGTCCGGGCGCTGTAATCGTCAGCAACCACGATTCACAAAAACCGCCCCATTTATCATGTGGGCTACCTTCCCTTGCCGCGCAGAACCCCTGTTGCGGCGTCAGCGCGGGGCGCGAAGCAATTCAACCACGGCGGACATATCTTTCTCGCCGAGTCCGCTTTGCGCCGCCGTTTGGAAAATCTGATGCGCCGCGGCAACCGTCTCCAAGTCTGCTCCGTATTGTCCGGCTAAAGCGAGGGCGTAACGCAAATCTTTTTCCATCAGCTTGAGGACAAAGTTAAGGTCATAGTTCCGGGCCGCCATGCGCGGCCCAATCGTTTTCACAATGGGGCTGCCCGGGGCGCCCGCGTAGAGGAGGTTCAACACCTTCTCTCGATCCATGCCTGTGCGCTCGATCAGCGCAACGACCTCTGCCATAGTGGCAATCTGCACGCCACAGACGAGGTTATTGATGAGTTTCATCGTCGCTCCGCTTCCGCTGGGGCCAAGATGCTCGATGCCGCGGCTCATGGCGCTCAAGACCGCGCGCGCCTTTTCCAGATGCTCCTTTTCGCCGCCCACCAGGAAAAGCACTTTGCCCGTTTCAGCCTGCTCCTTGCTTCCCGTCACCGGGGCATCGAGGCAGCCGCAACCGCGCTCGCGCGCTTCCGCCGCGAGTTCGCGGATCCAAGGCGGCGAGAGCGTGCCGCATTCAATCAGCACCGAGCCCGGCGCCGCTCCCGCGAGCGCGCCGTGTTCACCCTGCCACACCGCGCGCGAGGCTGCGTCATCCGCTACCATGCTGATGATCATCTGCGCTCCCTTCGCTGCCTCCCTTGGAGAATCTGCGACGCGCGCGCCCAACGCCTCGAGAGGCAGAGCGCGTTCCCGGGTGCGGTTGTATACGGTGAGCGGAAAGCCCGCCTTCAGCAAGCTCTTGCCCATGCCCGACCCCATGATTCCGAGCCCCATCAATGCAACTTGTTCCATGAAAAAATCCTCCGTAGTATATTTACCCTCAGTCTTCAACCGCGTAGTCATGTTGCTTTGCGCGAAAATCATAGCGCCATCGTAATTTTATGCCAAATGCAGCGCCTCTTCTTCCGCGCGGTCTACCGGCTCAACGCGGCGGAATGTCAGAAGAATAATAACGAAAGCGATAGGATAAAAAACGCTGACCATGACAAAAACCGGCGCATAGCCAAAACCGTGATCCAGCAAGTAACCGACAACCAATCCAAACACGACCCCGCCCAGCGCGCCGCCGCAGCCTTCAAGGCCAGCCACGGAGCCGATTTCACGGTCTGGAAACACATCCGCGGGAAGAGTCATCATGATGGTAGACCAGAACTGCTGGCCAAAAAAAGCGACGCTGAAGAGCGCGACGGCAATTCCCACGGGAGCTTTCGTGATGGCCAGCGCCACCAGCATTAACGCCGCCGCAACGCCGAGAGCCGTCTTTCGGGAGAAGTTCAGCGTAAAACCGCGCTTGATCAGCCAGCTTGAGAACCAGCCTCCGGCAATCGCACCCCCGCCTCCCGCAGCATATGGAATCCACGCGATGGCCCCGAGCCGGGCCAGGTCGAAGCCCCGCTGGTCGTGCAAATACTTAGGCAGCCAGAAGAGGTAAAAGTACCACGCCGAATCGCTCAGAAACTTTCCCCAGAAAAGGCCCCAAACCTGGGGAAAACGGAAAAGCTGAAGCCAGCTTCGAGCCGGAGATTTACTCTGTTCGCGCGCCTGGAACAACTCCGAGAGCTCGACGCGTTCCTGCGGGTTCATGCCGGGATGAGAAATCGCAGGTTGGTATTTCTTTGACCATACGAAGCTCCAGAGCAGCCCAAAGGCGCCTGCCACATAAAAAATCCACCGCCAGTTAGCAAGAGAGACGATGAGGTAAATCGCGGGCGGAGCGATCACCGCGCCCCAATTCCCGCAGGAATTCACAATGCCCATCGCGGTCGCGCGCTCTTTTTCCGGGAACCATTCAAAAATGGCCTTGGTAACTCCGGGAAAGCCGCCGCCTTCCCCGATCCCCAGCATAAATTGGGTGGCGCCCAGGAATAGAACAGTGGAGGCGAAACCGTGCAGGAAACACGCTATCGACCACCAAAGCATAATGCTCAGGAAGCCGGTCTTTGTTCCCAAACGGTCGAGGAGCCTTCCGCCTCCGGCATACATGGCGGCATATGCCAGAAGGAATGCGCCTTGCAGATGCGAAAACGCCGTGTTTGAAATGGGGATATCTTTGCTGATCTGCGCAACCGCAACCGGTAGCGCCTGCCGGTCGAAATAACTGAGCAAAATAGCGGCGCCCAGCAAGGCTGCGATTCGCCACCGGAGCCGCTTTGGTTTTGGCTGCGTCATGGTGGGTGGGATTATATCGCGGGTTTCGAATCGCGCCTGGAATGGATGGCCAACGAGCTGATGCGCTCTTCCAAGCGCGAACGGGACTGCTTTTCGTGGGCGAGCGTCAGCAATCCTTTTGCATCCAGCAGGTGCTCGAGCATCCGGCGACGGCTTTCTGCGGCGTCCCTCCGGCCGATGGCCTCATAAATGGACCTGTGGAACTCCATTGTGTGCTCAAGATCGACCAACTGCGACGTGAGCTCCACAAGGCTTTCAAGAGACTGATGAAGAGTGGAAAACATCCGGCTGCAAACGCGGTTGCCCGCAATGTGGAAAATGGTGCGGTGAAACAACATGTCCTGCTCAATCAAGCGGCTGTGATCCTCCCCGCTTTCCTCCATGCCAATTAAAGTCTGGCGCAAGGCTTTAAGGTCCTCGTCGGTGGCCCGCGAAGCCGCCCGCGAAGCCAGTTCCGGCTCAACAATCAGGCGCGCCTCCATCAGTTCGTGGGAGGTAATGCCATCAAGTAAGATTAAAAAATTCATAGGTTCGCCGAGGATCAAAGCGGCGTCGCCGTTCAGGTACGTTCCATCGCCCACGCGCTGCGAGATGACCCCCATAATCTCGAGCACCTTCAGGGCTTGCCGCAATGAGTTGCGGCTCACACCGAGGCTTCGCGCAAGGTCGCGCTCCGGCGGAAGACGTTGCCCCGACCCGAGAGCGCCTTCAATAATCAGCTTTTTAAAGGTCTCAATCAATTTTCTTGTAACATCTTGCTTTTGTTTTTTTCGTAACATAGTGGACATAAGGTAGTACCAATACCAGTATAATGTTCTCTTCAATCATGCTAATTCTTCGCCGGGTCAGATTCCTGAAGCGGCGATTAGGCAAACATGACGTATGATTCATGCCGTAATCGGTTCATTATAAAGCAAATTATATAATAGGGCACATCGAGCAAGGGAATGCAAGCAAAAAACGAACTTTTGCTGAGTTTTAAGAATACTGTGACCTTTCTCTTGACACCTAAAAAGATTGGTAGTACCTTACCGTTAAATTTGAGGGCATGGCAAAACATGATGGTCGGGAGGTAACATGCAAGCAGATTCGCAAAAATCCAGAATTATTTCACGCCAACTTCTTATACTTTTTGCCGTTTTCGTCCTGACGGCTGGCGCTGGGTTGCGGGCGCAGGTTCAAGCCGGCCGCATTGTGGGAACGATATTTGATGCGCAACACGCAACCATTCCCGGAGCGGCTGTCAGGATCACCAACATTGCCACCAATATCACTAAGGACGTAACGACGGACGCGGCAGGCAACTATGTCCTCACCCCTGTCGAGCCCGGCGCCTATACGGTGAGCGCCACAAAGACCGGGTTCAAAACCTCGGTCGAATCCAACGTTGAAGTTACGGTGAGCCGGTCGGTCCGGGTGGATTTAACGCTGGCAGTGGGCGAGGCCACGACCCAGGTCAGTGTTACCGCTGTGGCTCCGTTGCTCAATACTGGATCGGGCAGTCTCGGCCAAGTCATCAACACCAATGAGATCGAGAACATGCCGCTCAACGGCCGGAGCTTTACCGAGCTGGCGCAGCTTGCTCCGGGCGCGGTCGAATTGCCGCCAACTGGCAATACCGAGAGCGTGCGGCCCGAAGTGCAAAACGGCAACGATATCAGCGGCGTGGCCGGGAACTACACTACTTTTCTGCTCGACGGGGTGGATATTACCGAAGAACATCAAGGAGGCACCTGGATTGTGACTCCACTTGACGCCCTGCAGGAGTTCAACTTGCAGCAGAATGACTATTCGGCCGAGTATCCAGGCGCCGGCCCTGCCTTTAATACCACCAGCAAGTCCGGAACAAACCGCTTTCACGGCGATCTCTTCGAATATTTTCGCAATGACGCCATGGATGCGCGTAATTTTTTTGCTAAAACCACGGAACCGCTCAAGCAAAACCAGTTCGGCGGCACCATCGGCGGCCCTATTCAGAAGGACAAGACCTTCTTCTTCGCCGCCTACGAGGGGCAAACGCAACGGCAAGGCCTGGTCTCGGTGGCTCTTGTTCCCGGCGCGGCGGAGAGGAACGGCGACTTCAGCGCGCCAGGCTTGCACAAAATCTACGACCCTGCCACTACAACCACAAACTCTGCCGGACAGGCGGCGCGCGCCCAGTTCGCAAACAACGTTATCCCTCCGAGCATGATCTCGAAGCAAGCGACGTTCTTCGACCAATACATTCCCTTGCCCAACTTTCCTGACGGCACCTTTCACTTCACGCCGGTTCAGGGCTACAACTACACAAGGTTGATGTTCCGGGTCGACCGCCAACTGAACACTTCTAACAGGCTGTTTGTGCGTTACAGCGAGGACCTCAATAGCGAGGACAATGGTTTGGTGAATCCTTCAACCGCGTTTCCCGCGCTAGACAAGACGCCGCTCTCCGGCTCGGGTTACAACGCCGTGGTCGCGCTAACCAGCACGTTAAGCAGCAGATTGATTCAACAACTCCGGCTCAGCGGGATGTTCGGCGAGTACCGCTCAACCGCCTACTTTCAGGGCCAAGGCGCGAACATTCTGCAACAAGCGGGCGTCACGGGTCTACAAGGACTGCAAAATCCGGCGACGTCGAGCATTCCTGGGTTCTCATTTTCAGGCTACACCGGTTTTCAGGGCATGGCCTATGACGGACGCCCCAAGTACCAGGACCGCTATGCCTACGAGCTTAACGATAACCTCACCTGGATCAAGGGCAAGCATACGCTGAAGTTCGGCGGCCGCGTCTATTACCGCAAGATCCTCTTCACGGACTCCAGAAACCAGAACGGAGTCTTCAGCTATACCGGAGTTATGTCGCAAAATCCGGCTTCCTCTAGTGGCACCGGCGATGCTTTCGCGGACTGGCTGCTGGGCTACCCGGCCAATGTCGGACGTTCAAACCCTGCGACCTGGTGGGGCGGGTATGGGACTTTTCTCCAGCCCTTCTTTCAAGATGATTGGAACGTGACTCCCAGACTGACGCTGAATTTAGGCCTGCGTTATGAATACACGCCTTGGCTGACCCCCTATCGCGGCCAAGGCGCCACCTTCGACCCAAACCAATCCAAGCCCATCATCGTATCGAGCAATACGAACCAAATTAATCTGGGCGCGCAGCCAGCCGCAGTGTTTGGCTATCAGCTCTATGGCAACTTGATTCAGACGACACATCAGGCTGGCCTGCCCATCACTGTGACTGCCAACGACGAGGATCAGTTCGGTCCCCGGGCCGCGTTTGCTTGGCGGCCTTTTGGCGAGCGGACCGTCGTGCGGGGCGGTTTCGGCGTGTTCTATGCTCCGGAGCGGACAGATAACCAACTGAATTTCAACTACCTTCCCTACAGCCTCTCAGAAACGATCAATGCCGAAGTCAACGTCGTGCCCACGCGAACCACGGCCGATTTCTTCCTGGGCCAGCCGTTTGGCTCCGGGATTTCAGCGGCGTCATGGTCGCCGCTACCCGAGAAGGACCAGTTCTCAAGCTACCAGCACTGGAACTTCGGGATTGAACGTCAGCTTAATCAAAAGACCCTGCTCTCCGTGGATTATGTCGGCACCCGAGGCCAGAATATCGTCGGCTCGCACAACATTAACAATCCGCCTCCAGGTCCCGGCAGCGTGCAAGCCCGCCGCCCGTATCAGGGTTTCGGCAGCATCAACTATACCGTCGATGTTGGGTCGTCCATCTACCACTCGCTGCAAGTCAGGCTGGAACGCCGCGCCTTCGCGGGTCTATCTTATCTTGCCTCTTATACCTACTCGAAGAGCATTTCCACCAACGAGTCCGCGGCGGCAGGCGGTGACGGCTACATGGAGCGCGCCTTGACTGGCTTCGACGTTCCCCAATTATTCACCTTCAGCAGCATGTACGACCTGCCTTTCGCCAAAGGAAACCGCATCCTCGGCGGGTGGCGTCTGCAAGGCATCTTCAACTATCGCAGCGGCTTGCCTTTTACGCCGACCATTTCAAGGGATGTGGCCAATATCGGGGTGGGGGGGCAGCGCCCGACGGTTATAGGATCCTGCAGTTTAGCCAACCCTACCCTGAACGACTGGTTCAACCAGGCTTCCTTTGCCGTGCCCGCCGCATACACTTACGGCAATGCCGGAGCGAATATCTGCCGCGCCGACCATGCAGCCGATCTTGATCTGTCGGTGTCGAAGGCATTTGCCGTCACCGAGAACACGCGCTTGCAGTTACGGGTAGAGGCGTTCAATCTTCCCAATACGCCCTATTTCAGCGCCCCCAGCGGCTCGGTGGACACCTCTTCGGGCGCCAAGATCACCAGCACCAGCAACAACCCGCGGCAGATTCAGCTCGTATTGAAGTATATTTTCTAGCTCATCTTGATTTGGAATCCGGCGCGGGAGGAAATAATGAAGCGAGGCATTCTAGCGGTCCTTATCCTGGCGGCAATGGCGCCCGTTGCACTGAAGGCCCAGCAGCCTGTCTATCTCGATCCATCACAGCCCATCTCGAAGCGGGTAGCCGACCTGATCTCGCGCCTCACGCTGCCGGAGAAGGCTTCGCTGATGAGCACCACCGCGCCCGCGATTCCGCGACTCAAAATCCCAGCTATGAACGGTTGGAATCAAAGCTTGCACGGGATTGTCTGGACCCAGCCCACCACCATGTTCCCGGTTCCGATTGCCATGGCCGCCACTTGGGATTCGGGGCTGGTGGAGCAGACCGCTTCAGCCATCGCTGACGAAGGCCGCGCGGTTTATAATCTTTGGCCAAAGGTTTCAGGAAAAACCGTGCCGGGGATCATGGGGCAGTCGATCACGATTGCCCCGGACGGCAAACGTTATGCCCATAACGGACTTATCTACCGTTCGCCGGTTATCAACATGGTCCGTGATCCGCACTGGGGCCGCGTGTGGGAAACCTTCGGCGAGGACCCCATCCTCGCCGCGCGCATGACGGTTGCATACGTGAAAGGCACGCAGGGGAACGATCCCAAATACCTCGAACTTGGCGCCACGGTGAAGCACTACGCCGTTTACGACCAGGAGATTGACCGCCACATCCTCTCCGCCCAAGTCGACGCAGCTATGGTGCAGGATTACTATATGCCACAGTTCAAAGCCGGAATTATGGCTGGCAAGTCTATCTCTATTATGTCGTCGTATAACGAGGTTAACGGCGTCCCAAACGCCATAAACAAGTGGCTGCTGGTCGACATTTTGCGCGGCCAGTGGGGCTTCCCCGGCATCCTGGTGCCTGACAGCGGCGCCGTGAACTCTCTCGTTACCGACACCCGGATTTACAAGACACTGGACGAGGCGGCGGCGAAAACCGTGCTCGCCGGGACTGATCTTGATAATGGCGCCTACGCTGAAGTCCTGCCTCAGGCGGTGAAAGAGGGATATCTTACCGAAGCCGATCTTGACAAGGCGCTACGGCGAGTGCTTACGGTTCGCTTTCGCCTGGGCGAATTCGATCCGCCCAGCATGGTCCCTTTCAGTAAAATTCCTCCTTCCGACATTGACTCCCCTGCCCATCGCGATCTCGCGCTTCGCATGGCTCGCGAGTCGATTGTGCTGCTCACTAATAGGAATCACTTCTTGCCGCTCGATCCTGGCAAGCTGAAGACAATTGCCGTCATCGGCCCCTTCGCAGACTATGCGCAGACAGGACCCAACTACACTGGCCAATATTCCAAATTCGTCAAGCCGCTTGACGGCATTAGGAATGCCGTTGGAACGTCCGTGCAGGTGCTTTACGCGCGTGGCAGTGGCATCCTTGAGACCGATAACCCGCAGCAAAGCGTGACCGAGGCGGTGGACGCCGCCAAAAAGGCGGATGTAGCGGTCCTGTTCGTGGGCACTAACCAGACCACCGAGCGCGAGGGCATTGACCGCAACAGCCTCGACCTGCCCGCTGTGCAATTGCAGTTAGTGCGGGCGGTGACTTCCGCCAATCCTAACAGCGTGATTGTGCTTATGAATGGCGGGCCGATTACCCTTCCTCTAGCCCGTCCAGGCATGGCGCCATCGCCCTTTTTCAGGCGCTCCATTGACACGCCCGCCCTGCTCGATATGTTCTGGGACGGCGAAGAAGGAGGCACTGCCATTGCCGACGTGCTATTTGGCAAATATAGCCCCGCCGGAAGACTTCCCTACACCGTTTATGCCTCCGAGACGCAATTGCCGCCTCGCAGCCAGTACGACATCGCCAAAGGCTTCACCTATATGTACCTGCGCGGCAAGCCTGAATACGCCTTTGGACACGGCCTTAGCTATACGACCTTTTCTTACAGCAATCTTTCCCTCTCGAGCAGCCATATATCCGCCAACGGAACGGTAACGGTTAAGGTGGATGTCCAAAACACCGGAAAGCGCGCCGGCGACGAGGTTGCGCAACTCTATGTCCACGGTCCTGGGATTGGGGAGTGGCAGCCGGAAGAACAACTCGAGGGCTTCGATCGCGTCCGCCTCAAGCCGGGTGAAACGAAGACGGTCACTTTTCCACTACCCGTCGAGCAGCTCGCTTCCTGGGATATGTCCACCCATCGGTTCGCGGTGAAGGCGGGCGCATACGACATTATGGTTGGCAGCGCCTCGGATGACATTCGGCAGAAAGCGGAGCTACAAATCACCACACCGGGCGCTTGGCCGCCGAGCGAATTAACCACTCGGGTCTCGGATCTGAACATCTCCAGCCCCAGTGAATGAGCATGCAGCCAGCCCGAATTATTCATGAAACGACTGCCTTTGCTGGGGGGCGGGGTTTCAACCCCGCCAAACACGCGAACCTGTATATTTTCTCGTTTCGCGCTACGGGCGGTTTGCTCGGGCAAGCCGCCCGTAGCGCGAAACGTAGGAATTCAGTTGAACCTGTGTAACGGCGCGGTTAAAACCGCGCCCCCTAATTGTAAAACCGAGCTTCGTGAATAAATCGGGCTAATGCCTTGAATAAACGTTGACCTAGTGGGGCCATACAACACGAATACGATTACACTTCGGCAGCGATAAATCGTGTCCTGCCCAAGGCACGCGCGGGTGTCCAAGTCCCCCGGCTCGCCGCGGAACCCCTCACCCGCCCAAATTGCGCAGGTAAAAGGCATACGCCAGTTATAGTTATGGCCTCTCTAAATTGGCTCTCACCTGAAAACGGCTCGATTCAACTGAAATTCGATCTTCACTGCTGTTGATCGTCTCTCCTGCGCCTGACTCGGTATGGAACGTCGGGCGCCTTAATGACGCGCAAACGCCTTGACTTCCTGAAGAAAAAGAAGGAAGATTTTTACCAACTTACTATCCCCTAATTACCACAGAGTCTCATCTTGTAGCCCCGGCGCGTTTGGGCCAGGGTGCGAGGCCAGGAAGCAGACGATGGGCGCGACCCTCTTCGGATTCGTGGTAGCGGTGGTCTTCTTCGTCGCCATGATGCGTTCCTCCCGCCGGCGATCAAAAAGCACAGAAGTATGGATGAATGAGACGCGACAATCGCCCAAATGGGGCTCGCCGGTCAAAATGTTTTTGATCGGAATTTTGATCGCCTCGCCATTTTTTATTCTGACCGCTTTCAAAGGGGCTTTGAGCGGGCTATCGATTCTTGCGGTATTCATCAGCGGCGTCAACGCGGTAGTGATTTACGCTGTCATATGGGCCTTGCGCTCGCGCCTCAATCCAGCCACTTTTCTCTTTTATGTTGCGGGCGCGTGGTACGCCGACCGGCTCTTATATACTGGATTTAATCTCCTTTACTTGAGCCTGCGAGGTCAGATCCCCTTGGACATCAGGCTTTACTATTCGTCTCCACGCTGGTTGATTCCACACTGGCAGTGGCCCTATACGCCGATCGATATTGTAGCTGCCGTTCTCGTAACCGGAGCGGCCTACTATTTTATCCTGGGCGTTCTCCCTTATTTCTCCGCGCGTGGCAATGCCGCGATGAGTAACGCATATGGAGGCACGAGTATGTCCAAAGACGAAACGACTAGACTGCTTTGCGCCAGCGCCTGGACTTCCGGGCGCGGCTTTAGGAAAAAAGTCCTCGAGAGCCTTGAGGATCCGCACATCGCCGCGGCGCCCGAAGTAGGCGTCGATATTAATCTTGTCGCCCGCGTGTGCAAGCATGTAGCGCAGCGCGACTCGCGCTACGACTGGTTATTCCTGCTTATTGGGGCGGTGACGCTCATAGTGATCCTTTCCGTTAATCCAACCCTCGGGATCATTCTAGGCGTCGCAGCCTCGACCGTGCTCTACCTGCAAAAGAGCCTTAAAGAACGCGATATTTTGCAGCGTTTTTTTCAGCGCGGGAAGTTCGACGCGGCGGCCATCAGGGAACGATTTGCTTCACCCATCGAACCTCATCTCTCTGCCCGGTTCCCATGGCAGGACCAGAATTTGATCGTCTATAGCGGCTTTACGCCCTTCATCGGCGCAGGCATCAACTTGGGCGGATGGTCATTCACAGTCAATCTGGATAAGCCGCCCGAGCCCGGATTAGATGACGACGGCGTCCGGACTCCCCTGCCCTTCGAGGGCGATCAGCTTTACGCTGCCATCGACGAAGTTCTCGAAAAGCTAAAGCTCGAACGTCTGGACATTCGGGATCTCTGGTTTGTAAGCGGCGCCGAAATCCGCCAGGATTCCACAATTCTCCCGAATATCTACGGGCCGCCCGTTCAAAAACTGGATACAGCAGCAGCAGCGGAGTATAGAAGATCCAGCGACTCGCGCATCCGGCACTATCAGTGGATTTCTATACCCGATTGGGGCAATGAGCTGGTGATGTCGTACTTTTTGCGCTGCGCTGTGCGGGGAAAAACTCTTTTCGTTGAGATCAACCGCTTCTTGTTGACGCCGCTCGCCGCGAAGTGCCGATCCGTTGACGCGATGGCCACCATTGACTGGAAGGAGAAATGGGCCATGTTTGTCGGCTCGGTTTTTGTAGGTCCTCTCTCGGTTATACGGTCGGCCTTCATGGCTATCGGGAAATTCCAAGAGGGGATCGAGCGCCTGTTCGATTCCAAGGAGAGAGCGCGGCGCCATCAGATTGAGCACAATCCACTTTACAACTATGGCGCGCAAACCAGCGTCCGCCAGTCTTTCAGCACCAATTCCTTTAACCACTATTTCCAAAAACTCGACGGCGATTTTTATACCAAGGTGCTCGAGCATGAAATTCTCGACGCCATCGTCGGATTTCTCGACGAGCACAACGTCGACACTTCGGAGCTGCGCGAGCGCCGGACACTTATCCTGAACAGCGGCATCATCGTCAAAGGAGGCGACGTGACGGCCGAGAGCCTCGCCGTCGGCGCGGGAGCCACATCGGTCAAGGCTCAATCCACGTCAGCGGCCGGGAAAAAAGGGGCGAATGCGAAAGGAGCAGCCGCATGACTCGATCTGCAAAAGAAAGCCGGGCTGCCATAAACACCGGTATTCAAGCGGGCGCCGTCAAAGCGGACGTGATAGCGGTAGGAAAAGGAGCAAGCGCGGTCAAATTCGGCGATTCCCCAGCAGTGAACGAAGAATTGGCCGCCTTGGCGGGGGAGTTGCGCGGCGCTCTCGATCACCTTTCTTTGCAGCCCCCCGCAAGAGAGGCGATTGAGGAGGACCTCGCCAAGTTGGATAGAGCTGCGAAGGAGCGCAATGCCGAGGGCGCCAAGACGACCCTTGAATCCATCACGGGCAAACTCAAAATGGTCGGGGTTGCGGCGCAACATGCGATGGAACTTGCAGGCCCCATAATGAAGATCGCAGGCCTCTTGGGCGTGCCCGTTCCTTGGTGACGCGCTCGCTTCAGCGTGCCCGTCCTGGGCTACGACCTTGCCGACACCGTCCTGTAGAAACCCTTTTGACTTATCTTCCTGCGCAGCCGGGCTTCGCGCCCCTCCGCACATTTATAACTCCTCAAACTAACCGGCCTGGCGATCTCCCATTGATGGAAGCGGGAACTTTTGCTACACCTTCTCTCGTATACAGCTTTGGACCGTCTAAGCCGTTTTGGGACGCTTATTTATGGCAGAGCGCAAGAGCGCACGGGCGCCGGCGCTTTCCGTCATCTATTATACAGAGCGCCATAAGTCGGCGACGATCATTGGCTGTAGCGGCGGCCTCTGGCCGCCGGATTTTAAGTGTAAAGACCGGCAGCCAGAGGCTGCCGCTACAGAATCAGGCGCCGGCGATTTCCGTCATCTATCAGGAGAACATCCATGAGCACACTTTTCCAAGACCTTAAATTCGGCCTGCGAATGCTGGCCAAGCATCCCGGTTTCACGGCGGTAGCGGTGATTACGCTTGCGCTCGGCATAGGCGCAACGACGGCCATCTTCAGCGTGGTGAACGGAGTGCTGCTCAGCCCGTTGCCCTATCCCCAGCCGGGCCGGCTGATGATCCTTTCAGAAACGTCGCGTGACTTCCAGAACATGTCCGTCTCTTATCCCAATTTCCTCGATTGGCAACGGCAAAACCGCACGTTTTCCAGCATGGCGGCGTTTCGCGGCGACGAATTCAATCTCACGCAGGCGAGCGGCGCGGAAGTAGTTTCGGCATTAATGGTAGGCGCGGATTTCTTCAAGACGCTGGGCGTGCCACCGGCGCTCGGCCGTGGCTTTACCGCCGCGGATGACCATATCGGGGCGGCGCCTACGGTGGTTCTGAGCTACGCCTTCTGGCAAAAGCACTTCGGCGGCAAAGCGGACGTAATCGGCAAGCCTATGACGATGGGCGACCAGGCTTACACGATTATTGGGGTGCTGCCCAAAGCATTCTGGTTACCTTCTCAACGCGACACTTATGTGCCCATCGGAATCTACGACCGGCTTTGGACCAACCGCCGTGAGGACCACCCAGGAATGCACGTGGTGGGCCGCCTCAAAACTGGCGTGACCGAAGGCGAAGCGCAGGCGGATATGACCAACATCGCGCGGCGGCTGGCAAAGGAGTACCCGAAGAGCAACGCTTATAACGGGGTCGCGGTGGTGGCGATGCATCACTACATTATCCGTGATGTGCAAGGCACGCTCTACCTGCTGCTGGGCGCCGTCTGTTTTGTGCTGCTCATCGCCTGCGTCAACGTGGCGAACCTGCTGCTCAGCCGCGCTGCCGCCCGGCAGAAGGAAATGGCAATCCGCAGCGCGCTGGGCGCGGGCTGGCGGCGCGTGATGCGGCAACTGCTTACAGAAAGCGTGCTGCTCAGCTTGCTCGGAGGCGGGCTTGGAGTCCTTCTGGCGTTCGCCGGAACCAAGGCGCTGCTGGCTTATGTGCCGGGCGAGCTGCCACGCGCGGAAAACGTGGGCATGGATCTTCGCGTGCTTCTGTTTGTGGTGGGCGCCGCGGTGCTGACCGGCATTCTGTTTGGACTCGCGCCCGCGCTGCACTCGGCCCGGCCGGAACTTAACAACGCGCTCAAGGAAGGCGGGCGCGGCTCGACCGGCGGACGCCATCGCTTGCAAAACGGACTGGTGGTGGTGGAGCTGGCCCTGGCGCTGGTGCTGCTCATCGGAGCGGGGCTTACGCTTGGGACCATCGTCCGCCTGAGCCATGTGAACACGGGCTATGATACGCACGGCGCGCTAATCTTCAGCGTTTCGCTGCCCGCCGCCCGCTATTCTATTGGCGCCAACAGCCGCGCCTTTTACAAAAACCTTCTGGATAAGCTTCGCGCGACGCCTGGCGTCGAGGCCGCTGGAGCGACGGACGATATGCCCATGCGCGGCGATGATGAAACGAATTATTACATTGCGGAGCGCCCGAAACCGCTCGAGCAGAACATGCCCCTTGCGATGTTTTATCTCATCACTCCGGGTTACCTGCGCGCCATGGGCATCCGCCTCCTGCGGGGACGCGCATTTACCGACGACGACACGTTGAACGCGCCGAACGTGATGTTGATTGACGACGCCATGGCTCGCACCATGTTCCCGCATCAGGACCCTCTCGGGCAGCACATCATTCTTCCCGGCCCTGACGGCGTTGACGTTCCGCGCCAGATCATCGGCATTGTGGGCCACATCAAGCACTGGGGTCCGGGCCAGAACAGCGACTGGAAGGTAAATGATGCCTTCTACATGCCCGTCGCGCAAATTCCAGATGTGATTTACAAAGCCATCGGCCCATTCAACGCCACGATTGTGCTGCGAACGTCCGCCGCGCCGCTCAGCGTTCTGGCCGCCGTCAAGCGCGCAGTTCATTCGATTGACCCGGACGTGGCCGTGGACGGCGTTGACACGATGGATGGCCTTATCCGCACTTCGCTCACCGGTCAGCGATTTACCATGCTGCTGATGGTCATCTTCGCCGCGCTGGCTTTGTCACTGGCAGCCATCGGCATCTACGGGGTGATTTCCTACTCCGTCAGCCAGCGCACGCATGAGATTGGCATCCGCATGGCCCTGGGCGCACAAGGGCGCGACGTGCTGCTCTGGGTGATCCGCCAGGGCATGACCTTGGCGCTCATCGGCGTAGCCGCCGGCGTGGTGGGCGCGTTCTTCACCACCAAGTTTCTTGCTAAGCAGCTCTATGGCATAAAGCCCACCGACCCGGTCACGTTCATCTCGGTCTCGCTCATTCTGGCCGCCGTCGCACTGCTGGCTTGCTATATTCCCGCCCGCCGCGCGACTCGAGTTGATCCGTTGACCGCATTGAGACACGAGTAGGTTTCAGTGTCAGAAGAAAAATGGCCACGGTCAATCGTTCTACGATTAACCGTGGCCTTGCTTCATAAAAACTCTCGGTCAGGAATGCACGGACCATGGCTACACCCTCAGGGGAAACCGTCAGAAATGGAAGCCAAGCGTAGCCGTAACCGTTCGCGGCGTCACGTAATGCGTGCCGCTGAAGGTGGACAGCCAATTGTAGAGCGCGACTTTATCGGTGAGATTGATCACGTCAAGTCGTAAGCTCCACTGATGTTTG
>DASZAE010000093.1:0-4463 GCA_035945515.1 Terriglobia bacterium
AACTTTATTATTCGCTGGGCGGTGGGCGAGGTTGCGTGCGAGGGAAGCAATGGCTCCCCCGTGCGCGACCTCGCACCCTTTCGTGAAGACTGAAAACCTCCTGCTGCTCGCTCGTGTGGCGGAGACGTGGGGCTGCCGGCCCAGTGAGTTGCTGGGCTTTGATTCAGGGATACAGAATCTGACTCCGGCCTTGCAAATCGATATTGCTGCCGCGGCGGCTCTGTGGCGATGGAACGATGGTACGGAGGCCGAGCCAGCCAGTCACGAGGAATGGTGGTAAAGAATGAGTGAAAAGTGACGAGCCAGAATCTCTGCCCCGTAGGGGCGCACGGCATGAATTCCGCCGCCCCTTACAGTTCAACTTCCAATATCGCTTTTAAGAAATGTTGGGAAGTAGCGATGCCTTTGATTGTACGCATACAAACTAAGATTAAGTTGGGCTGGGATTATTCAGGCGACCTTCAATCATTGCAGAACCTACCCGATGTTGGCCATTAGTGGCTCAGTAATAAAGACTAGCGGCTGAATCCTGCAAGGGGTCGACGCTACAGCAGAATTAAAAGGAAGCTTTCCAAATGGGGAAATCATTGCGTCGGATGTTCGAAATGAAAGGGAGCCTTCCGTATTCCGGCTCAGGTCATGCGATGGAACCCGGCGAGCAGGAAATCACGCTGGTTGCCAGCTCGCTTAAGAAGCTCACTTCGGCTCTCGAAGCGGTACAAACACAGGGCACGACCGCGTATAGTAATCTTGGGCGTTCCGCCGAAGGGTGGAGCAATGCCACCACTAAAGCAACCACTCAAGTAATTGCTTTGCTCACGCGCCAGAATGCTTTGGAAACGGGTTCGGCGGCGGCGCACGGCAGGGCGGAGCAAGCTAAATCACTTGCTTCGATCACTGCGCTGAAGCGGCTCGCGCCAGTGCAGGCGGCGGTGCAGGTAGCCAAGGCGCTCGGCGACTTGGGCGATCTGAATTTCTGGGGTGCGGCGCAACACTTTGCCTCCGCTGCGATGTGGGGGACAGTGGGAGCGGCACAGGTGGCAGGAATGTTGGGTGGTGGTGGCTCGCGGGCTTCATCGGGTTCGCGGCGCGGGGGCACTGCGGGTGAGGATGGAGGGCAAGGTGTCAGCGCGGGAGTTGGCTTGACGGGGTTCGCAGTCGGCGCGGCGTCGGCACGGTCGGGGCCGAGTGGACATCTAACTGTGGCTATCATGGGCGACAACGAAGCTGGAGAATGGCTGGCGAGAACGCTCAATACCGCTGTCGAGCAGCGCGGCGTGCAGCTGACTTCAACGCGCTCCATGCGCAGCCCTTACGCACAAGGGTAAAGACGACAATGATGAGTGGCAAGTGATGAGTAACAAGCCAACGGCTCCTGCTTAGCACTTGTCACTCATCGTTTGTCACTGTTTTTATGGCCAATCCACAGATCATCTACAATCCAGGCACCGGGCCTGTGGCGCTGGCATTCACTTATCCGCCGCGCAACGTTGCAGCGTACAACGCCATCGCCACGCGGCATGACAACGTGGCATCAAGCGGGGTGCGCGAATCGATCCTGGAGCGCGTCGATAATTTCCTTGAGTTTGACATGCAGACCGTCCTTATTGGCAGCGATGTGATGGCCTGGAACGCTTTCATGCAGTACGCGCTGCAAGGCGGTCAGTTCGCTTACTATCCTGACAGCTCGCAACCGGCTTTCACCAATTACTTGCTAGAGCAGACAACGTGGAACGCGGCTTATAAAGCGCCGGGGCTTTACTCGTTCAAGCTGAAGTTCAGACAGGTAGTCTCGTGATTGGTTCATTGAATCAATGAGAAATGAGCGATGATTCTTGGCAACCAAACCTGGCAAACCGCGCTGGCGGCGCTGCAAAAACAGCCTCTTTATGTGCTGGAAATCCCGGAGTTCGGTGTGGTGATTGCCAGTTTCAACTCCGATCAGCTCGGCGTAGACATTGGCGGTTATGGCGTGACGCTGTATGGGATAGGCGGATACGGGACTTAGAGGATTTTGTCCGTTGAATCAGTAAGTTATTGGATCAATGAAACAATGATCCAATGTTTTAATTGAGTGGAGCGAGGCCTTGCCGAGCGTAGCGAAATATTATCCTGGCGATTTTCAAGGCGACATGGCGCAGACGCTTGCCTGGCTCTATTCACGCCAGAACGTAGATGTCGGCAACTGGCAGGCGAACGCGCTTGAAACCTCGCTGCCGGTCAGCGTGACGCCTGGCGCCGCGCAGCAGCCCACAACGCCCGCGCTGGTTGAGTGCGGCATCGTCTCGCAGGTCGACTTTTCCAGCCTCCCCACTTCTAACATCGAGAATCTGGCGATGGTCCCGCCGTCAGGTTGGCTGTTCGATAAGTCTCTCGGCCCGGACGGATTCCCCGTCAATTTCTCGCCGGTGACGTTGCCCACGGGCAACCTGTTCGCGCCCGTGATTCCGGTCACTCAGGGCCAGATCACCGCCTATTACGATTCGGTCTATGCCGCTTCGCCGCACGGCATCAAGCTTTGCGACGGCAACACTTATCCCGTGTTGCAAGGCATGACGATCTACGGCTACATCTTCAATCTCTATTCCACCGCGGGCCTCACGGACATCAGAGGCTACCGCGTGGACTTATTTGTGCTCACCGATGTGTTTTATTACCAGTCGAGCGCGCCCGGCATGGTAGCGCCCAGCATCGGCCTCTGCAAGGACATTGTCCCCACGCCTTCGCAATTCCAGTCGCTACTGATCCAGCAAGGTTTGAATGGCTGGTGGGCGGCGCAGGTGATCAATCCTGGCGTTGTGGTAGCCGTAGTCTATCCCGCGAGTGTCCCCCAGCCGCCGCAAGGCTGGAGCGGCGCTCACTTGCCGGCCGATTGGATTTGCCACTCCAATACCGGCATCGGCCAGCAACTCGACAACTACTTCGCGCGTATCTATGCGAAAACGGATATCGAGTATCTGCAGGAAGACAACGTCCCCATCATTGTGCAGGATCCCTATCACGCGCGCTGCGGATCAAGCCTTGTGCCCGCGAACGGCGAGATCACCGTGCATGTGCTTTATGACGACCCGGTGAAGGGGCCGACGCTGGTCTACACGTCGCTGCAAACCGAAGCCGCCTATCAAGACCTGCCGCGCTCGTTTACCGTGCCCACGTCGGACTCGCTCTACGTGCCCGATCCCACACAGTCGAACACGAGCGCACTGCAAAACCGCAGCTTCATCTACGATTGCGCGCTGGCGATCATCGCCTATTCGGCTTCGGGGAACTTCATCGCCGCGTCGAAGATCATCAAACAGATTAATTCCTTTCTAGATAACCCGGCGTATCTGGCGAGCACGGTGCTCGAAAACGGCGAGGACAACAACTCCGCTTCGCGCTGGACAAAATCTAACAGCGCAGACTCGGTGAGCGACGTGAACGATCCCTCCCAGCCGCCCTACGGCACCGGGCTCGTCGTGGATTTTCATGCTACTAGAGCAAACGATTCATTTACCTATTACGGCAGCGGCATCCCGGACGCCGCTGACACGCAGCTTGAATTTCAGCACAAGGAAGCGAGCGCCGTCACGTTTGTTTTTGATATCAGCGTCACGTCGAAAAGTGGCAGCGTGACGGATATCCAAGTGACCAGCGGGGCGCCCGCGCCCGCGTTTTACAATGCTGGAACTAAGGTGATCACCATTGCCATCGGGCCTGGCGGCGGCTTTTATCGCACCAACCTGATCAATCTTCAATCGCTCATTCCAAATCTCGCCGCCGACACGCTTACTGCGATTACGGGCTTCAAGATCACGCTGACGGCGGCGGGCGATCTCTATTTTGATAATTTCAGCGTGGGCGGATTGCAGCCGCAGGACTCACTGGCCTTCAGCTACGATGTTTACAACGGTCAAGTCGATCAAGCTTACATCCGCGCGGGCGCGATGGCGTGGATTTGCTACGCCTACGCGGTCTACATGGCGCTTTCCCTCGATTACACTCCCGCGCTCTATTTGCAGCGCATGATCAATTTCCTTCTCACGCTGCAATCTACCGCGAACGACTTAACGAAAAACCTGTTTTATCTGGGCGTGGGAAAATATCAGGACCCTGGTTACCAGTGGGTGCCGGGCATCGAGGCGAGCGTCTCAACCGAGCACCAAGTGGACGTTTACTTCGGCTTCATGCGCGCGGCGGGCGTGCTGGCCACGGCGGCGATTCAGCTTCTCAAAACCGGTAACATTACTAAGGCGCAATCGGCGTCGCTGCAGTCAACGGCGGCGCAAATTCAGACCATCGCCGGGACGGTGGCCAGCCAAGTGCTGGCGAATCTTTATATCGCGCCGAATGGAGGCGTGCCCGGCCACTTCGCGCAAGGAGCTTCCGCGAGCGGCCTCGATACGTCTGAGGCGCTCGACGCAAGCGGAACGTGGGCGGCGATTCTAGCTTACACCGTGGGCGCAACTACGCAGGCCGAGCAG
>DASZAE010000094.1:0-12055 GCA_035945515.1 Terriglobia bacterium
GACGACATTTTCGGCCTTAAACCGCACTGGTCGACTGAGCTCGCAGAAGCCGTTGAGCGCCAGGAAGCCAGGCTTCCCTTCAAGATTCAGACACGGGTGGACCTGATGAGGAGAGAAACGGTTGAGGCTCTGTGGCGTGCAGGATGTTCAGAGGTCTGGATGGGGGCTGAGTCCGGCTCTCAACGTGTCCTTGACGCCATGGACAAGGGCACCCGCGTTGCAGATATTCCCTCGGCGCGGGAGAACCTCCGCCGTTACGGCATCCGCGCCTGCTTCTTCCTGCAGTTCGGTTACTTAGGTGAAACCTGGGAAGACATTCAGCAAACCGTCCGCTTGGTCCGCGAGACGCGGCCTGACGACATCGGCGTCTCAGTTGCCTATCCCCTACCTGGGACCCAATTTTACGAACGCGTCCGGGCCGAGTTGGGGACTAAAACGAATTGGGATGATAGCGACGACCTCTCGATGATGTTCAAGGGGGCATACACGAACGAGTTCTATCGCGCGCTTCGGGACGCGCTCCACGCCGAGGTCGAGACGTGGAGCCCCGCAAAAACCTCTGACGGCGTGTTGCACTACCAGACGGTCCTGCAAGAGTCAGATGTAGAGTCTGAGCGAGTGAAGCGCCTTTGGGAGGTTGTCCGCTACATGAACACAACTTGTCGGAACCCTGAGCCAACTCTTGCATCTTGCGGACCCAAGTAATCGCTGGCCAGTACGGCTGTGGGATTGCGAGTTTGCGCGGCGAGCGAACACAGATGGACCTTTTACTTACGCACGGTTACTTCCTGTACGAGGACCCCAAGGAGCTTCAAATCATGAAGCCTTACGTTCCGTTGGGTATCTTGTACATTTCTTCCCATCTCCGCGCCAAAGGCTGGGATGTTGAGATTTTCGATACGACTTTTTCCACCCGCGAAGAACTCTTCCGTCTGCTGCGCTCTTCTCCGCCGGCTGTTCTGGGCATTTACGCCAACCTGATGACCAGAGGTAATGTGATCGATATTCTTCGTGCTGGCAAGGAAGCTGGTTGGAAGACAATCGTCGGAGGGCCTGAGCCAGGGACCTACATCGAAGAGTATCTGGGCGCAGGGGCCGATGTTGTGGTGGTCGGCGAGGGCGAAGTGACCACCGAAGAGTTGCTCGCCGTTTTTCGTGACGGACGCCCGGGCGCCGCGGACAGGGCGACTGAATTGACCAGGATCAATGGCATCGCCTTCCGCGCCTTGGACGGTTCCGTATGCCGCACTCCGCCGCGCGATCAAATCTCCAATCTCGACGCTCAACCCTGGCCTGACCGCGATGCCGTGGACATAGGGCGGTATCTGCGAGCCTGGCGTGAGGCTCATGGCCAGGGATCGGTTTCTCTCATCACGGCGCGCGGCTGTCCTTACCGCTGCCGATGGTGCAGCCACGGAGTTTACGGTATGACTCACCGGCGGCGGCGGCCCGCTGCGGTGGTGGATGAGATCGAATGGCTCCTCGACCGCTACCAACCCGATATGGCTTGGTTGGCTGACGATGTTTTTACCATACATCACGGTTGGTTAGCGCGGTACGCGGCTGAAATGAAAGAACGTGGACTCAGAATACCTTTCGAGTGCATCTCGCGCGCAGACCGGCTCAGCCCGCCCGTGATGGACCTTCTCGCCGAGTTAGGCTGCTTCCGGATCTGGATCGGTTCGGAAAGCGGATCTCAACGCGTGCTCGACGCCATGGAACGCGGCGTCACCGTGGAACAAGTTCGCGCCGCCGTGGCGTTGGCAAAGGCTCGTGGCATCAGGACCGGCATGTTTCTGATGTGGGGTTATTCGGGTGAGGACATCGACGATATTGAAGCCACCATCAACCACGTAAAACACTCTGATCCCGACGTGTTTTTCACTACAGTCTCCTACCCTATTAAGGGCACTCCCTATTTCGAGGAAGTGGCGTCCCGAGTCGTGAGTAGTAAGCCGTGGAAGGAATCCTCCGACCGCGACTTTGGCATCAGAGGGCGGCACTCACGCCGCTTTTATCAATACGCTGATGAGCTGTTGGGGCTGGAAGTCGATCTCAACCGTTTGACGGAAGGCGCATTGGCGGAGCGCAGAGGCGCTTCGCCTGGCAGGCCTACACCTGAATCTGCGACTGCCATAGCCTGCCGGATTGCAGATCTGCGCCAAAAGATCGGCGAAGCCCGTGACGGGCTTCGATCTTCCTTCGCCGAGGTTGAAGTCTGATGTCGACGGCAGAAAGCGATTTGGGGTCCGAAAGCATCGCAAGAGCGTTCGACACTTTAGCGGAGACTTATGACGACGTTTTTACCCGGTCGCAGATTGGACGCGCACAACGGGCAGCCGTCCACCGGGAATTGGACCGGGCATTCCGGCCCGGCCAATACATCTTAGAAATTAACTGTGGAACAGGGGTCGACGCGGTTCATCTAGGACGCCGGGGAGTGGTAGTGATTGCTTGCGATGCGTCGCCACGCATGATCCAGATCGCCCGGCAGCGCACCGCCGGCGCCAAAATCGAACGATGCCCCGAATTTCTCGTGCTCCCGATCGAAAGGATTGCGACCTTGGCGGAGACGGAGGGTCGCGGGCGATTTGATGGCGCTTTCTCGAATTTCGCCGGATTGAACTGCGTGATGGATTTGTCTCCGGTAGCCCAAGGACTGGCAGCACTTCTCAAGCCAGGCGCAACACTTTTGCTTTGTGTCTTCGGTCGCCTTTGCGCCTGGGAAATACTTTGGTATCTCATGCACGGAAAACCTCGGAAGGCTTTTCGCCGGCTACACCCAGACGGAGATCGCGCCCGGCTTGCAGGCGACTCGGTGGTACACGTGCACTATCCTGCTGTGCCCACTCTCGTACGGCTGTTCGCTCCACACTTTCGACTCAAGGAATGGAAGGGAGTGGGCGTCGCAGTTCCGCCAACATATCTCGAATCAGTAAGCTGCCGGTTCCCAAGGGTTTTCGTGGCCTTGCGAGAAATAGACCGATGGGCTGGTTCATGTCCAGTGCTACGAGGTATGGCGGACCACGTTTTGCTGAGGTTTGAACGGACAAAAGCATGACCATGATCGTATCTGAACGCAGTTCATCTGCGAATGTTCAGTCTGTCGGAGAGCGGATTTCTGGGACCACTCTTGGGAATGCCCTGAGTGTGCGGTGCCCGAAGTGCCTTGAGAGCATGGGAACCCTTGACGCTCTAGATTCCTCCTGTCGCCTTTCATGCAAACAGTGTGATTTTATGTTTCTCAACGCCCAGGGCATTTGGAGAACGCTCGCTCCCGACCGCGAAGAGCACTTTCGGCAGTTCGCCAGGGAATATCAAGCGATACGAGCTTTCGAGGGTAGAGGTTCTTCTAGCGCAGATTTTTACCTAAAACTCCCGTATGAAGACCTCACCGGGCGCAATCGCTGGCAGTGGAAAATCCGCGCTCGAAGCTACCAATTTTTTGAGGACAAGATATTAGCTCAACTCGAGTTGCAGCACCCGGAGGGGTTGGATGTGCTGGACGTCGGTGCGGGCAACTGCTGGATGAGTTATCGCCTGGCATTGAGGGGACACCGTCCCGTCGCAATCGACTTGCTCGACAATGGCGAAGACGGTCTGGGCGCGGCACGACACTACTTTGCTTACCTCGGAAAGCCCTTCGCGCGATTCCAGGCCGAAATGGACCGGCTGCCTTTTGGCGAGTCGCAGTTTGATGTCGCCGTCTTCAATGCCTCGATCCACTACTCGGAGGATTATCTGCGGACGCTGCGCGAGGTGCTGCGGTCTCTGCGCCGCCCAGGAGCTGTCATCATCCTAGACTCGCCTTTCTACGAACGCGACGAAAGCGGGCGTCAGATGGTTGAAGCGCGTCACGCGGAATTTCAGAAAAGGTTTTGTTTTCGTTCAAACAGCATTCCCAGCCGGGAATACTTGACCCGTGATGCCCTGAATACACTCGCTTCCGCGTGCAATTTGGACTGGCACGCTTTAAGGCCGTGGTACGGCATGGGATGGGCGCTCCGCCCGCTCAAAGCGCGGTTACTCGGGCGGCGTGAACCATCAAAATTTTACGCTTTTTGGGCCAAGGTGGTCTGATCCCATGATCGTTCTCTTCAATCCTCAAGCCACAAGGGCGCGCAATCGAAGGTTTCCACTTTCCGTCTTGTCTTTGGCCGCTGTCCTAGAAGGCCGGGAGAATTACACAGTCGTCGACGGAAACCTCGATCCTAACCCCACTGAGACCATCTCATCCCTCGCCCGGGAGCAGCCCATCGAGTTGCTGGCGGTTTCCGTGATGCCGGGTCCGCAAACAAAAAGTGCTGTCGCGACCTGCCAACAGATTCGCGCACGGTTTCCTCACCTTCCGATCGTCTGGGGCGGCTATTTTCCCAGTAACTATACCGCTGCGGCCCTGAATGCTCCTTACGTAGATGTCGCAGTGCGCGGGCAGGGTGAAGAGACGTTCCTTGAACTGATCGAAGCCATGCGCCAACGGCGAAGTCTGGATAAGATTCGAGGCCTTTCGTATAAAGACAGCGATGGAAACCACAGACACAACGCCGAGCGTCCGATGAAGACGCCGGATGCCTTCCCGTGGCTCCCTTATCACCGGATCTCCCCGGAGAAGTATCTGCTTCCTACATTCCTAGGCCGGCGCACCGGCGTTCATCAGGCGAGCATCGGGTGCCCGTTTCGATGCAATTTTTGCGGGGTCGTCACCTTTTCCGGAAGCCGCGAAAAAATGGAATCGCCGGCGCGGACGGAAGCCGTTCTGAAGCATCTTGCCCGTGCGTATGGAATGGATGCTGTCCAGTTCTACGACAACAACTTTTTTCTCCGCGAAGACCACGCGCGCGAACTGGCGGACCGCCTGGCGCCCTTAAAAATGCGGTGGTGGTGCGAAGCTCGCACCGACATCCTGATGAAATATTCGGACCACACGCTGGCGGCAATCCAGCGCGCCGGTTGCGCCATGATCTTCTTCGGCGCCGAGTCCGGGTCGAACGCGACCTTGAAAGAAATGAACAAGGACCTGAAGGCGGAGGACACGTTAGCCTTGGCGTCTCGAATCCGGCGCTTCGGCATTATTCCCGAATTCTCGATCATTTTTGGCAATCCCAGAGATCCCGAGGGCGACACGCGCGAATGTTTCCGGTTCATTCGCCAGTTGAAGCGGCTCAATCCAGACGCTGAGATCGTGGTCCAACATTACACACCCGTCCCCCAACGCGATCGCATGTACGGCGGCGTTGAAGGCAAGATCAGGTTCCCTGAGACGCCCGACGAATGGGCCACGGAACGTTGGCAGCGTTTCGCCACCCAAAAGGATCCGGCGACGCCGTGGCTGAGACGCCGCACAAAGCGATTGATCGATAATTTTGAACTCGTTGTCTCCTCGCGCTGGCCGACCGTGCAGGACATTCGTCTCCCCTCCTGGGGCCGATGGCTGCTAAAAATATTTGGGGCGTGTCGCTACCGCGTGGGCTTCTACGCAATACCCTTTGAATTGCGGTGGGCGCAATGGGCCATCAACCTGCGCAAGCCGAAGGTGGAGAGTCTGTGAACCGCGCAAGCGAAATCGAAAGTCCGCCGGGAAAGTTGTGTGCGCCAGTAGCTGTAGATATCCCTGCTCCGGATGCAGACGCGCGCCATCCTGATGGTCCATCCGCAGGCATCCTTTCCGCGCGTGAGGGCTACGAGCTCTGGGCGCCTCATTACGACAGCGAGCCTAACCCTCTCTTGGCCCTCGAACAACGAACTCTTGCCGCTTTGTTGCCCCGCCTGGCTGGCAAGGCTGCTGTGGACATTGGCTGCGGCACGGGCCGTTGGCTTGAAGTGTTGGTGCGAGCCGGCGCCCGGCCGGCTGTGGGTGTTGACCTTTCGTCTGCGATGCTGCGAGTCGCCGGAGCGAAGCCGGCCTTGCGCGATCACCTGGTGCGCGCGGACGGGCGATTGCTCCCCATGCGCTCGGGCACCGCGGAGATTATCTTGGTTTCCTTTGCGCTCCGTCACGTTGCGGAACTAACCGCCTTCGCCCGCGAAATCGCGCGGGTAGCAAAACCGGGGGCATGTTGCTACGTAACGGATCTCCATCCAGTTGCCTATGCGCGGGGCTGGCGAGCGGGGTTCCGTCATCCGGGCGGGCCAGCGGAAATCCTCACCTTTGCCCACTCAGACACGGACATCCGCGAGGCTTTCCGCAATCAAGGTTTCGATCTCATCCGGGTTTTCGAGCCGTGCATCGGCGAGCCGGAAAAACCGGTCTTTGCGCAAGCTCGAAGGCTCGATCGATTCACGGAGGTAATCAATATCCCTGCGATTCTCATCTATTGTTTCCAGCGAATACAACTTAGGAACGTGACTTCGTGAGCGTTGCTGCCACAACTTCGCAACTGGCTACGACTGCGATTAAAACGGGAACCTTTGATCCGGTCATCCGGACTCTGCCGATTCTGGTGCTCTTCCCGCACAACCGTTGCAACTGCCGCTGCGTAATGTGTGACATCTGGCGGATTCGCCAAACGCGCCGGATCACGGTTCGAGATATTGAACCCCACGTTGAATCCATTCGCCAGCTTCAAGTGCGCTGGGTCGTTTTCTCAGGGGGCGAGCCGCAGTTAAATCAGGACTTCGAGGCTCTATGCAGCCTGCTCCGCGCGGCCGGCATCCGCCTAACGCTGCTTACGGCGGGCCTGCTGCTCGAGCCGCGCGCGCTTCATGTGAGCCGCCTGATGGACGACGTCATCGTTTCGCTCGATGGGCCGCGCGGCATTCATAATGAAATTCGTGTCGTCCCGCAGGCGTTCGAACGCTTGTCTCGCGGGCTGGAGGCGCTTCGCAGAGCCCGGCCACAAATCACCGTGGGCGGGCGCTGCACCGTGCAGAGGGCCAATTGCAAGGCGCTTCGGGCCACCGTCTGCGCGGCGAAATCGCTCAGCTTGAATTTTGTCTCGTTTCTCGCCGCCGATCTCACTTCACAGGCATTCAATCGTCCCGAAGAATGGTCGTCTGCGCGGCAGAACGAGGTAGCGCCTGACGCTGCGCTGGTCGACCAGCTTGAGCGAGAGGTCGAAGAACTCATCTTGGAGCACTCCGAAGATATCCGCTTGGGTTACATTTCCGAAAGCCCGGAAAAGCTACGCCGGATTGTTTTTCATTTCCGCGCCCATTTGGGACAAATGCGCGCCTCGGCCCCGCGTTGCAACGCGCCCTGGGTATCGGCGGTCATCGAGGCGGACGGAACTGTGCGGCCATGCTTTTTCCAACCCGCATTAGGCAACATCCACGATGGGTCGCTTTTGGATGTGTTGAACAGCGAGCGGGCCGTTCGGTTCCGCGAGACGCTCGATGTTGCCAACAATCCGGTGTGCCAGACCTGCGTCTGCTCGTTGTATTTGACTGAGGAAAAGATTGCAGCGATGGAAATTTTGAAAGGGACGCAAAGCGCGGCCGTTGGCGGCAACCAAAGAACATAATGCAGACCTGCCTTACCGGGTCTGTGGCTTTTTGATTAGCGATTCACCGAAATTCTACCGGGACAGATGAGGAATCGCTATCTGCTTTGGAAGGATAGGTGTGCTGCCCCGTCCTCGAACAAGGAGGGTATCTTGTCCCTGAATCCTATGCAGGTTGACCTATCAGCCAGAACTCTTGAGAACGCAGTCGATGCCGTAGTTCCTGAGCTATCGGTCGTCATACCTTGTCTGAACGAAGCGGAGACGATTCACGCTTGCATAGATACGGTGCAGCGGGTGTTCCGTGAACTCGCGATAAGCGGCGAAATTATTGTCGCTGATAACGGAAGCGTGGACGGCTCTCCCGACATTGCCAGCCGGATGGGTGCGCGGGTCATCCGGGTGAAAAACAAAGGCTACGGTAATGCTTTGCAGAGCGGGATCGGGATAGCTCGTGGCCGATATGTGATCACCGGAGACGCTGATGGCAGTCATGATTTCGGTCAAATTCCGGAATTCCTTGCCAAGCTACGGGAAGGCTACGACGTGGTAATCGGCAATCGCTTCCACGGTAAGATTCACGCAGGCGCTATGCCGCCTCTTCACCGCTATGTGGGCACGCCCCTGCTCACTCAGCTCGGCAAGCTGCTTTTTCACTCCCCCTGCGGAGATCAGCAGTGCGGATTTCGTGGCTTTAGTCGGAAGGCGTTTAGCCGCATGAGCCTGCGAGCTCCCGGCATGGAATTCGCAAGCGAAATGGTCCTGAAGGCAGCATGTTTGCGCCTTCGTATCGCCGAACTTCCTACAACCCACTTTCCTTCGGGCCGCCGCGGCCCTCGGCACCTGCGAACCTGGCGTGATGGGTGGCGCCACTTGCGTCTGATGTTGCTGCACAGCCCGCGATGGCTCTTTTTCTATCCCGGGTTGACGCTGGTCGTCGCAGGGATGGGGACCGGCGCGTGGCTGTTACCCGGCCCCAAAATCTTCCGGGGCATCACCTTTGATATTCACACGCTGCTCTACGCCGGCACGGCGGTGCTGCTTGGTTTCCAAGCCCTCACCTTCGCAGCGTTCAGTAAACTTTATGCAATCCGTGAAGGGCTGCTCCCTGACGATACTAGGATCGAACAGTTGTTACGGGCAGTCAGCCTTGAAGTAGGACTCGTCGTAGGTGGGGTCTTAGCAGCTTTAGGTCTCGCGCTTTCCATTTATGCTCTGGGCCGCTATAGCGCCGCCCATTTTGGAACGCTAGACCCGGTGAAAACCATGCGGCTCGTCATACCTGCAGCGGTTTCACTTGCGCTGGGAGGCCAGACCGTGCTCTCGAGTTTTCTGCTCAGCCTTCTGTTGTTGCCGCCGATGCCTGAGCGGTGGGTTGCAAAAGAACTTCCACACGATGACTTAGAACACGAAATAGCCCCTTCAGTTTCAACCGCTGATTAGCGGACCAGAGCAACGAAGATGATCAGCGAAATGCGGCGGGTTTCGAAAAGGCTCATTTTCGGCCCTGACGTTTTCATTCAGCAATGTGCGATCGGTTTAGAGGACCCCCAAGAGGAGGTGGCTGTCTGGCTATACGGGCTAGGCGCTCCATTGAATGTCACCTATCGCAACGTCATAGCCGCGGCAAGCCCTTTCACCATTGGGATCGGTCTCGAACGCGAGCGCGCATCGTCGCTTGTTCCTGGCGGACGGCTAAGGCTCAGGTTTCAAAATCAGGCAATTAGGAGCGAGATCTTAGGCGAGATAGGCCTCCGGCTGGTGCAAGTCATCCCCTTCGAAAGCGAGCAACTCGCTCTATTCGAGGCGCGGTATTGCCGCAACTACTGCATTCAGACTATCCGGCTCTGGGCGCGCCATTTATATCATTCTTCCCGCCAGTCGCGCTTCCGAAGCAGTCATGCGACGGCTCAGATCCGGATGACCGCGCTGGCAGTCCGCTCTCTGGCTGTGTTTTATATCTGCCCTCGTCCCGTGGTTCTCGTGACCGCCGTCGATGGATGCGCCGTTAACATCTTTCCTATGGACTTAATTGGACCGATTGGCGACCGGCGCTTCTCGCTGGCGCTCCACAGCACAAGCGCGGGAATTCCGTTGATGGAGCATTCGCGAAAGATAGCGGTCAGCAGCCTTCCGGTGGAGCAGGCTCGGGCTGTTTTCGATCTCGGCAAGAACCATCGGAAGGCGAGCGTCAACGTGGACCAGCTTCCATTCGTCACCGTTCCGTCGCCCAAGTTCGGCGTCCCGGTTCCCAGCGCCGCACTGCGCATCAGAGAGCTCGAGATCGAGGCCGTTCAAGCCGTCGGAAGTCACAAATTGTTCGTCGCCGATGTCGTCGAGGACTACCGTTGGGCTCGCGGGTTACATTTGCATTTCGTCCACGGGCTCTATCAAACGTTACGGCAGAAAACATCGTATTGAGTTTGTATGCCCTGCTGCGCAACGCTTATAGTGATTTGTAATCCCCGGCAACACTCATGATCGCGCTGATTACGTTTCCGCTTTGCGGTCAGGCAAACCATGCGGGCGTTTCGTGCCATTACGGCGCCAGTTGAATGTTGCATAATGCCGTTAGTCCATAACCTCGAGCGCAGTCAGAGGCATATACCAGGTTTTTGGAGTCAGGATACCAAGCCGGCGCTATTGAATTGCAGTTACCGTTCGTGAGTTGACGTTCAACGTGAGTTGTTTGGTTTTGTATCCAGAGCTGCCAGTTACCCCGGTCGAGCTGACTGAATGCGAGCCAGCGGCCGTCCGGAGAAAACGCCGGATAACGCCTCGGTCCAGTCCCATTCTGGAAAGCGATCTTGCCCGAGTCTGGCCGCACCGTAAATAACAGGGGCGGCCCGCCATGGCGCGCAGAGAAGAAAATACGATCGTCTGGCGCGAAGGCTGCATCCAGCACGTCGAACCCGTCTGGTGACAAGCGGCGCGCCCAAGAATTCGTGTTCCCTCCGTCATGACTCCGATCAATCGCCTTAACCCACAAGCTTCCCTTTCCCTTCGATTCTCGAACGAACGCCAGCCAGCGGAGGTCCGGGGAAACAACAGGCTGCTCGGCATTTTCGGCTTCTACCACTGCAGGACCGGCGAAGCCGCCGCGAGCATCCAGTGAGAACCGGACGATCTGCGAGCGCGAAGACGCAAGTTCTACCCAGGCAAAATTGGAACCTGGCACGCCGGCGGGGTGGAACGAGTCGGAGCGGAAGGGTAAAAGGCGCAACTTTCCCCCGATGAATTCTCCTGTGCCATAGCCACGGCCGGTCATGGTTGTGAAAAGCAGCCCCGATCCTACCGCGACCGGGTACGTCGCCAATAAAGCATCTGATTTTGGGACCAAACGATGTTCATAATTCTGGAATTCGCCGTGCTGGCTCGAAAGGTTAGCCGCCACGCCCAACGCTACCAACCCCGCTCCCAAGGCCCCGAAGGATAACGCGCGGCGCCATTTCAACCCTGAACTCGATGCTAACCGATGCGAACGGCTCAGAACCACTAATAGGAAAACCCACAACGCCGTCAGCGACCATAGCCGCGGGACGCCGAGCAGAGCGTGCCACCCGCTAATAACCGCCGGCGTCCAGCGATAGGTAGGTAAGCACACGAGCGCATACAGCAGCATCAGCAAGACCGCGGCGCGCTTCCGGCCTCTCTTGAGGAGGTAGCCCACGGCAAATACCGCAGTCAGGATGAGGCCCGCAAAATCATAAGAAGCAGGATTGGTAGAGAGCAGGAGAAGCATGGCTGCAAATATGCCCCACTCAAGTTTCTCGCGCTCAGGATCACTGCGAGTGGACCCGATCAGCCATATGCAAGGGACGAAAATGAGGGCTTGGCAGAGAGGCTGCGCGATGGCGTATGCCAAAGGAGCGTGGATCACCGGATAAGGATTCAGCGCGGGTTCGTAGATGAACAGCCGGTGCAGCAGCGCGGAAAACGAGTTCCAGTTGATGTTGTAAGGATCCTGGCCTTCGGCTCGCAATGGCCAGGGCACTACCTCAGTGAGATAGATTTTAACGATATTGAAGCCGAAAAGAACGGCAGAGATCACCCAAAGTATCAGAGTTCCTGCAAGCAGCGAAATGACGCCTCGCCATTGTTTTTTACGCGCAAGGAAGAGGAAATAAAGCCCCGGATATATTTTCAGAGACGCCGCAATCGCGAGCACAGCGCCGGAGCGGCCAGGTTGGTTTCGCAAGTAAAACCAGGCCGCGAGCGTAAAAAGAAGAAGCAGCAAAATGTCTTCCTGGCCGAAAAGAAAATTCGTCCTCAGCGGCACGATCGCCAGGAAAATCAGGATGACAATGCGCCGCAGATTCAGGTCAGACATGCGGCGCAGGAGCTCAGCAACTGCCGCGAGAAAAATCAGGTTCAGGAGGAGCCAGCAATGCTTGGCTTGAAGCGGAGGCAAGCCCGACAAGGGCAGCGCAGGAAGCAGCGAAAAGGGCGTCAGCAGCGTAAACGCCACGACCGGCCTTTGGATTCCCGCATGATCCTTCTGGCGTTGAATCCAGATCCAATCGTAGATTTGATCCAGCGAATAACCTTCATGATAGAGCCGGGCGGCGAGGTAATAGTCGGGGAAATCTGTATTCAGAGTTTTCCAAGCAGGAGCA
>DASZAE010000095.1:0-10288 GCA_035945515.1 Terriglobia bacterium
TGGCCGCCGGTCTTTACTATTAAAACCCGGCGGCCAGAGGCCGCCGCTACAGATTGAGCCTATCACGTTACTATGAGATTTTTGAGACAAATAGGATAAATGGGACGGTTTTTTGGCAGCGGCCCTGCCTCCGGTTGGTTAGTAGCGCGAACCTGAGTTTTTTAGCTGGTAGCTGGTAGCCACGGTCAGTGTTTTTCTGACCGTGGGGTTTTCGATCGGCAAAAACCCACGGTTGGGAAAACACCAATTGTGGCTACCCGCTACGATACATGAGATTTTTGAGACAAATAGGATAAATGAGACGTTTTTTTAGCACCCACAGGCCTACTTCCGATGCGACCGAAGCAGATCGTGTTTGCCGACCCAAAGCGCGGCCAAGCCAAGCAATCCGAGGCCGAATAATACCAGCGAGCCGGGCTCCGGCGTGGGCGCAACGACGAGGGCCCCGTAACGTCCGGGGGGTGGCACACCGGCGCCAGGAACGGCGTTCGGATTGTCAACAAGGGCCGTTGGGCTCGCAAGAGCCGCGGCGTAGACGAGGTTGGGCACGTAGCCCGGGGCGCCTGGGAATGTGCCATTGCTGTCGGGCAGGTTGCCATTGCTCCAAAGTTCAGCCACGTAACCCCCTGGTCCAGCAATGTCAAACGTCACGCCAAAAATGTCGAACACGCCTCCGGAAAATGGATAGGTTAGCTCGGGCAGATGGGTGGTGGAGTTAATATCGTAGCAGACCAAGGGAGAGTTTCCTGCCGCGTAAAACGTGTCGTCGTAGGACAAACCGCCTGTGGTAAACGCAACGCCAGGCGTAGCCAGCGTGTTGCTCACATACGATACCGGCTGATACAAGCCTGTAATCGCGCCGGAAACATTCACGTTTGTATCTGAAAACGTTCCGCTGATGCTAGTGATGTCTTCAACGCCGGGCGACGATCCCGGTGAAACGGTAAATACGCCGGAAGCAGTGATGCCTCCGCCGTTAAATGAAAAGCTGAATTGGTCCGCCATGGCGGCAGACGCGAACCCGACTGCAACAGCTAACACGAGTACTGCGACACATCTTGCCTTCATATTCCTCCTCCTATAAAGCGGGTGGTTGACGCAAATAAATCGCGCCGGTCTTAATGGGATTGGAAATGTAACAAAATGGGGGAGCCGCTGTCAAGATGACTGATTATGCAACGTATAGTGTTACCGCGGAGGAATCGCCGCGCAATTTTGAAATATGTCCGCCATGAAAATGGGTAATCTTAGCAGGATGCTGCAAAAGGATTGAAGCCTGTCATTCTGAGCGAAAGCGAAGAATCTCAGTTCTTTGTTTTCAATATCAAAAGCAGATGCTTCGCGGAGTTTACCCTGAGCACATAAGCAGATCCTTCGCTCCGCTCAGGATGACAGGCGAAGGGCTCAGCATGACAGAATCGGCTTTTGCAGCATCCTGTTAGGTCTGGTTTTTGCTTCCTTGTGTGGCTCCGCTCAAAAGCCTGCTAAGATCATAATCTTGGCCGCGGAGAGCGGCCGCGCCGGCGGGAGCGCATTCCCGAGCAATCCGGACAAATCCTTAAGGAGCCAACATCAGATGAACGAATCGAAACCCGCGGGACGCCTGCGCAGTCAAGACTGGCTGGGGGAAAGCGATCTTCGCGCCATGACGGCGCGGGCCTACTTGCGCGCGGAGGGATTCGGCGCGCAGGCGTTCGCCAACAAGCCGGTCATCGGCATTTGCAATTCGTGGAGCGAGCTCACCACCTGTAACGCTCATCTTCGCCAGGTGGCCGAGGCGGTGAAGCGCGGCGTGTGGGAGGCGGGCGGATTCCCGCTTGAATTTCCCACCATCTCGCTCGGCGAAGTGCTGATGAAGCCCACCACCATGCTCTATCGCAACTTGATGGCAATGGACGTGGAAGAGTGCATCCGGGCTTATCCGCTCGACGCGGTCGTGCTGCTCTGCGGCTGCGATAAAACTACGCCCGCGCAGCTCATGGGCGCGGCCAGCGCCAACGTCCCGTCGATTATGGTGCCGGGCGGCCCGATGCTGCGCGGCATGTGGCGCGGCAAAGAAATCGGGTCGGGCACCGACTCGCGCAAATTCTGGAACGAAAGGCGCGCGGGCAACATTACCGATGAGCAATGGTGTGAAATCGAGAGTTGCCTTTCGCGCAGCGCCGGCCACTGCATGGTGATGGGCACCGCCTCCACGATGACCAGCATCGTGGAGGCTCTGGGCATGACGCTTCCTGGCTGCGCCAACATTCCCGCCGCCGATTCCCGCCGCTACTCGATGGCAGAGGAGAGCGGCCGCCGCGCCGTCGCCATGGCGCGCGAGGGACTGACGCCCTCGAAGGTCTTGACGCAGGAGGCGTTTGAGAATGCCATCTGCGTGGACATGGCCATTGGCGGCTCGACCAACGCAATCATCCACCTGGTTGCCATTGCCGGCCGCGTGGGCTTGAAGCTGCCACTCGAAAAGTTTGACGAAATTTCGCGCAAGACGCCGTTCATCACCAACATCAAGCCCTCCGGCGAATTTCTGATGGAAGATATGTATTATGCGGGCGGATTGCCCGCGGTGATGAAGGAGCTGCTGCCGCTGCTGCACGCCGGCGCGTTCACCGTGACGGGAAAAACGATGGGCGAAAACATCGTTGGCGCCGAGGTTGTGAACCGCGACGTGATTAAGCCGCTCGACCATCCGCTTCACCCCGAGGGTGGAACCGTAATCCTCAAGGGCAACCTTGCGCCGCACGGCGCGGTGATCAAGCAAACGGCCGCGTCGCCACTGCTCGAGCGGCACAAGGGGCGCGCGGTGGTGTTTGAAAATTATAAGGACATGATGGCGCGTATTGACGACCCTAACCTCGAAGTGAGCGCGGACTCGGTGCTGGTGCTGAAGAGCGCAGGGCCGAAGGGCGCCCCCGGGATGCCCGAATGGGGCGACATGCCGATCCCTGAGAAGCTGCTGAAAGCCGGCGTGCGCGACATGGTGCGCATCAGCGACGCCCGCATGAGCGGCACGGCGTATGGCACGGTAGTGCTCCATGTCTCGCCCGAGTCGGCGGCGGGCGGGCCGCTGGCTGTGGTGCAGGAAGGCGACACAATTGAACTTGACGTGCCGGGCCGCCGCCTGGAGTTGATGATTCCCCAAGCTGAGATCAAGAAGAGGCTTGCCGCCTGGAAAACTCCCGCGCCGCACTACGGAAGAGGCTACGGCAGGATGTTCCTCGATCACATCCTGCAAGCGCACGAAGGATGCGATTTCGATTACCTACGGCCTGTGTAGCTGTAGCGGCGGCCGCAGGCCGCCGGTTTTTAATCGTAAAGACCGGCGGCCAGAGGCCGCCGCTACAGCCAATGACCGTCGCCGACTTATGGCGTCACGTATAAAAACCGGATGTCTCGTTTCTTATGAAAATTAGCCCGCATGACGTTCTGGCCGCGCTCAAGACGGTGAAAGAATCCGGCCAGGAACGCGACATCATTTCGCTTGGCATGGTGAAGGATTTGGAGACGGGCGACAGCCGCGCCTCGTTCACGCTGCTGATGGACGACCCATCAAGCCCCGCAAGCGAGCGCCTCGCGCAAGCGGCGCGCGCGGCAGTGGAATCGCTAGGAGTCAAGGAAGTGAGCGTTCAAACTGCCCAGCGTCAAAAGATGATGATGGGCAGCATGGCCCGGAGCAGCGACCTGATTCCAGAAGTCAAGGCCGCCATCGCTGTCGCCAGCGGCAAAGGCGGCGTAGGGAAATCAACGCTTGCGGTGAATCTGGCGGTGGCGCTCAACTTGAGCGGAGCCGCCACCGGCCTCATGGATACGGACGTTTACGGCCCGAGCGTGCCGCATCTGATGGGCAGCCGAACCGGACCCGTCGTGGTTGGGGGAAAGATCGAGCCACCGACGGCCTACGGAATCAAGATGATTTCTATGGGCTATTTTTTGCCTCCCAATGAAGCCGTCATCTGGCGCGGCCCGATGTTGCACAAAGCCATCCGGCAGTTTCTCGGCGACGTGCGCTGGGGCGCGCTGGATTACTTGGTGATCGATCTGCCGCCTGGAACAGGCGATATTCAACTGAGCCTTTCGCAAACCATTCCGCTCACCGGCGCGGTCATCGTTTCCACGCCGCAGGACGTGGCGCTCACCGTCGCCGCCAAAGCCATTGCGATGTTTGAAAAACTCAACGTGCCCATCCTTGGCGTGGTGGAAAATATGAGTTATTATGCTTGCCCGCACTGCGGCCAGCGCGAAGACATCTTCGGCCACGGCGGGGCGCGCGCGGCGGCGGAAAAAATGCACTTTCCCTTTCTCGGCGAGGTGCCGCTCGACACGAAGATTCGCGCCGCAAGCGATCAGGGGCGGCCCATTGCGCTCGATAGCGAAAGCGCGTGCGGGAAAGCGTTTGAAGAAATCGCCGCCGCTGTCGCAGCGCAGGTTGAGCTTGCGCAAAAGCAGGCAGGGCAGGATATCCAGATCGAATGAAATGGCCATCGTTCCCAAAAAGGTCAAGCTGGACGCGGGCGGCGACACGCTTGCGATTGAGTGGCAAGACGGGCACGTGAGCGTTTACGGTTATGAATCGCTGCGCGACAGTTGCCCGTGCGCAACCTGCACCGGCGCGGAGGGCGGAACGCCGCGAAAGCAGGCGAAAGCCATCTCCGATGCCTTGCCGATGTTCAAAAAAGCGGCGCGGCCGCTGCGGGCCGAGATCGCCGGGCGGTACGCGCTGCAGATTTTTTGGAGCGACGGGCATTCGAGCGGCATCTACGGGTTTTCTTACCTTCGTGATCTGTGCGCCTGCGATGAGTGCCGGGCGGCGAAGATGAAAAAGGCCGGAGATCTGAAATCATGAACTGCGCCAATCGAAAGGTAAGCGTTCGAGGAAAATTCACTCGAGGACATCGCCATGCCCGCTTATTTCCGTTACATCGTCAACGATGTTGACGCCGCAATCGCGTTTTATGGCAAAATGCTCGGCTTTAAGGTTGAAATGCACCCAGCGCCCAGTTTTGCGGAGATTTCGCGCGGAGATTTACATCTCTATTTGAGCAAGCCTGGGGCTGGCGGTGGTGGCTCGGCCATGCCGAGCGGCGAGCAACCTACTCCCGGCGGCTGGAACCGAATTCACATTAAGGTGGAAGATTTAGCTGGCACGGTCGAGGCTCTCAAAAATGAGGGAAGCCGCTTTCGTAATGAAATTGTTACCGGCGTTGGCGGCAAACAAATTCTATTGGAAGACCCTTCGGGCAACCTCATTGAATTATTTGAGCCGTTCCCGCCCGCTGACCGCCGGAATTAAGCTGTAGCGGCGGCCTCTGGCTGCCGGATCTTAATAGTTAAAGACCTGCCGCCTAGAGGCCGCCACTATAGAATCAGGCGCGCCGACTAATGGCGTCACGCATAAAATATCAATTCACTCAATTTCAGGAGGATTTATGGCTTCCCTCGCATCATGGCTCATGCTCATCGTCAGCGCGGGATTCATGCTGCCCGCAATGGCGGCCGCCGCTCCACCCAGCACGGCCGGTAGCCGCGGCACGCTGCTGATCGTCAACAAAGGCGATCAAACGCTCGGCATTGTGGATCCCGCGGCCGGCAAGGAAGTGGCTACGGTCAAGCTCAGCGGTTTTACCGGACACGAAGTGGCTGCTTCGCCCGATGGGAAACTTGCCTATGTGCCCATCTACGGGAACTCAGGCGTGGGATCGCCGGGCACAAACGGAGACTCGGTTGATGTGATCGACATCGCCTCGCGCAAGATCGTGCACATTATCAAGATGCCGAGCGCGGTGCGTCCGCATTGCGCGATCTACGCGCCCGACGGAATGCTTTACGTTTCTTCCGAGCTGAGCAAATCAGTCGATATCATTAACCCCAAGACCAATGAAGTTGTGGGATCGATTCCAACCGAACAGAAGGAATCACACATGATCGCTCTCACCACCAACGGCGAGAAAGGCTATACGGCCAACGTGGGCGCGGGCACAGTAACGGCGCTTGATATCACAGGCCGCCGGGCCATTACCGTGATTCCTGTCGCCAAAACGGTGCAGCGAATCTCGGTCTCGGAAAATAATCGCTGGGCGTTTACCACCGATCAGCACCAGCCACGCCTGGCCGTGATCGACACGCGAACCAACAAGGTGAGCCGGTGGGTTCCGCTGCCGGGAATCGGATTCGGCTCGCGCGCCACGCTCGACGGCAAGTATGAATTGGTGACGATCCCTAATAAGAACCTGATCGCCGTGGTCAACCTGCGCACCATGAAGGTGGTCCGGTCGGTCGAAGTGCCGTCCGCGCCGCAGGAAATCGTGCTGAACCCGGCGGGCAAGCTCGCCTACGTTTCCTGCGACCGCAGCCGCCAGATCGCCGTGCTGAATCTTGACAACTGGAAGGTTGATAAGCTCATCCAGGCAGGGCGCAACTGCGACGGCATGGCCTGGGCGTCGGCGCAAGACTGAATCGTAACGCGGACGGCTATGGTCGCGGTCCGCGGTTTTTGATTGCGCCGGGGAGAAACCGCAGACCGCAACCACGGCGGTCTGCGCTACGCCGGTTTTCTAAAATCCAGAAGCCCATCAAGTAAGCCGCCTCCGCTATGGCGTCTGCGCGTCGAGTATCACTCACACAATTTCCACCTGGCAATTCTTTACTGCGGACTTAAATTTCTGCGCATCGGCGGCTGTCCCCGCGACTACGCCGTAGTGCATGGGTACCGCAATCTTTGGATTGATATCCGCCGCGGCTTCGACGGCTTCGTCCGCCGTCATGACATAAGTGCCGGAAACCGGCAGCAATGCGATATCGCAGCGGAATTGACTCATTTCGGGAATCCGGTCCGTATCACCCGCATAGTAAACCGAGGTCCCATCCATCTTGAAAATAAAACCGGCACCCATTCCGCCTTTCGGATGGAACGGCTGGCCGGGACTTCTGAACTTATTCACGTTATAAGCAGGCACCGCTTCGATTTCCACTCCGTCCACCGCTGTCTTTTTTCCGGGTTCCAGGTATTCGACGCGGTATTGCTGAAAGTCTTTCAGCCGGTCTTTGCAGCGCGGACTGGCCACGATATGCGCTTTGGCTGCGCCAACTTTCTTCAGATCATCTGGGCTGAAATGGTCGTCGTGCTCGTGCGATATAAGAATGATGTCGGCAGCGTCTTCTTTCGTAACTTTGAACGGATCGGTATAAAGAATTTTAGACCCCGCGATGCGGAAGGTGTCATGCGCGATTAACTGGAATTCCAGATTCAGCAACTTCATGTGCTCTCCTCCCTTTGCTTAAATTGCGCGTTCCCTGCGGCCAACAAAAGCGCGCTTATCTCAAGCTTAACATCATCGCGCAAAATCAGCGGCGGTTGGCATTCCTGACGAAGAGAGGGACAATGAAGGGAAAGGATCGAGGGGAATAGGGCTGCAACAAGTCAAAGGATTTGGTTATGGGCACAGTACGCCAGATGCTCACGCCTGCGGATGATTCCTCTTCCACTGGCCCGCTGGAATTGCCGCTTGCTCCGCCCGCCTGGGAGGATGATGCCGCCGCGTGGGACACAGTGCGCACGATTGCGTTGCATCGCCTTAACCAGATGATGCGCCTTGAGCCGAAAATATTGCGCGGAGAAAAGCCACGCGCCATTCACGACTTTCGCGTGGCCAGCCGCCGCCTTCAGCAGGCGTTCGACCTCTTGTGCCCAGCCAGCCCTTCACACGACCTGCTCCGGCTTCGCCATTGCGTTTCGCGCAGCCGCAAAGTCCTCTCCGCTGCCCGCAACTACGACGTCTTCATTCGCCGGGCAAACCGAAAACTTGCCGCGAAGCGTCCATCGAAAAAGGAGACCTGGGAAGCCATCCGGGATTATCTTGTGAAGCGCCGAACCAAAGCTCATGCGCGAGCCGCCGCGAAAATTGGAAAGTTAAACCTAAGCCAGGTCTATCTGCACATGCAAGCGGCAATCGAGGCGGATACAGCATTAAATACCAGCGACCATTCCCCAGGCCTGGGCAAGGGCAGCTTCCGGCAAAAGCTTTTGCAGGAACTTGAGCGCGCGTGGAATGCTTTTGAGTCTGCCAGCAATAAAGCGCGCGGCGCTTCAGATGCCGCCACGCTTCATCCCTTGCGGATCGCCACCAAACAACTTCGATATCTAATCGAGATTATGCACCAGTTTGAAACGCCTCGCAGCGGAAGGGCGCTTCAAATCCTGCGCAACCTTCAGGACCGCTTGGGCGAGTGGCACGATCTCGAAGTCGACGAGCGGATCTTAGCCAAAATGGCGGGCCGGCCGCGATTTGTGTGTCGTCATCTCGATCTTGCCCGCAGCCTGCTACGGCAGATCGCTCAGAACCGCAAATCTACTGCCCGGCTGATGGCGCGCTCGATGTTTGATGACGCCGCAAGTGATGAGATTAAGACCTGCGTTGTCTCCTTGATCCAAATGCTGTAGCAAGCCTCTATTGAGGATTACAAATTATAGTGACGACAAATGTTGTAGCGGCGGCCGCCGGCCGGTACTTAAAACGGTGGCGCTCAGAGAGCGCCGCTACAGAAAAAATTGTCACTATAATGTAATCCTCAATAAGCGATGGAATGACGGCGGCAAAAGCCTATAGGGGCCGCATTCACTTACGCTGCGCTGGTTTGGGCCATCTGAGCGGCGCCCTGCGCGTGGAACGGCGTCCCTTCCTTCGCCCAGATGGCAAGCAGCAGGACCGTTCCGGCAGGAGAAATGTGAATATAAAAGACGGAGGAACCGTCTTCCACGTCGTAGAAATTCTTGCGGTGAGGATCGGGAGAAGCAAGCGCGCCGCGCAGGAGAAGTTCGCGCAATCTGCGCGCAGCCTCAACCGGATAATTTCGCAGGTTTTCGACTTGCAGGGGCTCATTAAGCTTCAGCAGCATGTGTCCTCCCATCCCTTCTGTTGCCTCTCATAACCATATACGTTTGATACCTTATGGAAGTTTCTGCAATTTTGCGTTTTGGTGAAGTTTTTCCGAGTCGCAGCCGCGCGGCCCGTCCTATATCTTAAAACCAGCTAATAACCGCTGTTTCGCGGCTCGCGCGACGGCCCCTTGCCGGACTTGCCGCCGGTTTCGCTGATATAGGCCGGCAGCGGGATGCCACAACAGCCACTGGCCCGGCTGCCGCGCCCAAGACGGCCGATGCTATTTAGACGCACAGCGAAGTTAAAAGTCACTACGGTGGGAGATGGTTTTCAGGCGAGGGGAAAGTAAGTAGCCTCCGGCAGAGCCGGAGGCTTTACGATTGCTGGCCCCTCAAAGAGGCCTGTTCCTGCGGCTCGATCTCGGTCGTGGACTGAAATACCCCTCACCCGCGCTCGTACCTCGCGCACCCTCTCCCACCGGGAGAGGGCTGTGATTCTGTCGTTGATCCCCTACCCTCTCCACGCGGGGAGAGGGTGGCGAGCCCTTCGCTTGTCATTCTGAGCGAAGCGAAGAATCCCGGCATTTCCGCTCAGGGTAAACTCCGCGAGCCGGGTGAGGGGTATCATCCGAATTCTCCGAACACGACGGATTATGTTGTGCCTACTCCCACAACTGTCAAACTTTTACTGCCAACCCGGCAGAGCCGGGGGAACTCCCATTGGATTAGCTTTTGGCGCTCGAGGCCAGCGGACTAGCTGCCGGGCTTTCCGGCTTGTTCTCTTTGCCTTCTTTACCGTCCCTGGAGGCTGAGGAAGTTGAGGAGGCCGGGTGCGGGCGCGCGGTGGAGGATTCTTTTGCGCCGCCGTCGAGCGTGCGGCTGATGCCCTCTTTAAGCTGCTCGAAGATGCTATCGATATCCTGGGAAGCATCGATAACTTCAAACGCGAACTCCTGCGCCAATGAGTCGAAATGGCCGAGCAGTTCGGTTTGATATTTGCGAAAACTTTCGTACATATCCTCGCTCGGGTGCAGGTCCATGCCCGCTTCCCAATAATCAAATCCTCTCGAAAAAACCACGCGCGGAATGAGGTCGTCCACCCCGATGCGCAGGTAAAAGACGGCGTCTGGCTTGAGGGCGAAGCTGTAAATGCTGCGCACCCACGCGGGGTCGAGACCGCGGGTAAGCGCGCGCGCCATGAGCGAGTAAATATAGCGGTCCGTGAGCACCACGAAGCCGGCGCGCAGGGCTGGGACAACCTGCTGGATAAGACGGTCGGCAAAATCCGTGGCATAAAAAAGGGAGAACGTAATGCGGCCGAGCGTATGCCCCTCTTTAGCTTTTTTAATGCCCTTCCCCGCCAGCACCGAGCGGCGGATGCCCGTGTCCACCACGGCGTGGCCCTGATGCTCC
>DASZAE010000096.1:0-4563 GCA_035945515.1 Terriglobia bacterium
ACCACGCCGCGCTCCGCGTCTTCCGCCAGCACGCACCCGCCGAGCGGATGAACGCTCATCAGGTTGTTGCGAAGCAGCTTCGACCATAGCGGATCCACCACGTACTGACCGGCGAGCGGTTTCGAGGCGGCCTTCAGCGTCTGGTTCACTTTGGTGAAAATCGGCTGATCACCCACGCCCGGCCAATGGATACGCAAGTCGTCGTTTTCAAGCGCCATGCGGCCCGCGCCATCGTCATGAGTCATCACTAGATAAGTTTGGGTTTTGTGCACCGCCCCATGATAGGGGCCTTCAACCCAGCTCGCGAGCTTTTCAAAATCTTCTTCAATCTCCCCATGACCGCCGCTTTGGGGATCGGCATACGCCCGGCCTTCGAGGTCCGAGGCAATCGACAAGCCCGAAGGAAGAAAACCGGCAATCGGCCCGGGAGGCGAGCCTTCTTCAATAACCATGCCGTTATCCAGCACAGGCTGCTCGCGCAAATCGATCACTCCCGTGATGCAGGGTCCGACCGGAGGAATTTCGCCTGCTGGATGATGTCCCCACCCGACGCCGTTGATCACCTTGTCCGTGTCGTAGGCGAAGCCGAGCACGTCTCCATTGCCGGTAAACCGCTCGCCCACTTGCGCCGAAAGCGCAAGCCCGCGCGCCTTCGAGCGCAGCAGGATTTCGGTTGAGCCTAACGCGCCGGCGCCCAATATCACGATGTCGGCGTTGAGCGTCATTTCGGGCGCGTTGAATGCCTCTCTCCCCGGTCCCAGCAGGTTGTAGTGGACCAGCCAGCCCGCGCCGCGCGGCTCCACTGAGCGGACGTCGACGCCCGTGTAAATTTCAGCGCCGTGATTTTTGGCGTCGGGCAGATAATTCATGATCAGCGTGTTCTTCGCCGCGTAATTGCATCCGGTTACGCAATCGCCGCAGCAAGAACAGGGGCGCTGATCCACGCCCACATGGTTCTGTCCATTCACGTTGAAATTGACATTAATCGGCGCGCGATAAAACTTCGCGCCCAGGCTTTTTGCCGAAAGCTCCAGAGCGTCCAACTTGGGAAGGTCAGGAAAACCTGTGGTTGGATAAGGCGCGGGCTTCAGCATTTCCTCGGCGCATTGATAGCCCGTTTTGAGCAAAGTTGCATATTCGTCTTTGAGAGCCTTCGGCCAGCGAGCATCGTCAAACACGCGCGGCTCGGCGCGCAGCGCCACGTTTGCATTCACTAGTGAAGTGCCGCCCAGGCCGCATCCCTTGAACACGTTAATGTCGGGGTTGACGTTGAACTCATAGAGGCCGTTCTCTGAGCCGACATGACCATCAGGCGTTGTAGCTTGCATTTCCTCAACCGCAGCGAGTTCGGTGTTCGGATATTCGCCCGGCTGAAATTCCTTGCCGCGCTCCAGAATGCAAACCTGCCGCCCGGCGCGCGCCAGGCGCGAGGCAGCAATCGAGGCTCCGTATCCGGAACCTACAATGACCACCGTGTAATGATTTTTTATTTGCTCAATGGGGGATGCGAGACGCGCCATAGTTGTTCCTCTCGAAGATCCGTTGGCACTCGATGGGCAAATGCGTCCGGCGCATTCCGCGGCATAGCTATGCGCCGCCTCCTGACGCTTTAATTCAATTTAAGGCTCCGCTTTCGTGTGAACAAGTGTTCGTAATATATCACTGCCCGGCGCTCGCGCGCAATTGCATCCCTGTAGATGCTGAGAAATCTGAATTCTCACAGAACTTTTCCTCACCAAAACCCTATCACTCTTCACCACAACCGTGGTGTATAATCACCGCGATTATTATTGAGGAGGCTGTGATGCAAAGACGGGAATTCATCATAAACGGAGTTGTGGGAGCGGCTGCCGCGGTTTCGGCAGGCTCCTTTGCCAGCAGCAAGGTGCTGGGAGCAAATGACCGCGTGAACGTGGGTTGGATCGGCTGCGGCGGCAGAGGACATTACGACGCTTCCCTTTTCAAGCGGCTTCCGAACGTGGATATTATCGCGGTGTGCGATGTCTACGAACCGCATGCGCGCGCCGGGCAGCAGTTCGCCGGTCCGAACTGCCAGGCTTACGGCGATTTCAGAAAGCTGCTCGAAAGAAAAGATGTGGACGCAGTGCTCATCACCGTGCCGGATCACTGGCACGCCATCCCGGCGGTTCTGTCCTGCCAGGCGGGCAAGGACGTCTACGTTGAAAAGCCGATGGCGCACACCATCGAAGAGGGACGCAAGATGGTGGACGCAGCCCAACGCTACAAGCGCGTGGTTCAACTTGGCTCGCAGCATCGCTCGGCAGCGCACTTCCGCGAGGCGGCCAACATTGTGCAAGGGGGCGGCATTGGCGAAGTGCATTTCGTTCGCGTCTGGAATTATCTCAATATGTCTCCGGACGGCATGGGCCGCGTCGCGGATTCAGCGCCTCCGGCGGGACTCGATTGGGATTTTTATCTCGGGCCCGCGCCGATGGTACCTTTCAATAAGAATCGATTCCTGGTTTCCTACCGCTGGTTCTGGGATTACGCGGGCGGCATGGCCACCGATTATGGCACGCACCGGTTCGACAGTGTTCACGAGGTGATGGGCGAAGATAAACCCAAGGCCGTCAGCGCGTCAGGAGGGCGCTACGTGCTGAAAGACGGCGGCGACACGCCTGACGTTTTACAAATTACTTACGAATATCCAAGCTTCGTGCTCAGCTACGAAGCCTCGATGATCAACGATCACGGATGCGGCGGCCGGACCCCCGGCATGAATTATTACCTGACGAGGACAAAGGACGACCGTCCACACGGGCTGGCATTCTACGGAACCAAAGGCACTCTTTACGCCGATAGGATTGGTTTTGAGATTTACCCCGAACCGAAGGGCGAATCCGGCCCCGGCGCCATTCATGCCGTTCGCGGGGATTCGGAAGGCTTTCGCATGACTGGCGAACACGGACAGGAACCTGACCGGACCGATCTGCACATCAAGAATTTCATCGACTGCGTGCGTTCGCGGCAGAAACCTGTTGCGGACGTTGAAACCGGACACCGGTCCACAATCGTGCCTCACCTTGGAAATATCGCGCTTCGGACAGGTCATAAGATCCGTTGGGACGCCGAACGCGAGCAGATTATCGATGATCCGAAAGCTTCCGAGTTGCTCTCGCGCAAAGCTCGCAAGCCCTGGGACCTCATTTAAGGTTTTATTGCGCCGCTCTGGGATACAAAGATCGTCGTCCGTGATTCGCTTTAACCTTACATCGCAACGTGATAAACTTTCGAGCCATGCTAACCACACTTTCACCTTCGAGCGGACGCGCCGCGGGCGCGAATGACCGCGTGCAGATCGGCTTCATCGGCTTTGGACTCATCGGCCACCAACACGTTCACGATTTCAAAAATCAACCGGATGTGGATATTGTCGCCCTCTCCGACTGTTATGAGCCCCGAATGCGCCAGGGCGTCGCCATGTGCGGGCCGCAGGCGAAGGGCTACAGCGACTTCCGCCGCCTTCTGGACGACAAGAACGTTCAAGGGGTCGTCGTTTCCACCCCCGACCACTGGCACGCGCTGATTACCATCCTCGCTTGCCAAGCGGGCAAGGATGTATATGTTGAAAAGCCCATGACGCTTTTCGTGCGCGAGGGCCGCTGGATGGCGAACGCCGCCAACCGCTACCATCGCGTCATCCAGGTGGGCACGCAGCAGCGAAGCGGCATTCACTATCAGCACGCAAAACAACTTATGCGGAACGGCTACATTGGCCATATTCATACGGTCCGCCTCGCCTCTTTCCGCAACATCATGCCCGGCTTCGGTAGCCCCCCGGATTCGGCGCCGCCACCGGGAATGAATTACGATATGTGGCTTGGGCCTGCCCCCAAACGCCCGTATAACCCGCATCGGTCTCTCTATCATTTCCGCTGGTTCTGGGATTATTCCGGTGGCCAGATGACCAACTTGGGTGATCACGAGCTTGACATCTTGCACTGGGTAATGGGCGTTGAAGGCCCTGGCGCGGCCTCTTCGGATGGTGGACGGCTGGCGCTTACCGACGATAACGGTGAAACGCCCGATACTCAGGACGCGCTGTTTGAGTATCCCGGTTTCACGGCGTTATGGTCTCATCGTGAAGCCAGCCGCGGCCGCGGGGCAGGGGCTGGACTTGAGTTTTTCGGAACGAAGGGCAGTCTTTTCATTACGCGCAGCGGCTTTCAGGTGTTTCCAGACACGAAAATCCCACCTCAAAACCAGGTTCCACAGTTCAGCGGAATGCCCGTGGGAGGGCCGACGCATGTCGCCGATTTTACTCCCGAGCCGTGGACTCCCGCGATGAAAATCGAGCGATCAAACGATCTGCTCGCCGCACACGCTCGCAACTTCCTCGATTGCGTCAAGTCGCGGCGCGAGCCAATTGCCCCTGTCGAGGGTGGGCACCGCGTCGCCACTACTTCGCATCTGGCAAATATTTCGCTGCGCCTCGGACGCAAGATCAAGTGGAACCCAGCGACGGAAACTATCGAGGGAGACCCGGAGGCTTCGTCGTGGCTCGAAAGACCTTATCGCGCTCCCTGGGACCGGGAGCTTCGG
>DASZAE010000097.1:0-6085 GCA_035945515.1 Terriglobia bacterium
GTGCATGGGCACGAGCGATCACCAGGAAACCAAATCAGTGTTTTACTCCCTCGCGCCCAAAGTGCTGGTGGTGGGCCGCGAGTGGCAGCAGTGTCCGCGCTGCGGCGGCACCAACACGAAGTCCTTTGCTGAACTCAAGGCGGACGGGCAGGACTCGGCGTTGTGGGGTCTTGAGCGGATCGTCAAGAAAAACCCGCGTTCCGTTTTTGAAGTGACGGCTGCAGCCAGGACAAGCTGACGGCTCGTGGGGATTCGAGATTAGAGTGACGCCGCTACAATAGACGCTGCCATTATAAGTTGTTGTCTCAGCAATGGGGAAGCTACAGGAAACACTTTTTACCCACCTATTGAGGACAAATGTTGTAGCGGCGGCCTCTGGCCGCCGGTTTTTCGGCGCTCAGAGAGCGCCGCTACAGAAAAAATTGTCACTATAATTTGTAATCCTCAATAATTACGGCGCTACAAGTTCAGCATGCCCTGACCAAGGTGTAAACGCGTGAATCCAGGGAAAACAATTCTTCGCTTGCTGTGCCTGCTTTTTTTCTCTGTCGCGCTCACGGCGCCCCGCCTTATCGCCCAAAATGTGCTCACCTATCATAACGACAACGCGCGCACGGGGCAGAATCTCGATGAGCGCATTCTCAGTCCGCGCGACCTGACTTCCTCGATCTTCGGCAAGCTATTTGTGATTCCGGTGGACGGAAAAGTGGATGCGGAGCCGCTCTACGTGCGACGGCTGAAGATGCCGCATCGCGGCGTCCATAGCGTGCTCTTCGTGGTTACGGAGCACGATAGCGTCTACGCATTCGATGCCGATACGGGCAACCTCTTCTGGCGCGCCCGGCTACTCAAGCCGGGAGAAGCGCCTTCCGACCCGCGCAACTGCTCGCAAGTGATCCCCGAGATCGGCGTCACATCCACGCCGGTGATTGATCTTAAGAGCGGCCCTGACGGCACGATTTACGCGGTGGCGATGAGCCGGGACGCAGGCGGCCGCTATTTCCAAAGGCTGCACGCGCTTGACCTCTCGACTGGGGCCGAGGAGTTAGGCGGCCCGGTGGATATTCAAGCATCGTTTCCGGGCAAGGGCATGGGCAGCCGCGGCGGCAAGATGATTTTTGATCCCAAGCAGTACGAAGAGCGCGCTGCTCTGTTGCTTTCCAAAGGAGTGATTTATACCACTTGGGCTTCGCACTGCGACGCCGACCCGTACTCAGGCTGGATCATCGGCTATGACGAGCATAGCCTGTCGCAGGTGAGCCTCCTTAACCTTACGCCGAATGGCGGCGAAGGCGCGGTCTGGCAAAGCGGCAACGGCCCTGCCGCCGATTCAAAGGGCAACATTTATTTGCTTGATGGCAACGGCACGTTCGACACCAAACTAAACGGCCAGGGATTCCCCGAAAAGGGCGACTTTGGCAACGCATTTCTGAAGCTCGGTGTTCGGGGCGGAAAGCTTTCGGTGGTGGACTATTTCGCCATGCACAACATCGCCCAAGAGAATGCGACCGACCTTGATCTAGGCTCAGGAGGGCCGCTTCTGCTGCCCGGTATGGCCGATTCTTCCGGGCGCGCTCGTCATCTGGCGGTGGGCGCGGGCAAGGACCGGAACATCTATCTCGTTAACCGTGATGCGATGGGAAAGTTCAATCCTGCAAGCGACCGGGCGATCTACCAGGTGGTTGAGGGCGTGGTCGGCGACGGCGAGTTTGCCTCACCCGCCTATTTTGAAGGTCGCCTGTACTATGGCGGCGTGGGCGATCACTTGAAGGAGTTTCAATTTATTCAGGCGCGGCTAGATTCAATGCCGATCTCCCAAACTCCAGGGATCTTCACTTATCCGGGCACGACGCCCAGCATTTCAGCGGATGGACCGCGGAATGGAATCGTATGGACTGCCGAAAATGGGGAGCGAGGCGTATTGCGGGCCTTCGACGCCAGTAACCTGTCCCATGAACTTTACAACAGCAACCAGCAGCCGTCGGGGCGCGATCACTTTGGCATCGGCAATAAATTCATCACGCCGATGATTGCCGACGGTAAGGTCTATGTTGGCACGGCGGCTGGAGTGGCGGTGTTTGGCTTGCTGCCGCGAGTGCATGTTTATTGAGTTGAGCATTGCGCGCAGCGCCACTCTCTGGCTGTATTGTAGCGGCGGCCTCAGGCCGCCGGTTTTTAATAGTAAAGACGGGCGGCCAGAGGCGGCCGCTTCCTAACTCCCGCTTGACTTCCCTATATTCCTTCGAGTATGCACATAGTTCACACATTCCACTATTGAGGATTACAAATTATAGTGACAGTTTTTTCTGTAGCGGCGCTCTCTGAGCGCCGAAAAACCGGCGGCCAGAGGCCGCCGCTACAATATTTGTTGTCACTATAATTTGTAATCCTCAATAGAACGACAAAAACAATGGAGCGACTTATGGCGGCGTAACGCCGCCTCTACAAAGGATACGCACCCAGCGTTGAGCGCGGCCCGCAAAGCGGCAGCAATCTGCCGCGCTTCAAAGGACCCGCTTGACCTTGTAAACGGAGGTTCGAAAATGGAGAAATCAAAACAGCCGTCCGCCCCGGAAGAAACATCGCTTGCCGGTGGCCGTAAGCCGGGCAGCCTCCCAAGGCGCGATGCGCTCAAGTCGCTGATTGCCGGTTTTGCCGCCGCCCCGCTTCTGGGCAGCAACGCTTTGCGTGCTGAGCCGGGCGCGCCTGTGCCCGCCGCACGGCCTAATTACGGCAACGCGCGCAACCAATTGTTTGACAGCGGCTGGCGCTTTCATCGCGGAGACGCTTCGGGCACCGAAAGCTCCGAGTTTGACGACGGCGCATGGAGGCAGGTTGAACTTCCGCACGATTGGAGCATTGAAGATCTTCCTTCTTATCCAGAGGAAAACGGCCAGGGAGCCGTGTGGGGTGGCATCGACGTGCCATTAAGCATCGGCCCTTTTGATATGTATCAGAGCGAAGGCCAGCGGGGCACGGGATGGTGCGTGGGAGGCATCGGGTGGTACCGCAAGCGATTCGAGGCGCAAGGAATGCGCGCCGGCAGCCACGCCGAGGTCGTGTTTGAAGGCGTCTACATGAATAGCGATGTTTGGTTAAATGGCCAGCATCTGGGCAATCATCCTTATGGCTACACGAGTTTTGCGTATGATGTGTCGCCGCGCCTCAACCGGCAGGGTGAAAATGTAATCGTGGTGCGGGTGCGGAATGAGGGACGCAACAGCCGGTGGTATTCCGGATCAGGGATTTACCGTCACGTTTGGCTTAACGTGACTGGCCCGGTGCGCGTGCCTTTATGGGGCGTTTATGTGACCACGCCGGAAATTTCAAGGCAGTCAGCCAATGTGAAAGTAGCCGTCAAGGTGGAAAACGGGGAAACATCCACGCACGACGTGACGGTGCGAGTCCGGCTGCTGGATTCACAGAAACGTGTTGTAGGAAGCCACGAAGCGTCAATCCAAGTTGGAGCAGGCGGCGATGCCGTGGTTGAGCAGCAAATATCCGTTTCATCGCCGGCGTTGTGGTCGACCGATGCGCCGAGCCTTTACCGCGCGGAAGTTGATCTAGTTTCGGGCGGCGAAATCCTCGATAGCACCGGAACAACATTCGGCATCCGCAAGATTGAGGCGGACGCCCAGCATGGCCTGCGCATCAACGGCGAGGTGGTCAAGCTGAGGGGCGGTTGCATGCACCATGACAACGGGCTGCTTGGCTCGGCGGCCATTGACCGCGCCGAAGAACGCCGGGTGGAGTTGATGAAATCCCACGGCTTTAATGCCATCCGCTGCTCCCACAACCCCCCTTCACCGAGGTTTCTGGATGCGTGTGACCGGCTTGGGATGCTCGTCATTGACGAAGCTTTCGACCAGTGGTCAATTCAAAAAAATCCGCAAGACTATCACTTGTACTTTAAGGACTGGTGGCGGCGCGACATTGATTCCATGGTGCTGCGCGATCGAAACCATCCGTCCGTTATTTTCTGGAGCATCGGCAATGAGATTCCAGAACGCGCCAAGCCGGAGGGCGTGACTGAAGCCAAAGGCATTGTCGATGAAATCAAAAGTCTCGACAACACCCGGCTCATCACTGCCGCTATCAATCCTGACTTTGGGAATGGCAAGCGTGTTCCGTGGCAGGACATCGACCCGGCGTTCAAATATCTGGACGTTGGGGGCTACAACTACCAATGGACGCAATATGAAAAGGATCACGAGCGCCTTCCTGATCGGCTCATGATGGGGACCGAATCGTTTCCCTTGCAAGCTTTTGAGAACTGGCAAATACTTCAGAAACATCCCTACGTTGTCGGCGACTTTGTCTGGACCGGAATGGACTATTTGGGCGAAGCCGGCATCGGCCACGCGCAACTCGCCTCGCCCTCACCCTTTTTCAGGTCGTCCGCTCCGAAAGGCGAGTTTCAAGGTATGCCCGTGAGCAGTCTTATTATGAGCTTCTCGGCGGAATATCCCTGGTTTATTTCCTATTGCGGAGACATCGATATAACGGGCGAGGAAAAACCGCAGCTCTTCTACAAGAAAGTGCTGTGGGGCGTCAGCAAGTTGGAGATGGCCGTCCAGCGGCCGATTCCGCCAGGTCGCGAGCAGGAAGTCAGCGCATGGGGCTGGCCGGATGAGCTTAAAAGCTGGACGTGGCCCGGTCACGAAGGGCAATCCCTCGCCGTGCATGTCTACTCGCAGGGCGACCAGGTTCGACTGCTTCTGAATGGCCGCGAGATCGGGGTGAAACCTGTTTCGCTCGAAACACAGTTCAAAGCAGAATTCCAGGTTCCCTACGCGCCGGGCAAATTAAGGGCAATTGCTCTCAAAGGCGGCGAAACGCTTGCTGAAATTACATTTGAAACTGCGGGCAGGCCCGCCGGACTCCGCTTAAAAGCGGATCGCCAGACGCTCAGGCGGGATCGCAATGACCTTGCGTATGTAACGCTCGACGTATTGGACAAATCCGGAAAGACGGTGCCGGATGCGGCCTTGCCCGTTAGCTTCAAGGTTAGCGGCGCGGGAGACCTGGTTGCGGCGGGCACGGCCAATCCCAGAGACGTCCGTAGCTTCCGCAGGCCGCGCCCCATGACCTTTCATGGCAAGTGCCTGGCGATTATCAGGCCAGCAGGCTCATCCGGTAGCGTCACGCTGCTTGTGGAGTCAGCGGGACTCAAGGCCGCCCGGCTTGTTCTGAAAGTAAGTTAACTTCAGGAAACGCAGGGCCGTTGAGCTTGGCTGTAGCGGCGGGTAAAGCCTATAAGGGGCCGCCGGATTTTAAGTGTGAAGACCGGCAGCCAGAGGCTGCCGCTACAGAATCTGGCGCCGCCACTATGCGGATTAGGGTCAAAAGGCGAGGGAAGGTGCTGGAGGGCCGGCGTTGCTATATAGAACGCCATAAGTCAGCGACGGTCATTGGCTGTAGCGGCGGGTAAAGCCTATAAGGGGCCCGCCGGATTTTAAGTGTAAAGACCGACAGCCAGAGGCACCGCTACAGAATCAGGCGCCGCCACTACGCGGATCAGGGTCAAAAGGTGAGGGAATGTGCTGGAGGGCCGGCGTTGCTAAAAAGCTATTGGCACCGGCCCTGCCAGATCCTACTGGAGGTAGAAAATCATCGTTATGTTCCCCTCAACCTTTGTAGTGCGATCCCCTCTTTGCCTCGACTGGCGCCGAAGCGGTTGCTGCCTTTTGCGCCCCCCAGAATGCGCCCGTCGCAGGGGACGGTCAAGGGTCGCAGGATGACTTTCGCATGATTCCGCGATGACTTATTAAGCGTATTATTTTGTTTAGGCTGAGCATTGGAGGCGGGCTAGGTTAGGGTTAATGGTGCGCGCTCTGGAGGTCGTTCGCCTGGAAGGGTTCTTATCCTCAGATCGTTTTTCATGCCGGCCCACGCAGGCCAGTTAGCGTGCAATATGATTTCATGCTGAGGGAAAAATCTGTCTCATTTATCCCGTATGTCTCAAAAGTCTCAGAGCGGCGTGCTAGGCTTTTTGTAGTGCAGCTGGCGTTGTAGCGGCGGCCTCTGGCCGCCGGTCTTTAATTAGTAAAAACCGGCGGCCTGAGGCCGCCGCTACAGCAAATAC
>DASZAE010000098.1:0-17726 GCA_035945515.1 Terriglobia bacterium
CTGATAAAGGTCTGACATGACATCCTCCTTTTCGATGGGTTCTCATCAAGCCACCTTGGAGGAGGATGTTACTCTACTCAACGGTCAAACCTCTTCGAGTCTCACTGGTCGAACCAGTGGCTTACCCTAATGGCAGTTATTATATGTGTAATATAATAATATTCAATCAAGATTTCGTGGCGCGAAACGAAGGTATTCAGTTGAATGCTCGGAACGGCGCGGTTAAAACCGCGCCTCCTGATTGCCCAAGTCATGCTTCATCAATAATCCTGTCTAGGCGCCATTCGGTAAGCAAGATGAGGTTGATGAGATTTTTTCCTACAAATGATGATTATGCTATGATCATTTGCCTCGGCCTTTGCTCCCTTGCATACAAAGACCAAAGGCAGGCAATCCATAGACTCAAAGGAGGGTCCTCATGAAGAGGGAAGCCCGCTCGCAGCTACTCAAGAGCCAGTCTTCCGGTGAATCCACAGCCGCATTGTTGCGCGAGCTCGTGTCTCACCTGCGGCAGAATCGTACGCAGTTGCGCCAGGAGTGGGCGCGGCGTATCCGTGAAGCGCAGTTGCTGACTGCGATGACCGAAGAAGAGATTTTTGCGGAAGCAACTTCCGTCTATGACAACTACGTGGAGGCCTTGGAAACCGGAACCTTCGAGGCCCTCCAGGCATACTCCCGCAACCTTTCAGAACGTATTATTCCACGGGGCGTGGAAACGCACGAGGTGGTCGGCATTGTGCTGCTGCTTCGTGACGTGCTGGCGCGCTCCCTGTTCGCCAAGTATCAGGATGATTTCAATAAGTTGAACCGGATTCTGGACGCCTACGAGCCCGCGGCGAACCGGATCGCCAACACGGTCGCCGTAGGTTTTGTGCAGGAACGGGAGCGCATTATCCGTGAGCAGCAGGAAGCCATCCGTGAACTCTCAACGCCTGTCCTGCAGGTGCGCGAGCGGCTGCTTATTCTTCCCATTATCGGCGCCATTGATCCTCAGCGCGCGCGCCAGCTTACCGAGCAGCTCCTTCGCGGGATTCGCACGAATCGCGCCAAGGTGGTGGTCATTGACATCACCGGCGTCGCCGCGCTCGATTCGAGCGTGGCGAATCATCTGGTGCAGACCGTGGAGGCGTCCCGGCTGCTGGGGGCAACGGTCATTGTAACCGGGCTGTCTCCGGAAATCGCCCAGACGCTGGTAACAATCGGCGTCGATCTCGGCAAGATGAACACGGTCGGAGATCTTCAGGGCGGCATCGAAGAGGCCGAGCGATTACTTGGTTATAAGGTTATTCCTATGGGCGAAACCGTCTCCAGATCGTAGGAAGCGTCATGGAAGTCCCGATCCTCAAACAATACCATTATCTGATTGCCACCATCCAGGCGGCGCTCACGGACGCTGACCTGTTGCACTTGCGCGATGCCCTTGTGCAGCGGGTGGGGAAGTTCCGTTCACGGGGAGTGATCGTGGATGTGACGGCGCTTGATGTGGTGGATTCGTTCGCCTCCCGGACTCTCCGGGATATTGCCCATATGATCAGACTCCGGGGGGCGGAGACGGTCATTGTAGGCATTCAGCCCGAAGTGGCGTTCGCAATGGTCCAGCTTGGGTTAAACCTTGAAGGCGTCGCCACGGCGCTCGATCTTGAAGAGGGCTTGGCGTACCTGGATGAAAAGACGAAGACCATGGGTGACGGTTCAAGCGGTAGATGACATCCAACAATTGCAGATTCTGATCCAACTTGCCTTTGACCGGCACAATTCGAGTCCCAATCAACAGCGACGTTGATATAGTAAAAGCGCGTCAATCAGGCCGTGAGGCTGCGGCGCAAGCGGGCTTCTCGCTCACGGACATGTCCCTTATTGCCACGGCCATCTCTGAGCTGGCGCGCAACATTCTCCGTTACGCCAAGCACGGCGAGGTGGTGATCAGCCATGATGACAATTCAGGAAAACGGGGCATCGTGGTTGTCGCTCGTGATGAGGGGCCGGGCATTCGAAGCATCGAGCAAGCCCTGCAAGTGGGCTTTTCCACGTCGGGCGGCCTCGGCTTGGGCTTGCCCGGAGTCAGGCGGCTTACGGACGAATTTGAAATCAGCTCGAAACCAGGCCGGGGAACGGTGGTGACGATCAAGAAATGGAGAGCGTGAACCTCAAGGTATTGGAATGCGGTATTGCCACAAGGGCGCTTCCGGGAGAATCAGAGTCGGGCGACCGGCATCTGGTGGAGGGCTATCACAATGGGGCGTTGGTGGCCGTGGTGGATGGGTTAGGACACGGGACGGAGGCTGCCGAAGCGGCCAAAATCAGCGTGAGAACACTGGAGCAACACGCGGCCGAAACGGTCATTTCGCTGCTCAAACGGTGTCACGCTAGCCTTTCCGCGACACGGGGCGTGGTGATGAGTTTGGCTTCTTTCAATGCGCCTGAAGGCACAATGACATGGCTTGGCGTAGGTAACGTTGAGGGAATACTGGCGCATTCGGATAGCAGGATCAGCCCCGACCGCGAGGGACTGTTGCTGCGCGGCGGTGTGGTGGGGAGCCAGTTGCCAGGGCTGCGCGCGTCGGTGCTCCCAGTGTTTCATGGCGACCTCCTTATTTTTGCCACCGACGGAATCACCAATGATTTTACCGGTGAGATCAACTTTAGCGATCATCCGCAAGGGATCGCCGACCGCATTATGGAACGGCACAACAAGGGCACCGACGACGCGCTGGTGCTGGTTGTGCGCTACCTTGGATATACGCGTTGAAAACCACTTCCCAATCCTTTCTCCGGGAATACCAGGCGGCGATGCAAGCGTACCTTTCAAACGCGGGAGAGCCGGCTCTTGAGCGCGCCTATGAATTGGGCCGCAGGGCGCTTGATCAAGGGCTTGGCGTCCTCGATTTCGGCGCTGTGTATCATCGCGCCCTCCGGGCGGTGTTGCGGTCCCGGCGCACTCCGGTGGAGTGCGTTCAGACCGTCAAGGCGCTTGAAAGTTTCTTTGTGGAGAGCCTCTCTCCTTATGAGATGACGCACCGTGGATACCGCGACGCGCACGCGGCGTTGCGCCGTTTGAATGAACTTCTGGAAGACGAGACCAAGAAGATCGCCCATGCGCTGCACGATGAATCGGGACAGTTTCTGGTGGCGGTCCATATCGCGCTCGAGGATCTGGCGAACGGGCTGCCTTCTCGCTTTCAGGCGCCGGTTCAGAAGGTGAGGGCGGCGCTCAATGAAATGGAGGAGCAGTTGCGGCGCCTCTCGCGCGAACTTCGTCCTCCGATCCTGGATGATCTGGGCCTGCTGGCCGCCTTGCAGATTCTGGCCGACGGCTTCTCCAGGCGATCGGGGCTTAAAGTTGTTCTGGCCGGGCTTACGGACGAGCGCCTTCCGCCCGAGATTGAAATCGCCTTTTATCGCATCGTCCAGGAAGCTCTCACAAACGTCAGCAAACACGCAAGAGCTTCATCCGCCGTCATTCGCTTTGAGCGGCCCACCAAGGCGCTGCTGAATTGCTCCATTCGGGATGATGGCGCGGGGTTTGATGCGCCGCGCGTGCTTGGAGCGCGAGTCAAGAAAGGTCTGGGCCTTATTGGAATTCAGGAGCGCCTTAAGGCCTTGGATGCGGCGCTTGAGATCAAGTCTTGCCCTGGCAGCGGAACCGAGTTGCTCATTCAGGTTCCGCTCGGAGGCTGACATGCCCATACGGATTCTTCTGGCGGATGATCATGAGGTGGTTCGAGAAGGCTTCAAGTCTATTCTCGAGCGCCAGGGGTACGAGGTCGTGGGCGAGGCGCCGGACGGCCATGAAGCTGTGCGCCTGGCCGAGAAGCTTAAGCCGCAGCTTGCAATCCTTGATCTCGCAATGCCCCTTCTGAACGGCATCGAGGCCACCCGCCAGATACTCCGCGTCTCACCCCAGACGAAGACGATTCTTTTGACAATGTATAAGGAAGACCAGTACGTTCTTGAGGCTCTTCGCGCGGGCGTCGCGGGGTACGTCCTTAAGACGAAGGCAGCGAAGGATCTTGTCCAGGCGATTCGCCAGGTTTCGAAGGGCATTGCCTATCTGAGCCCGGAGGTCTCTCAAACGTTGGTCGATGTCTACCGTTCCGGGGGACAGATTCTTTCCGAGCCTTTGACCGCGAGGGAGCGCCAAGTCCTTCAGCTTGTAGCGGAGGGGAAAACGACCAAAGAGGTGGCATCCCTCCTCGACGTCAGTGTCAAGACGGCCGAGACACACCGGACAAACCTTATGAAGAAGCTCGATATCCACGAAACGGCTGGACTCGTCCGGTATGCCATCCGCACGGGCCTAATCCATCCTTAAACCGCGGCAAGATTCTGCGACGCAATCGGAATTGCGCGATGCGGCGACGCGAAGCTGGCACTTCTGTCAGTCGCCAGTCGTTGTGTGGAAACCGGCCCTTTGCCCGCTACTCGTCGAAGTGCCATTCGACAAGCAAGGTCAAGACCGGCGTCGCGCAACGTACAGGCTTGTGACCATATTGCGAGTCACGCGACCGTGGAACTCGTCTCGCGCAACGCGACCGAGCTCGGCAAGAACGGCCTCACGGTCCGGGCGGATGTTGATATTGGAATAAGTCGCATAGAGGGCCACGGTCTGATCAGGATCGAGGTCGAGTGACCATGCGCTGGTTCGGTGCTCAATGCTTTCGAATGCGCGGCTCCGCTCCAGAGCCGCAAGACGAGCCTCTGCATCGAGAGCGAACGGTATCTCGCTGCTACCCGCCGAAGGGCTTGAAGGACCGTTGAGGAGAGCCTTCGTCGCTTCGTGGAAAGGATCGGGGCGATCTTGGTCGCCGAATATGTTCCAGACCATTGCCCACCACCCGCCCGGCCGGAGCAATTTGGCCGCCTGTTTCAAGGCGAGGTCCTCGTTTAGCCAGTGGAAAGCGGTGGCGCTGAGCCCGAGATCAAAGCTGGTCTCGCGCAACCTAGCTTGTTCAAACGTTGAGATGACCACTGTGAGCGCCTCGTTCGGGATAGTTTCCCGAAGGAAGGCTGCGAGGCCATCATCAGGCTCGATAGCAACCAAGGGGTTGGCGCCCAGCTCAAGCAATCGGCGAGTCGCCGTTCCCGTTCCCGGCCCAATCTCGAATGCGGCCGCATTGGGGGCGAGACCGCACCGCTCGCATAGAACTTCAAACACCCAGTCGGGATAGGACGGTCGTGCGGCGTGATAGCCGCCTGGATCAAACCCGAAGGCTCGGCGTCCAAATGTTGGGTCGATGGAATGCTCTTTCATTGACAGTACACTGAGGCGCGCGATCCCGTCAAACACTCTTGCGTAACTCAAAGACCTCAAAAGCTGCAAGTCTGCCTGTCAAGTTATTGTTGATCCATATATCGAGATGGTCTATCAGACGGTGGCGATCATAGCCCAAGCGCGAGATCAATCGTCCCCACGGCGAGGAGAACCTGCGGGATCTGACAAATTCGAAGCTCGAAGAGAACTCGTTGATTTTTGCCGTGGTAAGCGGGTACTCGCCGGGTGAGGCATTCCGGACCGGCACAGGGGTGATGGCTCTCAATCTGCGGAGGATGCCCGAATCCCGGATTGGCTCCGAGAATATAGCTCTCCCTCCTGGATTTAGAATTCTGGAAATTTCCTGTGCTGCGTCCCCAACGTCTAGATGATGAAGAATGGCAGCCCCAAAGACAACATCGAACGAGTTGTCGGGATCGCCCGTCGCATATGCGGATGCAACACGAGCTTGCCACCGAAAGCCCGTAACCTCCATGCGGCGCTCACTAAGCGCAATCAGTTCCGGTGAGATGTCGATCCCGGTGACATGGGATCCAAGAGCGGACAGAATTACAGAATTTTCACCCGAGCCGCAGCCATAGTCCATCACTGCCTTTCCCTTAACATCACCCAAGAGATAAAAGGCGTATCTTAGAGGTTCTATGATATCTGTACTGTACTATACTGTACTGGCGCTTCTGTACTTTTCCAGGTTGGCGGGGGTAAGAACAAGGTCGCAATCTTTCACCGACTGTGCCTCAATTCGGCTTCTTTCTATCTCAGGTTCGAAATCCTGAAAGCCCATTCGCTGTCTCCTTTTCTTCCCAAAGGCTTGCTGGTCCACTCAGAGGAACATTCTAATCCATCGGGAGTTCCCCCGGCTCTGCTGGGGTGGCAGTAGAAGTTTGACAGTTCCGCGAGTCAGCACTGAAATGCCTCTCACCCGGCTCGCCCTGGCCATTCTCTCAACGGAGCGTTGTGGCCCTTGTCGAATTCGGAGCGGCATCCTGGCGCACGCTGACGGCGGTTTGCGGCTGGAAGGCCAGCCTTCGCACAAACAAACAGCTCGTTTTGGCGCCCTCGCCGTTGCGAATCTGCACGTGAAGCAGCGCCTGGAAATAAGGCGAAGGGGGTGTTTTGCCCGGCGCGCCGCTCAAGACCTGGGCGATGGTTTTCATGCAGTCTTTCGAGGTGGCGAATTCAGCGGCGGCTTCAGTGCCGATGGTAGAAATGCCCGCGAGCACCACGATATAACGGCCGGGCGTCACTCCCGGCAATAGGCTAATGAGCGCATATTCGCCTTCGAGCGCGCGGGTCTTCGGGTCGCGCTCTAAGCGATAAATGGAAGGCTGGCCCGGTCCTGGCTCGCGGTCTTGAATTTCCAAACTTCCAACGAATTCCGACTGCGGCGCCTCCTCGAAAACAAGATCCGCCTTGACGGGCAGGGTGCGAAGAACAGAATCTTCCAGACTTGCTCCCAAAAAGATCACGTTGGAGCCGCGGATATCTTCGTAAGAAACGACGCCGTTGCGTTCGATTTCAAAATTTTTATTTTCTTGCGAGAGCAGTTGGCTAATCCTGGCCGCCGCCACCACCTCTCCAGTGCCGGTATAGGCGTCAAAATAATAAAGCGACCCTACGCCACCCGGCATAGGCCCGGTTCGCTCGAGACCCGCCAGGCTCGGCACCTTAGCTCCAAGCGGGAGAGGATGAGCAGAAGATTCAAAATACCGGTAGAGATCGCCTTGCCGGCTCATTAAAAAAAAGGCGTTGCTGTAAATGATCAGCGGAGGCTTGGGCGACAAAATAAACGGGCTCCACAAGCACGCCAGAGCCGGAGCCAGCACGGTCTGCTCGCCCGTCGCCCGCGCCCGCACCACGGGCCGCCGGAAAACACTTATGGCGAGAGCGACCACAGAGATGACCAAAATCAAAATGAAGCCCTTCAAACCCTGCAAGGAGGAAGCAACGCTCTGGCGGCGAACGGCGGGCGGGGCTGCCGGCGCCGATAGCGGATGGCTATTTTGAGCCGCGCTTCCGCTTGAGGGGCACGGTTCGAATTGCGGCGTATAGTGGCCAACCGGGATAAGAATGCGCAGCGGATCGCGCGCCCCCTCCTCGCTGTAATACTCTTCCAGTTTCTTGCGCAGCCGCTGCATCTGCACGCGGACTTTATTATCCACTCTGGGATCAAAATCTTGAGAACATTTGAGAGCTTCGGTGGCGATGGTGTACTCTTTGATGTCCTTGGCGTGACCGGAGACGGACGCCTCCACGATATATTTCAAAATGCGGCGGATGGCTTCGGAATTAGAGAGGGCGCGGCTATCTAATAGCCGTTGGAGGGCCAGGAGTCTTTCATCGTGCGGCTGATAGGCCGCGTCTGAGTTGGTTTCCATTTGAACCGCGCAGTGGTAATTCATTCTAGTTCAGCCATCAGATATTATCAAGAAGCCGGTCGATCATCCCCTTTTCCTGCCGTGTTACGGTCGCATTACGTAACCTGAGCTGGCATGGCGAGAGGCGCAGGGTTAGACGAAGAGCTGACTGATGTACTATTTTCAATGACATCTGAATTAACAATATCCGGCTGCCAAACGCTGAGACTTACTGACGAATGTTACTCCAAGAGGCTTGTGCCGAAGACGCGGGATCATGTACACCTTCAGGTTCCATCTCAGTAACGTGCAAAACATACATGGCCGAATTGGGCGAGGAGTGATATCCAATGTTGCGAGAGTCAAAACGTGCAGTTTGGATTGCGTTGGTGGTTATAGGAATGGCATTCCTGCTTTTGCCTGCCGGGGCGCGCGGCCAGGCGACCGCGAGTCTGACAGGCACCGTGAAGGATCAAAACGGCGCGATCGTCCCCAACGCCGCCGTGACCGTCACCAATGAAGCCACGCACGCGACGTGGACCGGCGTCACCACGCAGGCGGGCTTGTATACGCTACCCGAGCTGCCACCTGGAAACTACGACCTCGCGGTGAGCGCCAAGGGCTTTAAGCAGTTCGTTCAAACTGGCATCACAGTCACGGTGGGCAGCACGACCACGGCAGACGTTGCCTTGCAAGTGGGTGAAGCGTCGCAGTCGGTGGAAGTCCATGCGAACGCTCCTTTGCTTCACACGACCAGTTCGGAGATCGGAACAACCGTGCAAGCCAATTTTATAGCCAACTTACCTCTTCAAGTGGCCGGTCAAGTTCGTGATCCTGTGCAGTTCATAGAGCTGACCCCGGGATTCTCAGGCAGCGTGCCTGATAATCCTAGCAGCCAGCTCTCTTACAAGATTAACGGCGGCCAGGAGGGCGGGACTGACGTCTTGATTGATGGGGCCAGCATCTCTCTGGCTCATCCCAACCTGCAAATGAATTACGGCGTGGGCGCGGACGCCGTGGGAGAATTCAAGGTGATCACGGGGTCTTTTCCGGCCCAATATGGGCGGGCGACGGGCGGCATCGTCAATCTCGTCCTCAAGTCCGGCACCAACCAACTTCACGGCACGGCCTACGATTACATCCGCAACTCTGTCTTTGACGCGAATGGCTGGTGGAACAACTATCGCGGGGTAAAGAAAGGGCCGGACAACCAGAACGACACCGGCTTTGAGGTGGGCGGGCCGGTGTGGCTGCCCAAGATCTACGACGGCAGAAACAAGACCTTCTTCATGTTCAATGCGGAAATCTACCGGTTCAAACAAGGCGGTTTCAGCAATGCGACCGTGCCAGACGCATCGTGGAAAAACGGCGATTTCTCTAACTTACTCACGCCCTATACGTCTCTGGGCACCACGTTTCCCGCGCACCAACTCTACGACTACACGACGTGCAATCCCGGTCCGTGCCAGCCTTTTACCGGCAACATGATCCCCATGAGCCGGATTGATCCGGTGGTGCAGAAGGAAATGGCGTATATGCCTTCGCCTCAAAATGGCAACGTTTACAACAATTTCATCTCCGACAACGTCACCAACACCCAAGTGAATTTATGGTCTCTGAAGGTTGATGAATACATCACTCCGAAGCAGAACATTTCTGCAAGCTGGAGTTACGACGACGTGCCCAAACTCGGAACGCAGAGTCTTGGAGCCATATGGACCACCAAAAACCCGACCCAATATACTGATTACGGGCGGGTCAATTACAACTACAGCTTCAGCCCGACAGTGCTGAACTACGCCAATTTCGGATTCTCCCGCACCGACCGCCTGGAACAGAACCTGATTCCCACGCTGGGCAAGGACTTAGCGGCGCAGGTTGGATTAAAAGGGGTTACCCCAGTTCAACTTCCCTCGCTGCTGCCGAGCAACGGCGTCGTTGGAACTCCTGACAGCGCCGATTCCTATTTCATCGACAATGGATACGAAGTCGATGACAACCTGACCTGGATGAAAGGGCGCCACAGCTTGATGTTCGGCTTCGACATGCGCCGGATGGAGTTCAACTCCAATCAGCTTGCCTACACTTCGGGGCGATTCCTCTTTGGTCAGAACCAGACTTCCAATTTGGGCAATCCAAATTTCGATCCCAATTCCGGCTTCGGCTTCGCCAGCCTTTTCCTTGGGGCGGCGGGCACGGCATGGGTGCCAACTCCTGAGGACATCGGGATGAGAACCCGGTATTACGCGGTCTTTGCCCAGGATGACTTCAAAGCCACCAATAGGCTGACGCTGAACCTCGGACTTCGGTATTCAATTCCTACGCCTATCACGGAATCGCACGACCGGCTTTCCTGGATGAATCCCACCCTGGCAAACACTGGCGCCGGTGGCCTTCCAGGGGCGATGGTATTTGCCGGATCAGGGGCCGGCAGAACTGGCCTGAGCACTCCTGAGAGCACTTACTACAAGTCCATCGCGCCGCGCGTGGGTCTTGCATACCGCCTCACTCCGAATACGGTTGTCCGCGCCGGTTACGGTATCTATTATTCACCGCTTATTGTCAGCGGCTTTGCCGAGGTCGACAGCGCCGGCTTTTCCAATTCATGCCAAATTACATCGGGTTCGAGCACGCAACCGATCCTCATTCCAGGCCAGATGACCGGCTATCCGTGCGCGCTGCCCCCTTTCATCAATCCCACGCTCACCAATGGCGCCAAAGGCGGGTCTCCGCTCTATTTGCTGACGAATACGGCCATGCCCGGTTTGGTGCAGAATTGGACTTTCGATGTCCAGCGGCAATTAGGCAAGGACCTTCTCCTGGACGTTGGGTACGTAGGCTCCCACGGGTATCATATGGACGCCGAGAACGCTGTTCCTAACCAAGTGAACCCGAAGTATTTATCCTACGGAGCTTGTCTGAATGTCTTGATAACTCAGCAGGCAACGAACCCGAACTGCGCTGGCAAGCCGGCAGTAGCGATACCCTACTCGAATTTCCTCGGCGATTGGGGCAATCAGGCCACAGTGGGACAGGCTTTGCGGCCTTTCCCGCAGTACTCCGATATGCTCCTGGACAACGACCTCGATGCCAACCCCATCGGCTACTATGACTATGATGGTTTACAGATCCAACTGCAAAAACGATTCTCGGCTGGTTTAACATTCCTTGCCAGTTACGCATGGCAAAAGACGCTGACCAACTCTGATGGCGCCTATCCGCCGGAAGGAGGCTGGAACAATGCGGATCAGGCTGGCACCCAGAACACTTACGATCAAAAAGCCGACAAAGCTCTGAGCGCCCAAGATGTCCCGCAAACCTTTGTGCTGGCTTACACCTACGAGCTGCCGGTTGGAACGGGCAAGCGGTTCCTCTCTTCGAGCAGCCGGCTGGCGAATGCCGTGGTGGGCGGATGGACGGTGGGGGCGGTCCAAACGTACACATCGGGCACGCCGATTTCAATTCGATGCTCCAACAGCTATACCAGCGGCCTCTTCGTTCCATCTTTGGGCGGCAATCCGCCATCCTGCCGCGTGAATGTCGTTCCAGGCGTTCCTGAGTATCTTTCGAATCAAAGTTCTTTCGTTTTCGGCCAGACCAAGGAATTCAACCCGGCGGCTTTCGCGGAGCCAGCTAACTTCACCTTGGGAAATGCTTCGCGGGTTTCCAACATCCGCCTGCCCGCGGGTTTGGACGAAGACATCTCTATCGAAAAGAAATTCGACGTAACTGAGAGATTCAACGCCATGCTGCGCCTCGAGATGTTCAATGCGTTCAACCGGCACGCATTTGGAGGTCTCGATAACACCGTAACTGACCCCAACTTCGGGCAGTTTACCAATGCGGGAGGCAATCGCACCATGCAGATGAGCTTGCGTCTGTCATTCTAGTGTCCTGAGTTATACAGCATTAACTGTAGCGGCGGGCAAAGCCAGTAAGGGGCCGCCGGCCTTTACTATTAAAATCCGGCGGCCCCTTACTGGCTTTGCCCGCCGCTACAGAATCACCCGCCGTAAGTTCTTAGAGACCGCCTATGCACATGGAGCCCGCGCGTATAGAATAAAAGCCGGATGAAAGCTTGCGCACTCCTCTTCACATTCGTCCTTTGGGCGGCCGCCTGCCCGTTCACTCGGGCTGCGGCCTTGCCGCCCCAAACGCGCGCCGCTGACCTCGAAGCGCAAGAGCATTTTCGCGCTGCTCTTCGGGCTCAGAATTCGGGCCGGTTAGATTTAGCTGCCCGAGAGTACGAAGAGGTGATCCATCTCCAACCGCAGCTCGCCGAAGCTTACGCCAACCTCGGTCTCATCTATTACCTGCAATCCAAGTTTGAAAAGTCTTCTCAAGCTCTTGCCAAGGCTGCGGCTTTGAAACCAGGGCTGCGCGGCACGGACCTTTTCCTCGGAATCGATGATGTCAGGCTGTATAGGCCGAAAGAAGCCGTCCCGCTCCTCGCCCGCGCTGCCGGGGAAGAACCCAAAAACAAGCAGGCCCAATTGTGGCTCGGCACAGCCTTGTGGAATGCCGGCCAAAGGGCGGAGGCTCTTCAGCGCCTGCGTGAAGCGGCTGAGATTTTCCCAACCGACGCCGATATCCTCTACGCCTTGGGTGAAGCCTATCAGAAATCTGCGAACCGCCAGCTTGAAATGCTTCCACCGAACGATGTGCGATTGCTTCAGAAGGGCATCACTCCACCACAATGGGCAGCGCGGACCTCCGCCTCTGAGGTCCGCGGTTCTTCTTCGGGAGCGCGAGGACAAGCCGCGGACCTGAAAGACACAGGCCCGCGCTACCTTCTCTACAAACAAGCGATGGCTGACTCCAACCGCAAAGATTACCCTGCAGCAGAAGCGAAGCTCGCCGCTTTCCTCGCGGCCAACCCTGAAAATGCGGAGGCGCGCTATCACCTTGCCGAGGCTTACGAACAACTGTCGCTTGCTGTCCTCTCCCGCATGTTTCAAATTGATCCCAACTCTTATCGCGTCCATCAGCTCCTCGGCAGAATTGACGAGGACCGCTGGCAAAACGACAAGGCGTTGGCAGAATACACGACAGTCGAGCAAATGCGTCCCGCGCTTCCTGGCCTTCATCTCGCCATCGGCGAAGTGCTATGGCGAGAGGGACGCCTGGGTCCGGCGCTGGCCGAATTTGAAGCAGAGATCAAGCTGAGCCCCTACGACGCGCGCCCCTACGCGGAAGCAGGCACTATTCTGGTCAAGCAGCACGAATCAGCCAAGGCGATTCCCTACCTCCTGAAGGCTCTGCAATTGCAGCCGGATCAGTTGCTGCTGCACAAGCAACTCGGCACGGCTTATTATCAGCAGAAAAAGTACGCTCAAGCGGAGCAGGAATTAGAGAAGGCGCTTCCAATTGATCACGACGGGTCGGTTCATTTCCTGCTCGGCGCCGTCTACCGTGACTCGGGACATCCCAGGAAAGCCAAGGCCGAGATGGAGGAGGCGCGATTGATCCAGACTCAGTCGGAACGGCGGGCGGAAGCAACTGTTGAGAACGCCGCGAATGCGAGCCAATGAGGGTCGAATGGGCTGTGTAAATCATGGCCGCCGCGGCGGGACACAATCTCGATCTCAAACCGGCTGGCATTCGCGCTCCTACCGCTTCCTCATCCTGCTCTTTCTGATCTCATTCTCATCAAGCGCATGGGCGCAGGGCTTGCGCGTTCAGCAAGGCGTCAAGCTGCTTCAGCAGGGGCGTTACGCCGACGCCCTGCCCGAATTTGAAGCCGCCGCGCGCGAACACCCGCAGAATGCAGGCATCGAGAACGTCCTCGGCATCATTGAGACCAAGCTTGGACATTTGCAGACTGCCAACCAACATTACAAGAAGGCGATCCTGCTCTCACCCAATCTTGAGGAAGCGCACAAAAACCTGGGCGTCAATTACCTCAGCGAAAAACGCTATCCGCTTGCGGAGGCGCAGCTCAAAACTGCTGCTTCGTTAAATTCTGCCGATCCATTTGCGCATTACTACTTGGCTTTGCTTTACCTCTCAACAGGCCGTGACCAACAAGCGGTCGAGCAACTGGCGCCGTCGCAGCAGCTTTTCCAGAACGATCCGCAAGCGTCATTTGAAATGGCCGAGGCTTGCCTGCGGTTAGGCAAGACGAAGGCTGCTTTGCCGCTGATCGACTCACTGGAGCACGGGACGGCGCTTTCTCCTTCTCAGGAGTACCCATTGGCCGTGTTGCTCTTTGAAAGGCAAGCCTATCCGCAGGCCGTCGAGCTATTTCGCCGCATGGTTGAAGCGGACCCCGAGTCCCGGACAAACCGGTATAACCTCGCCATCGGCTTGCTCAGAACTCAAAAGCCGGCCGAGGCGGCGGCGCTGCTCGAGCCCTTGGAGGCTGCGCGCCCGAAAGACGCAAGCATCCTGAGTTTGCTGGGCACCGCTTACGAAGCGGAGGGAAAATCCCAAAAGGCGCTCGAAGCCTATGCGCGCGCCATGCAGGCTGACCCTGGCAATCCGAATCGCTATCTCGAATACACGCGCCTGTTGATGAATGCTGGCCGCTATGACGAATCGGAGCGATTCATCGCCGAGGGATTAAAACTCACGCCGGATGCTTACGCCTTGGATATACGCATGGGCGCTGTTCAAATGATGCTGGGCAAGTACGATGAGGCCCGCGCATCCTTTCAAAAGGCGATTCAAGTTCATCCCGAGATTCCGCTAGGATACGTAGCCCTGGCCGAGACCTACTTGCGCCGCCAGCAAAACCAGCAGGCAGCCGAGGTGCTGGCCGAGGCGCGGCGCAAGCTGCCGAACCAGTTTGCTTTGGAGTATTTCTACGGACAGGCGCTCCTGCGCTTAGGCCAGAACAGCCGCGCGGTGCAAATTCTGAAAGACGCGGTGGCCTTGAAACCGTCGGCCCCGGAAGCGCATTTCCAGTTGGGCAAAGTGTACCTGGAAACCAACCGCCTGAACGCCGCCCTAAACGAATTCGAGCGAACAATCGCGTTGGCTCCGCAAGACTCGAACGCATACTACGAGCTTTCCAGAATCTACGCCCGGCAGGGCGAGACGGCGAAAGCGCGTGAAGCGGCGGCGCGCTCGACCGAGCTCAAGCAGAAGCAGTATGACGCGGCACTCAAAGCGCAAGGCTCATTACTGAACGCCGTCCGGGAACAGCAAACGCAATAATCTGTTATCTATACGTGACGCCCTAAGTCGGCGGCGCCTGATTCTGTAGCGGCGGCCTCTGGCCGCCGGATTTTAATAGTAAAGACCGGCGGCCCCTTACAGGCTTTGCCCGCCGCTACAGCCAATGACCGTCGCTGATTTATGGCGCTCTGTATAGCCTGGGCGCGCCTTTTCAAAATGCAATTTCAACATTCACGCCTTCGACGGAATTGGGGAACCGGATTCGCAATGTCCCGTCGCTCTCATCGGGCGGCTGCCAGGCAAGAGAACGCCCATCGACGAGCACGCTCTTCGGCGCGCGGGGCAGCGCCACGCGCGCCACAGCCTCCGTTTCGCCGATGCCCGAGGCGTGAAAGCGCAGCGCATGGCGGCTTGCGGCTTCGCGGCTGATGCGGCACGCCGCCACCAGGACGCGAGCCTCGCCCCCGCGATGAGAATCCAGATCCAGAAGGAATAGCCTTTGCCCTGGACTGAGGGCGACGTGGCGCACGATCGCAAGGGCCGGGTCATAAAGGTCGATATACCGCCCGCGCAAAGGTTTCATCTTGGAGCTTGCGGCGGGTTCGTCGAGTCCCGCTCCGATGACATAGGGGCCTCGCCTCAACACCAGCGTTGGCGACTCGCTCCAACGCAACTTCACCGCTGCGGCCGCCGTCCGGCTGATTTGAGTCACGCGCCGCGCGCCTTCCGGTTCATAGCTCAGAGCAGCGGGTGATTGCGCATCCCACAGGACGATCCCTTTCCCGACTTTGTGCAGTCCCGTCGAGCCGGCTTCGAGTCCCAGCGTTTCAAAAAGGTGAAGACGAGGCGTGGCATACGCATACGGCGCCGTGTTCCACCACTCCCGCGCGGCATTATAGGGGTCCTTGTCGTCATCCACCATGACGAGCGCGCCGCCCGCGCGCACCCATTTCGCCAGCGCCAGGTGAAAGCCGGGCGTAGGAGGTTTTTGCCCTTCGTAGGTGAGGAGAAGCAGGCGATAAGGCTCCAAAAAACCCTCGTTCGCAGCATACTCAATCTGCACGGGCACAAGGGGTACTCCGCGCGCGAGCAGCGGCAGCGCGAGTCCATAGAACGACCCGAGATTCGTGTCTGAAGGGTGAGGATCGCCGCGCTGGAACATCATCGTGTCGGAAATCAGGATGCCGGTCCCTTGCGTCCCGGCCTGTTCCCAGCGGATCGAATCAGGCGGCTGCTTCATATCCTTCAGCGCGCGGATCACCACCTGAAGCTCCGTCGCGTAATCCTGAGGAATCAGCGCGCGCTGCACGACCGGGATTGCCGCCGGCCGGGCGGCGCGACGCGAAGGATATCCATTGCCGGATTCGAGTGAAGACACCATGCCGGCTGCCCCGGCGGGAGGTTCCGTGACCGGATACTTGTGGCCGAAGACGCGGTCCGGCCATGGCATGACTTCGTATCGCCAGGCCTGCGGATGGAGCAGAGAAGCCGTCATGGTGTTTTCCCAATTTTTCCGGTAGTCGCTCCAGGAATGGTTGGGATTGTCTTCGACCGGGTCGTTGAGCAGCCAGAGATTTCGGCCCGAGACTCGTGAAAGGTTGAGCATGGCGCCGTATTCCAAAAACGCGGTCTCAAACGTGCGTTCCTTCCGCTTGCCTTCGTAGACGTTCGGCGTTCGCGCCGTGCCGGTCCACACCTGGGCGATGTATCCGTCGCAGTTCACCTGTTCCAAAGAGGACTCGGGACTCACAATCCGCCAGTCGCTGTAGTTCACCAGCGAATGGCTTGCGACATAGCACCCAACCGCGCGGCCTTGGGTCTTCGCATAGCGATGAACGAAATCGAAGGCTTGTGAAAGAGCTCGCCGGTACAGGTAGTACTTCAGCTTCGAGGCGCGGTACTGAGCGTCAGGAGACGAATCCGGCGGCCGCCACGCCTCGTTGTAATACGCCTGCCATTCGCGCTTGAATGCCTCTGAGTAGCCGGACCTTACCCAAAATTCCGGCTCTTCTAAACAGATGGCTTCGGCCCCCGCGTCCACGGCGCTCTTGAGTCCGGCCGTGATGAAGCGCACGTATGACTTGGTCGGAACCATATAGTAGATGGCGCCGCCGCGCCCCGAGCCATGCTGAACCTTTTTGCCGTAGCGATCCGTCTGAGCTTCATCTTCGTGGTTTTTGCCGTCAAACTTGCCGTCGAGGTAGTTCTCATATCGTCCCCAGGCGATTCCGGTCATGACGTCGGGACGGTATCCGTGGGCGCGCCAGGAAGCAATGCGCGCGGGCAGCGTATCGCCGATGCCGTAAGCAAACACGGTGCCGGCATTCAGGTTGACTCGTGGCGACCAGAACGCTCCGGTTTGAAACGAGAGCGCCCCCTCGGGCGGCGCGGACGCGGCAACCTTTGGAGTCGTCTCTTGAGCCAAGCAAACAGCCGGAACCGCAGCAGCTAATGTCTTGAGGAAAAATCTTCTAGGGTAGATCATGCAAGTAGTTTGTGGCGAGGTGGAATGCCCGCGACGGGCTGAAATTGATCTTCATCGCAGGAATGGCATCCGCCAGATTCGAGTGAATGCTTGCGCGCATCCCCCGCTTATTGGCTCTGCGCGCTCATCAGCAGCCTGAGACGAAGCTGATTCACCTTTCTACTGAATGGCCTCAGGTTTGTCAAGCGGTAATTGGGCTCGAGCACCCCAGCAACTGCCGCCGGGACGGCGGCGCTATGAATGGCAAGCGGGTAGCCACGGCACGATTTGTGTGCCGTGGCTTTTTTCCAAGGACGTTACGAACCCACGGCATAAAGATCATGCCGTGGCTACCTGCTTTGTGCTCTCGATGAAAGGCCGCAGACCGCAAAGGCGGCGGTCTGCGCTACCGAGCCGGGCGGTCGTGGGATTTATCACAGGATTTGGCCGGCCGGGGCGGGGCGAGGCTCTCCCTGGGCGGCGGCGCGCGCGTCTCATTTGTATCATTATTCTC
>DASZAE010000099.1:0-10273 GCA_035945515.1 Terriglobia bacterium
CATATCGCCGTTGTACTCGCCGCGCCAACGGAACGTCTTCCCTTTCGCGCGTTCGAGGCCTTGCGTGTCGATCTGACGGCCACGAAAGATGGCCATCTGCGCGTCGCCAAAATCCTCGCCGACAACCGCGACGATGTTGACTGGCGCGAAGTGGCTGGCCGTTACGGAAAAATATGTCGCCGAGCCGCCGGCGATGTCCTCAGCCTGGCCGTAAGGCGTGCGAATGTTGTCAAAAGCGACTGAACCTACCACGAGCAACGGCATCCGGAAAAGACCTCCCGTAAGACTTTGTGTAATCCACGAATATTGAGGATTACAAATTATAGTGACGACAAATAATGTTGTAGCGGCGGCCTCTGGCCGCCGCCCTTTAATCAATGGCCGGCGCTCAGAGAGCGCCGCTACAGATATTTTCCTACCAGCAGCGCCAGCTTTTTTTTCACCGCGAGCGGGACCTTTTTGCGGTCGGTGATGAACGCATGTGCGAGCGCCGAACCACACTTGCACGAACGGTCGCGCGGAAGCTGTTGCGCCACCAGCCGGATAATCTGCTGCGCGTTTTCAGCATTGCGCTGAAGACACTCATAAATCTGGTTTACGGTGACCGCCTCGTGCGACTTGTGCCAGCAATCGTAATCAGTCACCATCGCCAGCGTGGCATAGCAAATCTCCGCCTCGCGCGCGAGCTTGGCTTCCTGCAGATTAGTCATGCCGATAATGTCCATGCCCCAGGAACGGTAGACATTCGACTCCGCTAAGGTGGAAAACGCCGGCCCTTCCATGCAAACATACGTTCCGCCGCGATGGAAGTTCACGCCCGCGGCGGCGCAGGATTTCTCCAACTCTCCTTGCACTGTCGGGCAGAATGGATGCGCGAAACTGATGTGCGCAGCGAGGCCGTTGCCGAAAAAAGTGGAGACGCGCCCGCGCGTGCGGTCAAAAAATTGATCGGGGATCACCATGTCCATGGGCTTGAAGTCTTCGCGCAGCGAGCCGACCGCGCTCAAAGCGACAATGCGCTCGACGCCCAGCTTTTTGAAGCCGTAAATATTGGCGCGGAAGTTGATTTCAGACGGAAGCAGCAAATGGCCGCGTCCGTGACGCGCGAGAAAAGCCACGCGGCGGTCTTCCAGTTCGCCCGTCACATAAGCGTCCGAAGGGCGGCCAAATGGCGTTGTCACGCGCGCTTCCCGCGCTTTGCGGAGGCCTGCCATGTTGTAGATTCCGCTGCCGCCGATGATCCCGATTTCTGCTTGTGCCATGCGTTGGTGTTCCTTGCTAATCTTGGTCATTTCCCAAATTTCGGTCTATCCTGCTGGCCAAACCCGCATGAAAGCGGCTTTATCTCCTAGCCGACGGATCAACAACCGGGGAAATCCTGCCTTCGTGTTCCTCCAGGCGCGCCCACGGCGTGGCATTATCGTGCGGAAAAATGACCAGCGTCCGCTCTTCCGCAAGCTTCGGAAGCACCCGTTTTTTATTGGCGAGCGTTTCGAGCGGGTAGAGATCAAAACTCATCATCCACGGATACGCCAGATGCGCGGTCGAAGGCACGAGATCCGAAATGAAGTAGGCTTGTTCGCCTTCGGATGTGATGCGCACGGCCTGCATGTCGCGCGTGTGGCCGGGAAGAACTTCCAGCCGGATGCCGGGCATAATCTCGGCGTCGCCCTCCAGGAATTCCGTCTGTTTTTCCGCAGGCGTGAAGAACTCCTGCACAAAACTCCCCTGATCGCGCTCCGTCGGCTGGCAGGCGTGCTCCCATTCGCCGCGCTGCACGAAGTAACGGGCGCGGGGAAACGCGGGGACCAGCGCGTCGCCCTCCCGGCGCGCGTTCCATCCGCAGTGATCAAAGTGAAGATGCGTATTGATCACCACGTCGATGTCTTCCAGGCCGAGACCCGCCTTTTTAAGTTGATCGGGAAGCGACGCCGCCGAATGGTCAACCATATAAATGTCATTCCGCTTGGCGTCAAACTTGTCGCCGATGCCGGTCTCGATCAAAATATTATGCCGCCCTGTTTGAATCAACAGGCAAGTAAGCTCCAGCTTCACGCGATTGCGCGCGTCCGCCGCGAGTTCTTTTTCCCATAGCGGCTTGGGCACAACACCAAACATCTGGCCGCCGTCCAATCCAAAACTGCCGTCCGATAAAGCGTAAATATTGAAATGCCCTAGTTTCACCGATGCTTAACCCTCTCTCTCTAATAGTTGTTGTAGCGGCGGCCTCTGGCCGCCGCTTTTTACTATTTAATTAAAGACCGGCGGCCAGAGGCCGCCGCTACAGTAAACGCGACCGCGGCTACTTCTTTTCTTCAACCAACTCAATCAGCACGCCGGCAGTGCTTTTCGGATGAAGAAAGGCAACGCGCCCGTTCTGCGCCCCCGCGCGCGCCTTACGGTCAACCGGACGAATTCCCGATTGTTCCATTTCTTTGAGCGATTGGTCAAGGTCTGGCACCGTCAGAGACAGGTGATGAATCCCTGGCCCGCGTTTGGCAATGAATCGCGCGATGGGAGAATCCGGCGCTGCGCTCTCAAGCAATTCAATCCGGCTCTCGCCAACCTCAAAAACGGCCACGCAGACGCCCTGCTCCGTCACCGTCTCGCGCGCAACTGGCGCGCGCCCTAACATCCGCTCGAACAGAGGAATTGCTTCCTCCAGCGACTCAACCGCGATGCCAAGGTGATGGATTTTCATCCTTTGATTGTATGATCGTTTGGTTGAATCATCGGCCCCTTGAATCATTGACCCAATGAACCTGCGGGCATTACCCGCAGCAACTCTTCAACTACCGAATGTGGATCAATTTCCCTGCGCGCAATCTGCTCGACGCGGCCGCGAATGAAATCATCAGCATGGCCTGTGGCGGCGACACGGCGAAACAACTGCTCCCGCGTCATCTGTATAATGCGCAACCGCCATCGCTCTTGCTCGCGCCGCTGCCCAAAGGATGCGCTTTCCGAGCCAGCATAGAATTCATCGATCAGGCGGCAAAGCTCAACCACGCCTTCACCTGTGGTTGCAACCGTCTTCACAATCTTCGGCCGCCAGCCTTCTCGCGGCGTCCCCATGCCGAGAAGAGCCGCAATCTCGCGCTCTGTGCGAGCGGCCTCGCCACGATCAGCTTTGTTAATAGCGAAAATATCGGCGATCTCCATCACGCCGGCTTTGAACGCTTGCACGTCATCGCCCATGCCCGGCGCAAGAAGCAATAACGTAAGGTCAGCCAGCCCGGCAATCTCCACCTCGTCTTGGCCCACGCCAACCGTCTCGATCATCACTACTTCCGATCCCGCAGCCTCGAGCACGGTGACGGCATCCCACGCGCCCGCCGCCAGCCCGCCGAGGCAGCCCCGCGTCGCCATGCTGCGGATGTACACCCCCTCGTCAGCAAAGAGGCTTTGCATCCGGATGCGGTCGCCTAGAATCGCGCCGCCGCTGAATGGACTCGAAGGATCAACCGCGAGAATGCCAATTCGTTGCCCGCACCGCCTGTATGCCACCGCCAGCTTTTCAACCAGCGTGCTTTTACCGACGCCCGGAGAGCCGGTGATCCCAATTGTCCGCGACTTACGGCTGCTGAGGAAAAGTTGCTTTAAGAGCGGGGTGCTGCTTTCTTCTCCGTTTTCGATTGCGCTGATGGCGCGGGCGACGGCGCGGCGGTCGCCTGCCCGTATCTTCTCAGCCAATTCGCGCGTGGGATCGAACATAAGGATTGCCCGCGTAATGGGTCGGGCGAGAACCTATCTTGTGGGCCATTTCTCAACAAACCAGTAAATATCCCCCGGCAGAGCGGGGGGCTTTAAAACGGGCGGCCCCTCCAAGGGGGGGCTTGGCCATTACTTTCACGCACTGCAAAAATCATGCTTGAGGCAAAACCCCTCACCCGCCCTCCTACGTCGGGCACCCTCTCCCCGACGGGAGAGGGCGGACATCCCTTACTTTTTCCAACCCTCTCCCGTCGGGGAGAGGGTGGCGAGCGGAGCGAGCCGGGTGAGGGGCATTTCAGTGCTGACTCCCGGAACTGTCAAACTTTTACTGCCACCCCGGCAGAGCCGGGCGAACTCCCGATGGATTAGTGACTGGCGTCTTTCAAAACTTCGCGAGCAATAATCAGGCGCTGGATTTCACTCGTGCCCTCGCCAATGGTGCACAGCTTCACGTCACGATAGAATTTTTCCACCGGATAATCTTTGATGAACCCGTACCCTCCGTGAATCTGCACGGCCTCGTTAGCCACCTTAACCGCCGTTTCACCCGCCACCAGTTTTGCGATGGAGCTTTCCCGCGTCACCCGCATCCCTCGATCCGCGCGCGCCGCGGCCCGCAGCGTCAGCAGCCGCGCGCCCTCGATTCCCGCCGCCATGTCCGCAAGTTTCCACTGGATGGCTTCAAACTCAACGATAGGCTTTCCAAACTGCTGCCGGTCGCGGGAATAGCGAACGCTGGCCTCAAACGCTCCTTGCGCCATGCCCACCGCCAGCGCCGCAATCGAAATGCGGCCCTTGTCGAGAATTTTGAGGCAATCGATAAAGCCCTCGCCGGGCTTGCCGAGGCAATTCTCCTGCGGAACACGACAATCCTCAAAGATCACCTCCGCGGTGTCGCTGGCGCGGAGACCCATCTTATTTTCTTTCTTCCCCACACGGAAGCCCGGCGTCCCGCGCTCGACAATAAATGCCGATATGCCGTGCTTGTGCGCAGTTTTATCTGTGACGGCCATCACTACGCCGATATCCGCGTAACTTCCGTTCGAGGTAAAAGTTTTAGAGCCGTTCAGCACCCAATGGCTGCCCTCAAACCGCGCCGTGGTGCGCGTTCCGCTGGCATCGCTGCCTGCTTGCGGCTCGGTAAGGCTCCAACAGCCTAACTTCTCCCCGCGCGCCAGCGGCGCCAGGAATTTACGCTTCTGGGCCTCCGTTCCAACTTCAGCGATGTGCCCTGAACAAAGCGAGTTGTGGGCGGCGACGATGATGGCGACCGAGCCATCTACTCGCGCCAACTCCTCAATAATCGTCACATACTCGACGTAGCCAAGCTCCGATCCGCCAAATTCACGAGGAACCGTGGCCCCCATCAAGCCCAATTGGGCAAGTTGGGGAAGAAGCTCGCGCGGAAAGTGCTGGGCCTCGTCCCACTCCATGACGTGAGGGCGTATTTCACGCTCCGCAAACTCCCGGACGGACCGTTGTATTTCCCTTTGTTCGTCCGAAAACTCGAAGTCCAACCTCACCTCCAAGTCAGGCGTCTTTCGTCTGGTCAAACTATAGCATACAGGGTGCTTCGGAACGTTGGAGATGCAGAGTGATGCAATTATAGCGGCGGCCCCTTACAGGCCTTCGACCACTGGCCGTTAAATAAAATTGGCGGCCAGAGACTGCTACAATTCATTAACCACAGTGACCACACAGACTCACTACCCGGCCCATTGAACGCGCAACGAGCGGCCGTTGTGCTAACATAAACCCGCCGTGCGAAGACGTATCCGCAGCGCCGGAACAGTCATCCTTCTCGCGCTTGCTCTCGGGGGCGGGAGCCAAAGCGCATTTGCCGTCTTTCGCCACGCTCACAAGAAATCTGAAACTGCTCAGGTGATCGTCAACGCAGGCAAGACTGGGTGCGCTGTGGATATTGACGGTGCTCCCGCTGGGAAAACCGGCGCAGCAGACACTCTAACCCTTTCCGGCGTGCCCGCATCCGATCATTACATCCACGTGGATTGCCCAGGAAAGCCTGAGACAACTTACTTTGTCTCGCCCGCTCCAGGCTCATCGACCTCGCTTCAACCCAAGCCATCGCTTCCAGCAAGTGATGCCCCGTTAGATTCGCCTCTCGGCGCTGCAGAAAATAATATGGAGCTTCGCAGACTGCTCGCCAGCGCGGTAGACGCCCGCTCCGATGGTCAATTCCCAGAGGCTATTCAGACGCTTCGCCACGCCATACAGCTCGACCCTGGCAATCCTGGCCTTCATCACGAACTGGGAATGACCTTTCTGATGATCAGGGATTGGGACGACGCGGGCGTTGAGCTTCGAGAAGCGATTCGCCATAATCCATCGAGCGCCGATGCGCACAGCGGACTGGGCTATGCCCTTGAGAAGCAGGGAGATTTTGTGGATGCTCTAAAGGAATTCCGCATTGCCACCCATCTCGACCCGAATGACCAGTCTTATGAGGATCACTATGTGGAGGTTTTGGGGATAATGGCGAGCGAACAAGGGGAAAAGAAGAAAAAAAAGCAGCGATAGAGGGATTAATCCACCACATTGCGGCGGGGTAGCGCGCCTCTACATCTTGAATCACTACTCAAAAAAAAACGGCGGAAGCCGCATCACAACCCTATTGGGTTCCCCTCCGCAGCTTCCGCCCCTTGCGCCCCCTCCATCGCAAGATTATGTTTGTAAACTCTTGTGCTCTCTTGGCAACTTCTCAGGAACCCCATACTGAGCACAGTTAAAATTATTTTTTCAGCGGCTTACGAGAAAACCCTTCGCTCAGAATGGCGTTCGTTATAGCCGCGTTTCTGCTGTGCGGCGGCGTCGCGCCCATCCATATCCTGCCATAACCAATCCCCCGCTAAGCAAAAGGACCCAGGTATTATCTTCCGGGGTTTGGGCGGGCGGAGGGACGGAAACCCGTGAAGTGATGCAGTCGCCTTGAGCGTCAGCCTTGGTGTTCGACGCGCAACCGGCCGGAGGAGAAGATATCATAGGCCCCACGCCTCCAATGCCGCCTGTCGGCGTTGAGGAGCCGCCGCCGGAGGGTGGCACAAGTGATCCGGGGCCAGGAATAACGCCGGGTCCGTCCGGTGACAGGGGCGCTACCGCATTAAAAGCTTCAGTTTCTACCCGGCCCCTGGAGGGCGTGTTCAAGTCTTTCTCTGACGGCTCATGATCGTAAGTAGGCAGCCTCGGTGTTTCGCAAACTCGGTTGCCACAGCGCGTCCGGCCAAGATTCTTGCCGTCAGAAATCAGCGTCTCGCCTTGGCGCAACTCTACCTTGTGGCTAGTCCAGTAAACGTTATCTCCCACCCGGAATGAAACGTAAGCGTACTCGGGCTTTTGCAATTTGACCAAATGGAACTTAGAAGCGTTGAAATCTGCATAGTGCGCCGCCGCCACAGGGTCTGTCTTCATCGCCTCTTCGAACTCAGCCTTGTTGTGGATGCCACCGGCAACAATCGAATAAGGGTAAATAACACGGTCGTGACCGGCTGCGCCATCCGTCTTCGCCATGGATTTATGCCCAAATGCGATGGCGCTCTGCCACAACGAGCCTGCTGAACCTTGCGAAAGTAACGCGGGGTCGATCATTAAAATCGCTGCTGCGACGCCGAAAACCATGAACACCACAAACCCAACCCAAAGCGTCCTTGGCACGCGATTCGAATGGCCTCTCTGATCATAACGATGACGATGAGGATGTGACATTTTCCCTCTCCGCCAGCCTTATCGAAAAACCCGCTTCGATGCTGGCTCAGATCAATTTCAGGCTGTGTCTGAGCAATCATAGTGCCAAATGTCGGGCCGGGCGGCTACGGTTCCAGCCATATGAGCCGACAAACTCTTTTATCTAATTAAGGGCTTATAACATTGCCAATAACCTCTTTAATTACAATTCATAGAGAAGTAGTGACGATCAGACTTGAGTCTTCGTTTGTCCTTAACCATAGCCGCTATCCTGTTTTGAAAAACCGTCTCAATGCACCCTCTCGCCTCGGCCCTTAAACGGAATCCGCTAACTAGAGTGCTTCTATTGCTTAAAGTGTGAAAATGATTTCCCTTTTTCCCCACTTTGCCGTTTATTGCAATCATATGAGTCTCTTCACGGCCTGTCCCAGGCGTATCCCGCTTGGTTTAGGGCCACTTATATGCCAGAGACGAAGATAATAGAGCAGCACAAGCCGGTCTGAATCTTTAATGGCAATCAAACCCGCCCTAAAACAGAGCCGCTTCCCTGCTCAGATCGTTGACATTCTTGTCGTCAGTGTGTTAACAAGTGTCAGAAGCCGAAGGCGGCTATCTTTATGGATATAGAAAATCACCAATCGGCATGGGATCTCCTCCGGGAAGCCTATCAGTATCAAATGGGAGGGGAATACGAGATGGCGGTTGAGCTTTACAAACGATCTCTGAAGCTGCATCCAACCGCCGAAGCTTACACGTTCCTTGCCGGGACTTACCATTTCCAGGGCAAGATTGATGCCGCCATTGCGGAATGCCGGAAGGCGATCCAAGTGGACCCGGACTTCGGAACACCCTATAACGACATTGGCGCCTATTTGATCGAACGCGGGAAGTACGATGAAGCCCTGCCCTGGCTCGAGCGGGCGCTGCAATCACGCCGCTACGATGCCTACCACTACCCCCATTACAATTTGGGCCGCGCATATCTGGCAAAAGAGATGTATACCCAAGCGCGCCATCATTTTGAGGCCGCTTTGCGCATGTCGCCGGAATATGAACCGGCGCGCCGGGCCCTTGCTGAAACCCGCAAGAAAATTCAATAGACGGCGCTTCTCCAGCCAGTTTACAGCCCTCCACCAGTGTTTTTTGGCACTTCAGGTGCGTTAATTGCAGGCAGCATGATAAATGGAAGCAATTTCATCACGCATTTCAAAAACCGGCGTCCGTGAGCCGTTCTTAGAACGAAAACATGATATAGAGATGGGTTCTATAGGGGCAAATCCTTGACAGAAAGGCGCTGAGCCGGTAAAATGAGATATATCTAAATGCTTGAAAGATGACAGGTTGGCTTCCTCATGACGGAAGAAAATGAGCTCGGCGCGCGGCATCAGGAGATATTAGCCGTCTTGGTGCGATTGTACGTGTCAACAGGCGAGCCTGTTGGCTCAAAGGCGGTTTCCGGACACTTTCATCCGTCGCTCAGCCCGGCGACCATCCGCAATGTCATGGCCGAGCTGGAGGTTGCGGGCTTTCTAACCCATCCGCACACGTCCGCGGGCAGGATCCCCGCCGACAAAGCGTATCGCTTCTACGTCGACCGGCTTACGAAGCCTACCTGCCTGGGCACGGCGATCGAAAAGTATATTGAGGAAACCCTCTCGGCGGAAGCGGCGCCCATGGACGAGTTCATGGAGAGGGTTTCTCTTCTGCTCTCGGAGGTGTCGAACAATCTTGGCCTCGTTCTTGGCCCATCTCTCGAAGAGAAACTTCTCGAGCATATCAAGTTTGTGCGGCTGCCGGACGCGCGTGTGCTCGCCGTGATTGTTTCAAAGCCTGACCTGATTGAGAACAAGGTTTTCCGCCTGGAAGACGATATCAATCAGCAGGCGCTTGACCGGGCCGCCGACTTCCTGAACCACGAATTCCGCGGCTGGTCGCTGCGTACAATTCGCGTTGAGATGGTGAAACGGGTGGAGGAAATGAAAGCTCTTTCAGACCAGCTTCTTTCCGACGCCGCCAAGCTCTTCATGTGGGGCGCGCTCGCGCAGACGCAGCCTGGGCCGCTTTTCGTCGGCGGGGCGGCAAGGATTTTGGATCAGCAGGATTTCCTGGACGCGGGCAAGGTGAAGGAGCTACTCGCAACTCTGGAAGAAAAGGCCAAGGTGGTGAAGATTCTGAGCGCCTGTGTTGAAGCGGCGCACCGCGGCGTGCAAGTGTTGATTGGCCGCGAAAATCCGAATTCAGAAATGGCTCAGTGCACGTGTATTGTGGCTCCCTACCACTACCGCCGCCGCCCGGTGGGCGCGCTTGGTGTTATTGGACCCACAAGGATGGAGTACGATCGCGCTATTAAAACGGTAGAGTACGTCGCCCAAGTCACCAGCCGCCTCCTCAGCGCCAATTGACATCACACGGCAAGATGCTATTTTTTTAATTAAGGGTTGATGTAAAGGTGTCGATGAAGAAAATGGATGCCAGCAATGAAAAGGAAGCCGTGAAAAACGCCCAAAACCCGGAGGGCGAAATCGCCGCTTCCGCTGAAGCGAAACAAACCGAAGAAACCAAATTTCCGGAGGATCTCGCAGCGGCCTATCAGAAAGCTTTGGCGGAGAAACAGGAGTTTTACGACCTGGCTCTTCGCGCGCGAGCGGAGCTAGAGAATTTCCGCAAGCGGACCCAGCGCGAGAAAGAAGAATTTTTACAGCACGCGAATGCCGACCTAATGCGGTCGCTTCTACCCGCTCTCGACGGATTCGAACGTGCCCTGAAGCACCGCGATCCCAAAGCTCCCGCCAAAGTCTACGAAGGGTTGGAACTCATTCACCGTCAGCTTCTTGAAACGCTTGGCCGGGCCGGACTCAAG